>CAMDSZ010000044.1 GCA_945906945.1 Akkermansia muciniphila
CTGTAAAGTCCGGTCCGGCCGATTGGTTCCACACGCCGAACTGAACGACCTCTACAGCCTCCCCGTCAACGCTTTCAAAGATGCGCCCAAATTCACCAGCAAACCACCGCGCCTGCACTTCCAGTTCAGAAAAAACCGCCATACGCCCCACTGATGAAATCGCAACCCGCGACTCCCATTTTCCAAAAACCTCGACGCCCCGAAAAATTAGTCACTCACTCAAGGGTTTGGATGCTATCATCCGAAAGATTGTGCGGGGCGCGCAGACCGTGCGTCCAGCTTCTCCACCCCCTTCCCGCATCATGCCCCATCGACCAACCATCTGGAAGCGCTGCGCCCTCTTGCTCGTGCTCACGATGCTCCTCGGCCTTGGCTCGAGGAGCGATGCAGCGGTGCGCGAATATGCCGTGATCTCGATCAAAATAGGCGCAGGCGAGAGCACGAGCATCAACACTGGGACATTGGTCTTTGAACTGTGGCCGGATCTTGCGCCAAAAACGGTTCAAAACTTCAAGCATTTGGCGAACACGAGGTTTTACGATGGAACCGCCTCGCACAGGTTGGTCCCAGGCTTTATGATTCAAGCTGGGGACCCAAATACCAGGAGCAATGCTAATGTGAAGTTTTTCGGTCAGGGCGGACCCGGACACACGATTCCGGATGAACTTGCCAAACAGTCCGATGCGAGCTGGGAGAAGCGCAAGCATGTGCGCGGTATTTTATCCATGGCACACTCAAATAACTCGGAAAGGAGCGACACCGGGGGAAGCCAGTTTTTTGTGATGCTTGAAAACGCCAGTCATCTCGACGGAGTACACGCCTCATTTGGAACGCTCACATACGGTTCTGAGTTTTTAGAAAAAATCAAACAAGCACCCACTTTTAAAAGCGACACTACTGCCCTTGATTTCAACAACAACGGAATCTTTGATGACAACGAAAAACAAATAATCATCAAGGCCTTCAATGGAGATGAGCCCACCTGGAAAACTCTCGTGGGAAAAAACCAGGATCAAGAGCTTACAGACGAGGAGCGGGCTTTCGTAACGAATGCGATAGCAGGTTTCAGCGATCTAAATAACGATCGGGAGCTTACTGAGGGTGAACTCAGTGATCCGATAAACAACACTCCCCATAAAACCGATCAACCCACAGACCGCATTGCAATCCAATCCGTACGGGTCCTCGGACTGGATGATGCTTCCAACCCATTCCAATTTAAGGCAACCACCCACAGCGGCCTGCTACGGCCTGCAGACCGCTCTTCCATCGCTGGGAGGTACCAGGTTTCCGTTCTGAGCACAGGCGCAATTTCCGGCGTAGTTGAATACTTTGCGAGGAGGGCAGCCTTTGCAGTTTCAGGCTCCTTGCCAGTGATTGGCAGTTCATTGATCAAGTCGGATGACATCAAAATGGCGGTTCTGGCGGGAACCATCGATGTAACCTCGGCTTCTCCCATACTACTGGATATTGTGCTGCAGAAAGCGTACTCGGCAGACAGCAACGAAAACGCGATAAGTATTGAGTTATCCACTAAGGACAAAATTCCGCTAGTTTACGGATTTTCAGAGTCACCCGGAAAAGCCAGCAAGAGTAAATTGGCGCAGCAGTACACCATGCGCGCACAACCTTCGCGGGTAGTTTCATTCATCCCCTCAGTCGGCTGGCAAAATGACACGACATCAATGGTTGGCAACAGCGTCTTCTTGATGCGTGTAAACCCTAGCTTGGGACTATCATCTGTTTACGGAAAAATGGCAGACGGCACGCCCTACACAACAAGCCGGACTATCAGCTCGGAACACGGAGCAAATATTTTCCCTTTTTTCTCGTACAGTCTTCGTGCGGACATAGAGGCCCAACGTACCATCTTCCCTAATGTTGAACTGTCGCTCTGGCCGAATTACATGGAGAATTTCACCACTGCTCTCACATGCGGCGCAGTTGAACTCTCGGACAAAAACAGCAACACCGCAGCACTCAGCAATCTGCTTTGGATTCATCCGGAGACAACCTCCACCACCGCACCCTTGAAAAATAGATCCATTGTAAGTACCACGACTGCCATCACCCCGTGGACTCCCCCCGCGCGGAACACAGTGATGAAACCTTTCGCTTCAACGTCCCCGCGCGGACAACTCAAGATCAACGAAACTCCGTTCAACTTCAGCCTCGTGAGAAACGCAACTGCAGTGTTTGATCAACCTACAAGTGCGGCCAAGCCCGTTCTCTCCTTTGCCCCCGCTACAGGAGCGTTCTCCGGCGTATTCAACGACACTTCCACACAGCCTGCCAGACGACGAACCTTCTCAGGTGTGCTACTGAATTCAACGAGCGCCACAGGCGGATTCGGCTACTATCTGGATTCAACTTCGAGCAAAAGCGTTCGGATCCTCCCCATCGTTCCCTGAACGCTTCAATGGAAAGCCGACCGCGCTCGTTTTCAACTTACGGAATCGTGAGCGTTTGACCGATCTTCAACTTGGTCGCTGCATCAGCGGAGTAGAAATTCGCGTCCAGGATATCCTTCGCCCGGGCCTTATTCTTGTAGAACTTCGTTGCGATTGAGGCGAGCGTGTCGCCCTTCGCAACGACATGAGTGCGGGCCCCTGGGGGAATCGGTTTCTGCGTCAAATCACCCGGCTTCCCAGCGACCGCCGCACCTGCTGGCGGCGTTTTGACCGCGCGCAATTCCGCAAGCGTCTTCTTGAGCGCGAGATTCTCGTTTTTAATCCGAGCCGCCTCCTCCTGCGTCAACGGAGCCCCCTTGCTCAGATGGTTCATCAACCGAATCTGCCCCTCCTGCTCATATGAGCGAGCCTCCTTTGCAAACTGCCCCTCCGGCGCGACCGCAAGATAGCGCGTAAAGTGATAAAGGGCCCCGAGCGGATCTTTCAGATGATCCGCATAAATGTGCCCAAGCCGATAGTGTGCCTCCGCGGTCTTCGGCGAACCGTCGATCAAAGACTCGTACACCCGCAACGCGCCCTCGTAATCCATCGCATGGACCCGTTTGTCCGCCTCCACAAGACCGTTGTGATATCGGGCGTCGGTAAACTTGTCACAAGCCGTCAATGCGAGCCCCACCGCGAGACATCCCAACGATTTGGAGAAGTTTTTCATCAGCGATTCGTCAGCTCAGCTTCTTGATTCCGGCATTCTCCAGCGCACTGTTCACTGTCCTGATCACCTCCACACGCGCATGCCACTTGTAGTTCGATGGCAAGATCCGCCACTGCGCAAAGTCAGTTGAGGTTTTTTCGAACATACCCTCCGCGGCCTCGTTGTGTTCATCCCACTTCCGGCGGTTGCGCCAGTCTTCATCGGTGATTTTCCAATGCTTATAAGGATCACTTTCGCGCCGCTTAAAACGCAGTAACTGCTCATCCTTGGAAATGTGCATGTAAATCTTCACAAAGACCGTGCCGTCATCGACCAGCATCCGCTCAAACTCTGTGATCTCCTGATACGCCCTCTTCCATTCACGCTCCGAAGCAAACCCCTCAACGCGCTCCACCAGAACCCGCCCGTACCAGGACCGGTCAAACACAGCGATCTGCCCGTACTGAGGAAGATTTCTCCAAAATCGCCACATATAATGATGCGCGTACTCCTCCTGCGTGGGCTTCACAACGGAGTGCACCCGCAGCATCCGGGGATCCAGTCGCTCCACCAACCGCTTGATCGCGCCGCCCTTGCCCGCTGCGTCTGGGCCTTCAAAGAGGACGATCAAATTGCGGTTGGATTCCGCGAGACTGCGCTGATAGTTCAGCAACTTGAGCTGCGCGTTCTTGAGAGACTTTTTGTAATCATCCTCCTCAATGGCGGGATGGTTCATCGCGTCCAAACGCAGCCCCTTTTTCCACTCAAAAATTCCGTCGTCTTTTCCCATCTGCTCTTAAAGTATTTTCAAATTAATCTTTCTTCTGCCACGCGTCCGTTGCGTCAACGGCCTCAATGAATGCAATGCTGTCGGGGTCTCCGCTCAATGCGACTCCTTCTTCCTTCAACAAAACAGGCAACCCATTTCGCACAGGATACGCCATCCGCCCGTCAGCCCTCAGCAACCAGCATTGCGCCGATCTCCGAAGCGATTCAAAGGCAGGAGATTTCTGGAAACCCGGATCCACAACCATCGACAAACGCTGGCCCGTGACGGGACAGCGCAGCAGACCGACAAATTCCGGAGCCAGACTCGCCATAAACGACTAGTACTTTGGAACCGTAGGATCGACCTGCTCAGCCCATGCGAGAATGCCGCCCTCGAGGTTGAGCAGCTTGCCAAACCCAGCCTCGCTCAAAAGCTTCAGCGCCCTCGCCGAACGAACTCCCGACTTGCACTGCAGCACGATTTCATCCGCGCTATCCAACTCGCTCATGCGGGAGGGCAGCTGCCCAAGCGGTATAAAACGCGAGCCTTCGATTCGGCATATATCTCGCTCAAAATCCTCGCGCACATCCAGCAGCACAAACTTGTCGCCACGCTCAAACTTCGCCTTCAATTCCAACGCGCCAAGGGTCGGCACCAGCGCTTCCTCCTTCTCAGCCGCATGCGCCTGCGGGATCCCGCAGAACTGCTCGTAATCCACCAAGTCCGTAATGGTCGGATGATCCCCGCACACCGGGCACTTCGGATCGCGCCGCAATTTGAACTCACGAAACTTCAACTTCAATGCGTCGAAATGCACCAGACGCCCCATCAGCGACTCGCCGATGCCCATGATAAGCTTGATCGCTTCGATCGCCTGAAGCACTCCGATCACGCCCGGCAACACCCCCAGAACGCCGCCCTCAGCACAACTCGGGACCATCCCCGGCGGCGGCGGCTCTGGAAACATGCAGCGATAACACGGCCCGCCCAGATGCGGCGCAAACACGGTGCACTGGCCGTCAAAACGGAAAATCGAGCCGTAGACGTTAGGCTTCTTCAAAAACACGGAAATGTCGTTGGAACAATACCGTGTAGGAAAATTGTCCGTTCCATCGATGATCACATCGTAAGGCTCCGCGATCTGGCGGGCATTGGCGGCTGTGAAAAAAGTGTCGTACAAATCCACCTGCACATTCGGGTTCACCTCGCGGATCCGATCCCTCGCGGAGTTGAGCTTTTTGCGCCCCACATCCTTCGTGCCGTGGAGGATTTGGCGTTGAAGGTTGGAGAAATCAACCGTGTCGCCGTCCACCAGTCCTAGGCGCCCAACTCCCGCGGCGGCAAGATAGAGGGCGATGGGCGACCCGAGGCCGCCGGTACCAATGCATAGCACGCTGGCGGCCTTGAGCCGCTTCTGCCCCTCCATGGTGACCTCGGGCATGATGAGGTGCCGTGAGTAGCGGGCGATTTCATCGTTAGAAAACTCGATTTTCTCGAGGCGGCTCGGGTCAATGATACTTTGCGACATAAACAGGCGTGAGATTAACAGGACTTATCTAATTGGAAAGCTGACTAAGGCCAAATCACAATTGTGTTTGGTTTGATAAACACTCAGCGCAGCGGTGGCCGATTGAAACAAAAAAACGGGACCTTCCTTTCGGAAGATCCCGCCATACTTTTAAGCTGCTTAAGGAGCTATCTAGGCCGACTCCTCATAAAAATTTGGAATCCGCACTCTGTAAAACAGAGGTAAACTAGAAGCGGCCACCGCGATCTCCGCGGCCGCCACGGTCGCCTCGATCACCGCGATCCCCGCGGCCACCGCCACGGTCGAATCCACGAGGTCCTCCGCCACCACCGCCGCCACCACCGCGACGCTCAAATCCACCGCCACCACCGCCGCCGCCGCCTGGGCCGCGAGCTTCACGTGGACGTGCTTCATTGACTGTGAGAGGACGGCCCTCCACGGCTTGGCCATGGAACCGATTTACTGCTTCTGCTGCTGCGGCGTCTGTCGCCATGGTCACGAATGCGAAACCGCGAGATTTGTTCGTGAACTTATCGAAAATGATCTGCACCTCAGAGACATCACCGACCTGGCGGAATAAATCCTCCAGTTCGCCCTCAGTCATAGTGAATGCAAGATTTCCGACATACAATTTGGTACCCATTCCGTTTTCTCAATTAACTGCCAAGCAAAGAATTCGGTAAGGTTTCCGGTCATCGGATCTCAAGCAACCAAAGAAGCTATTCGCTCTCTGAGAGCTCCCCGTTGCCGAGGCTCTGCTCAACTAATACCAGATCATTCTGCCCCCGAATTTTTCACTTGGCAAACCGAATCCTCCCGTTCTTTCAAGTATTTCACCAAAAATACCCCTCGGCCTCAGGGATATCCGAAATCCCCCGCAGAAACGCTTCTTGCGGCAATCCCGCCCTCCTGCCAAAATCCCCCTATGGCTGCAAGTCTGCACCCTCAAAATCGCAGTCCCCACCCGAGACGCGCCACTCCGCGCTCCGTCCGTGCAGCTTCTCAGCACCTTTGGACCGCCTTTCTACTGCTGTGCCCCTTAGCCGCCCAAGCCGGCTCACCGAAGGACGCACAAATCTCCCAAGGCTCCACTCCATCCACCCAGCTCAACCCACACAAGACCTTCAACCTTTCGCTCTTTAAGTCCGGGACAACACCTAACACAGGAAAGTCATTCTCCACCTCAGCCGCCCCGAACTCCCTGACTCCCAAATTTGAAGCGAAGTCCAACACCACCTTCGCCCGATCCTTCGACGCAAAATCTTTCTCCTCCTCGGAATTCATTACAGGCCCAGCCACCGCCAGCTCCAAGCCGTTCCTTTCCAACAAATCCGTTGTGCTCGAAAACGCAAACGAGGCAGCCTCCTCACCCTTCCTCTCCAAGACCGATCAATCGCGCGCGCCGCAGACGCCCTCTGTGACGCTTCCCAAAACCCCCACCTCCTTAACCCAGACTTACGAAGGCCCGGAGGCGCAGAAAAAGAAAATACCCTACACTCCCGGGAACGGTCCCGCTGGAGGGGTCTCCGTTGGGCGTCTCCTCTCCATCGAGGAAGTGAAGGAGATTTTAAACAAAAGCAAATAGGACGCCGTTGGCACTCAAGGGTCACCAACACTCCGCTTCGAGCCCAAAATACGAGCTCAAGGCAATCGACCCAGTTTGAAGGCTAGGCCATCCGCCAAATCAACCGCATTGAATCCACCCGGAAGCGAGCACCGGCCAACGCGTCGCGCATCTTCTGTGCGCGCTCTTTCAACTTCTCCACCTCGTCTGCGCGACGGTCTGGATGAAGCTCACGCAGCTCCTCGGAACGCAAAATCTCGGCCCTCAGTTGCTCATCCATCTGCGTCTGGGCCACGGACACTAGAAGCCCCATTTTTTCAGCGGCGATCATTTTCACCTTCTCGATCATCGCAGGCAGAAGTTTCTTTTTAACCGCCCCCCTGTCGAGCAAGCGGAATACATCACCCTCTTCGAACACGGCCCGCTCAAACGAGACGGTTGAGCTCACCTCTTCACATCCGGGGTCGACCAACACGCGAACCGGAGTTGGCGGCATGAACCGGTCCATGTGCAAAGCACCCTCCGCCACACATTCAATGACTACAACAACCTCCAAGAGGATTGATTCCGCACCGCTGCCGGGCCAAATCACAAAACTCACGTTACCCTTCTCCCCTCCAAGCAGCGAGTCCATCGCCTCACCAATAATGGGATGATCCATCGTGACGAACCGCACGTCCTCACGCTGCATCGCCCGCCTCCGGCTGAATGTTGCGGAAAAGCCCTCCGGGGGCAGCGATCCCAACGCCTCCCTCATCATCGGCCCCGGAGAAAACAAATAACCGCGCCCAGCCTTCTCTAGGTTCTCGATTGCTACGCCGCAGCAATCCAACAACCGAAGGGCAAAATCCTCAAACTCTCGGTCCTCGTCGCATTCACGCACCTGAGCCAAAGTTGCCTCGGCGAGATCTGCACGGCATGAAGCCAATTCCAGCAGACGGTCGTTACCCTCCTCCAAGCGCCTTCCTACTTCTTCACGGAGTTCCACCGCAGCGGCGAGCAGTTTACGCAGTCCAGCGGCGCTAAACTTTTTCTCAAGCTTCTCCAAATCTCTGTGCTGCGAGATCCATATTTCCCCGCCCCCATGCACGCTGCTTTCAAAAGCATTAAGCCCCTCGTGGTACCACCGCGCCAAAACCTCACCGATTGTCCCCTTAAAATAAGGCACGTAGATCCGAACATCCTCCGTCTGTCCGATTCGATCCAACCTACCTATGCGCTGCTCAAGCAACTCCGGGTTGCCGGGCAAATCAAACAACACTAAATGATGCGCAAACTGAAAATTCCTGCCTTCACTGCCTATCTCGGAACACACCAACAATCGCGCCCCTTCCACCTCTGAAAAATACGCCGCATTCCGATCGCGCTGCAGCAAAGTCAACCCCTCGTGAAAGAGCGCAACTTTAATCTGAACAATCTGCAGTAGCTTTTCAACCAACTGCTCGGCGAGCACCCGGCTTGTACAAATCAACAACACCTTGGCATCACCAAGTGAGTGGAGAAGCTCAATCAACCAACGCAGTTTTACGACGATTTCATTCTCAGTATCGCCACCGTTGAGTTCCTTGAGCACAGCGATTCTCTTTGGAAAACCCTGCAGCGCCGCGCGGGTGTTCCGGTACATCGCACGACCGATTCCAAACGCATCCAACAACTCCGAAACCAACAATCCGCGTGCCTCTTCATGACCTTGCTCTATCTCCTTTAGATGCGCAGCGACCCGCTTGGATCGACTAGAAAACTGTTTAACTTTTGCCGCATCCAGCACGTCTGCGCTCAAAACCGCATCAATGAAATGCGCCACTTCCTGATACCGCGCAGCGGACGCGTTGAAGGACTTCAGGTCTGAATACTTCTCCGGATCCAAAAGACGCAGCCTTGCGAAATGCCCGTCGGGGCCAAGCTGCTGAGGGGTTGCCGTCAACAACAGCACGCCCGAAATCGCACGGGCAAGCGACTCCACCAACAAATACTCAGCGCTTGCCTCTTTTGAAGTCCATCTCAAGTGATGCGCCTCGTCTACGATGAGAAGATCCCAGCCAGCCCCGCACAACTGCGCAGCGCGGGCCGGATCCCCACAAGCGAATGAAATGCTCGCGATCACAAGCTGGCTGTCTAGAAACGGATTAGTTTCCGGATTATTGGCCTCAATTGACTCGCAGCGCTCCGCATCAAAAACGCTAAAAAGGAGATTGAACCGCCTCCACAGCTCAACAAACCACTGGTTCACCAGAGGGTCCGGCACGAGCACTAAAATCCTCCGCGCCCTCCCCGCCAAATGCAACCGGTGAAGAATCAGCCCCGCCTCGATCGTCTTCCCGAGCCCGACCTCGTCGGCGAGCAACGCTCGCGGCGACAGCCCAGACACAACCTGCCGCGCGATGTACATCTGATGAGGAATGAGGTCGACGCGTCCCCCAACAAAACCGCGGACCGGAGAACCAAGAATCTTTGCCCGCCGCCGGAGCGTTTCGTGCCTCAATTCAAACAAATGACTTTCATCGGTCTGTCCCGCCAGCAACCGCGCTTCTGGTGTGCTGAAGCTGATCGAGTCGGCAAGCTGCGCCTCCTCAACTTCCCCCTCAGCCGTGCAATAGACCAACAGCGCCTGCACCTCTGAGACGGAAACTACACGGCGCTTTTCACCGGTATGAAGAGTGATGGCATCGCCCTCCTTGAAACGAACGCGCCTCAGAGGCGCAGAACGGAGCGCATACTGCCGATGCTCGTTGGCAGCCGGAAAAAAAACCTCCACCCTGCCGAACTCCTTCTTTAGCACAAGACCAAGCCCTAACGCGGGCTCGCTATCGCTCACAAGCCGCTGGCCCCGCTCAAATTCATCCCTATCCGTTGAGTTTGACATCGAAAAAGCTGAGTAAGGTAACCGCCCTTCTCCACGATTGGAAGAGACATTCCACTCTACACGCCAACACTGATGCGGAGCACTGGCCAGACTAACCGGCAGTAGTTCATACCAGCACCCAACAGCACGCCCGTTCACGCGCTCCGCTGCAGTGAACCCTCATTCCAAAATGCGGTGACGCACAGAACCGAGACGAATAAGAAGGCGGATAAAACTCCTCTCACAACTCTCAATAGGGCGTGCTTTGACATAATCCCCCGTTCTAAACTCAAGCATGAAAATTCCTCGAAGCTCCCGCCGCTCACTGCTCAAAAATTCAGCTGCAAGCGCGGTTGCCATCGTGGCCTCTTTGCTCCAAACGCGACTAAGCGCTGCGGAAAACGAATCGGGACTTAAAGGCCGCATCCGCCACTCCGCCTGCAAATGGTGTTACCCAAAAATCGCTCTCGAAGATTTCTGCGTGGCGGCCAAGCAAATCGGCCTCACGGCCATCGACCTCTTGACCAACGAGGATTTCCATACACTAAAAAAACACAACCTAACCTGCGCAATGGCGCAAGTCAGACCGACAAAGGATAAGGACGGCAAAGACCTTGGCGGGATCACCCGCGCTTTTAACCGCAAAGAACACCACAACCTGCTTGTGGAATCCTATGAACCACAGATCAACGCAGTCGCCGAAGCGGGATTTAAAAACCTGATTTGTTTCTCCGGCAACCGTGAGGGCATGGATGACGAAACCGGATTAAAAAACTGCGCAGAAGGTCTCAAAAGACTGATGCCACTGTGTGAAAAACGAGGCGTTGTGCTTGTGATGGAACTCCTCAACAGCCGGGTAAACCACCGCGACTACATGTGCGACAAGACCGCTTGGGGAGTTGAGCTCTGCAAGCAGGTTGGATCGGACAACTTCAAGTTGCTCTATGACATCTACCACATGCAAATCATGGAGGGTGACGTGATCGCGACGATCCGCAGAGACCACGCTTTCTTCGCACACTACCACACCGGAGGAGTCCCTGGCCGCCATGAAATCGACGAAACCCAGGAGCTCAACTATCCAGCCATCATGAGAGCAATCCTGGAAACCGGATACACAGGTTACGTCGCTCAGGAATTCATCCCTGCAAAGCCTGAACCCCTGAACTCTCTAAAAGAAGCAGTTCATATTTGTGACGTGGCTTAGGGTGCACACCTGCATTCAAGCGTCGAAAGCCCAGAAAGCCCAGAAAGCGTAGAAAACAAAAGGCGGTGCGATTTCTACACCCTGATCGTAGCCAATACAAAAAAGGCCTGCCCGCAATCTGCGTCGAATTTTCCCTGAACCAAAATCGAGAGCTGCGAACGCAGTTCGCTCGGCTGATATTGGGGAGGTCCAAAGACCCAAACTCGGCGCTAGATACGGGCAAGCCGTTTTCGAAAGAATCGGAGGGACTGCGGCCGACTAGCCGACCATATCCTTAAGCTTCTTCAGCGGACGAACCCGCACTGCGGTGGAAGCAGGCTTGGCCTTGAACATCACTTCTTCCTTGGTGAAAGGGTTGATGCCCTTGCGAGCCTTCGTCGCGGGTTTGCGCACGGTGCTGATCTTCATCAGACCTGGGAGGACGAAAACGCCGACAGCGTTCTTCTTGATGTGCGCTTCGATGACATCAGACAAACCGTCAAGCACCGAAGACACCTGTCTGCGGCTGAGTTCAGTACTGGCAGCAATCTGCTCCAGAATCTGGCTTTTGGTTTGTCTGACTTTGATTGGGGTGGATTTCTTTGCCATACATCGGGATTCGCGAAATTCCGCCGTCTTGTCAAGACGCCTAAGCGCAAGATCGCAGAAGATTTTCACACCGCGTCTCTACCGAAGCCCCTCAGGAGAGGCACGAACCCGACGCCCGCCGGAACTTTTCACTCGCAAATACCTTAACTTCAATTATCTACCACTCCCGCTTTCCCTCGCCCTGCACAAGCAGCCAAGCCGCAGGCACTCTCCTTGTCGCGAACGCAAATCATCACAATTGAGCCCTTGACTTCCAAACGCGCAGCCAATCTTAAACACAGCAAACCGCTTATTTTCACGATTAAAACCACCGAACGCGATGCAGAAACCACCGGTTTATTAATCGCAAGCTTCCTCAGCTTTTCATCCAACCACCCGCTCTTTATCTGACACCAAAGCGGGGCAGCCGCGCGGCCTCAAACAAAGATCAAACCCGCAGCAAGGGCGCAGCAAGGGCGCAGCACGGAAAGCCAAGCTCTCACCAAAACGCCCACGCAATGCTCCGGAGGATCAAGCACCCTTTGAGATCTACCTCCCGTCGGATGAAGAGCGGCCCTCGCGAAGGATTCGACTAAAAAGGCAGCTCGAACAACCGACTCGATCCAAGCACCTATTTTCTGTCTAAGTTCATTCTGATTTTCGGGTGGTTCAAGTGGTATTACCTCCCGTTTAAAAAACACCACCTGATGATCAGATCCACTGAGCTACCTCTCCAGAGACTTTTGAGCCTCGCAATCGCTTTTTTACTTTGGTGTACGTGCACAGGCTCAGCCGTAACACTGCGTAAACTCGCAGGCGCTGACGAGACTCGACTACCCGCACCCGTAACCCGCCCGGTTCAGTATTTTGGAGATATTCACCCAATACTCGCAGAGCACTGCGTCTCGTGCCACGGACCTGACAAACAGAAGGGCGGTCTTCGGCTAGACTCCCGCGCACTCGCTCTCGAAGGCGGCAGTTCGCATGGGCCTGCCATTGTTCCGGGTAACAGTGCTGAAAGTCCCCTCGTTCTATTCACTGCTCATCTAGAACCCGAAATGGAGATGCCGCCCAAAAAGGAAAAGCTCCCGGAACAAACCATCGCAACCCTCCGGGCGTGGATTGATCAGGGCGCACCGTGGCCAGCGAAAGCCAACGGCAGCTCCGATGCAGGCGGCACCTTGGGGAACCGGGAGTTGTTGTTCAAAAAGGCGTCAACCCACTGGTCTTTTCAGCCCATAAAAAAAGCATCGAAGGCATCGCTCTCAAACGGGGCGCAGACAATTGATGCCCTCGTAGCTGAGAAGCTCCGCGATACAAAAATGCAACCATCGCCACGGGCGGATGCACGCACGCTACTCCGCCGCATTCACTTTGACCTCACCGGGCTGCCTCCAACCAACGCCGACTTAACCGCGTTCGATGAAGCGTTTCATCAAGGTCCCGCGTCCGCCATCGAAGCTAAGATCGATGAGCTACTCGCCTCACCCCACTTTGGAGAACGCTGGGGCAGGTACTGGCTGGATCTGGCGCGCTACGCAGACACTCAGGATTTTTTCCCAACCCAAGACCTCCGGTATCCCTTTGCTTGGACTTTCAGGGATTATGTGACAGCGGCCTTTAATTCGGACAAGCCCTACGACCAGTTTATTCGCGAGCAACTCGCAGCCGACCAGATGAACCTCCAACAGGATGATCCTGCGCGGGCAGCCCTCGGCTTCCTGACTGTCGGACCGCGCTTTTTAAAAAGAAACGACGAAATCATCAACGATCGCATCGACGCGGTCACCAGGGGGCTCATGGGCCTCACGGTGGTTTGCGCCCGTTGTCACGACCACAAGTTTGACCCTATACCCACCGCCGACTTTTACGCGCTCCACGGCGTTTTTAGCAGCACCGAAGATCTTACTTCCCTGCCCGAGATCGACCTCGTCAGTGCACGGGTTCAGCCACAGCTCAAAGCTGAATATCAGTCCGCCATGAGAAAGGCAGATGAAGCGGTTAAAGACTACACAGCCTCCGAGGGTAAAAAAGCTTTGGTCGATCTGCTATCAAAGGCCGATCAATACTTCGGAGCTCTTTTCCAACTCGAATTCAAGAAAGTCGAACTTACAAAAGTACTAAGCGACACGAAACTGATGGCGACAGCCCTAAAGCCTCTGGGCGAACAATGGTCAGCATTTAAAAAATCAAAAGAAGCGGCCAACGATCCAGAGCTTTTCCTTCTGGCAAGCCTTGCACGGACTCCAGATGCAATCCCGGAAATTCAGCCCATCACTGACTCCGGCAAGACACCCGATGGCGCGCATGACGTAAACGCGCGCCTGCTAAACGCTCTGAAGAAATCACCTCCAACGGACGCGGAAAGCGTGCTCAAGCTCTACGGAACTCTGCTCCTGGAGGAACAACGGGAAAACGATGCGACTCAAAAGCCGCTGACGACGGCACTTCAAAAAGCCGGGGCATTGTTGGATTTTCAGCCGAAAGACATTGAAGTCGCTGTTCGCATGAATCCGCAGGGCAGCAAAGAATATGAAAAACTCAACAAGGTCATTGCTGATCTTGAAGCATCCCACGCTGGCTCGCCTGCTCGCGCAATGGGGGTCAAAGACCGCCCAAAGCCGGTCAACCCGGTCATCTACATTCGAGGCGACTCCTCTCGTAAAGGAGATGCAGTAGAGCGCCGTTTTCTTGAAATTCTGAATCCTGAAAAGAAACCATTTTCAAAAGACCAAAGCGGCAGGCGCGAGCTGGCGGAACGAATCGCCACAGCCGAGAATCCTCTCACCGCCCGCGTCCGAGTGAATCATATCTGGCGGCACTTGTTTGGGCGCGCTCTCGTAAAGACGACGGGGGACTTTGGTCTGCAATCTGCGCCGCCCACGCATCCAGAGTTACTCGACTGGATGGCATTTGCACTCACAGAACGAGGCTGGTCTACCAAACAACTGATCCGTGACATCATGCTTTCGAGCACCTACCAGCAAAGCAGCAAGGACCGTCCAGATTGCTCAAGTGTGGATCCGGAGAACACTTTTTTATGGCGGGCCAACCGTCGGCGAATGGATTTTGAATCAATGCGCGACGCGATGCTCGCCACAAGCGAACGGCTCGACCGCAGCATCGGTGGTCGTGCGGTCAATCTTTCATCTGAGCCCTTCACTGGACGTCGCACCATCTATGGTTTCGTAGACCGCGTGAATATCGATCCGCTTTTCACGACATTCGACTTCCCTTCACCGGATATTGTGAACACGGAGAGAACTCAAACGCTCGTTCCGCAACAGGCACTATTTGCGTTAAACGACCGCTTCATCATCGAGCAGGCCCGCTCAATAGCTGCAAAATGCGGCCAGGATGCGAACCGAATTCTTCGTCCCGATCTTGTGGCCACGCGCTTATACGAGGCGCTCTTTCAGCGTCAGCCGACACCCGCCGAACAGAAACTGGCGTTATCGTTTTTAGAGGCCACAGGTCAACAGCATGAACCGCTGCGGGGCCGAACATGGTTGTACGGCTTCGGCAACGCTGACCCCGCTGTTCCAAGAGGCGAGGCTTTTAAGGAACTTCCCCACTACGATCTGCCATCCAAGCGGTACCAAGGTGGCAGCGTTTTCCCGCATCCGCAACATGGGTACGCAAGCCTCACTGCCAGTGGAGGGCATCCAGATCGCGGAATCGAGCGGGCGGCAATCCGACGCTGGATCGCTACCGAAGCCGGCGAGTTCTCTATCGCAGGCGAGATTAGCATTGGCACAGCAGGCAGCGGCGACGGGGTGAGAGCCCGGGTCATTTCTTCGAAAAAAGGGCTGCTCGGCGAGTGGATTCTCGATCGAATCAATAGTGCTTCTGCAAAAACCGAACTCGCAGGTGTGCGTGTAGAAGCTGGTGAGATCCTCGATTTTGCCGTCGACTGCCGGGATAATACGACCTCAGACGGCTTCCGCTGGAGCCCGTCGCTCAGGCGAAGTGCATCGGCAAACATGGATTCAAAGATGACCCAAACCGTCTGGGACGCGCAGTCTGATTTCAAACCACCACCCCCAGCGAAGCTTGAAGCTCTCGAACAGATGGCTCAAGCGCTTCTCATCACAAACGAATTTCTTTTCATTGATTAATCTTTTAGTCAAAGGCCCCTCGCATCACTTGTGTTGATGACCCAGAGGCATCGAATTTCATTCAGTTGATCTGCTCCCAGACAAATATGAATCCAACAATAATTTCACGGCGCGAGGCGCTTCGTCGCAGCGGCTGCGGCATCGGCAGCCTAGCCCTCGGCGGATTACTACACCAAATTAGCGCCACACCAGCCAATGCCTCGATATCATCCCCGCTTGCGGCGCACCCGCCCCAATTTACCGCAAAAGCGAAGCGTGTCATACATCTGTTTATGAACGGCGGTCCCTCGCAGATGGACACCTTTGACCCAAAGCCGAAACTCATAGAGCTCCATGGCAAACCGCTTCCGACTGGAAAAGACTTGAGTAAGGATAAGCGTTTGAGCGGTGCGGCGCTTGGCTCGAAGTTTAAATTTGAAAAGCACGGGCAAAGCGGCATTGAGATTAGCGAACTGTTTCCCCATGTCGCTAAGCACGCTGATGATCTCTGCGTAGTACGCTCCATGTTCAACGATGTGCCTAACCATGAGAGCGCACTCATGATGATGAATACGGGCAATCTGACACTTCCACGGCCGAGCGTCGGCTCTTGGACTCTCTATGGCCTCGGCACGGAAAACCAGAGCCTTCCTGGGTTTGTGGTGATGTGTCCGGGCGGACTTCCCGTATCTCAAAGCGCAAACTGGCGCAGTGCATTTCTCCCGGGAATCTATCAGGGCACCCACTTGGACACCAAAGAATCGCGGCCTGAACGGCTCATTGCGAATCTCCAAAACGATTCGATTTTGCCCGCTCAACAGCGAACACAACTCGCATACGTCCAACAACTCAACGAACTTCACCGTAATGAACGCATTGGCGACCCGCAGCTCGATGCGCGCATTCAATCGCTCGAACTCGCATTTCGAATGCAGGCCGAAGCCACCGACGCATTCGACATCAGCAAAGAGCCTCAAAGCATCCGTGACATGTACGGAGACACCTTGCAGGGCCGTCAAATCCTGATGGCTCGCCGACTTTCCGAACGGGGCGTGCGCTACGTGCAGGTCTGGCACGGAGCAGGCCAACCATGGGACAGCCACAGCAGCATCGAGGAGGCGCACCAGCGCCTTGCCACGGAGTGCGACCAACCCATCGCAGCGCTACTGCAGGATTTAAAAAATCGCGGCATGCTCGACGACACTCTCGTGCTCTGGGGTGGCGAATTCGGCAGAACGCCCACCGCGCAAATGCCGCTGACACCCAAGGTGGGCCGAGACCACCATAACGATGGGTTCACGGTTTGGATGGCTGGCGGCGGCGTCAAGGGTGGTCATGTACACGGCGCCACCGACGAAATCGGACTTGGAATTGCGGAAGGCAAAGTTCACGTACACGACCTCCATGCGACGATGCTTCACCTCCTTGGGTTCAACCACGAAGCACTCACCTATCGCTACGCGGGTCGGGACTTCCGTTTAACAGACGTTGATGGGTACGTAGTCCGAGAACTTCTCGCTTGACGAGAACTCCGTCACTTTCAGTCGCGCTTACTTCACGGGCAGGACCAGATGCGGCTCTGAACGGAAAGGAACGTATACCCGCTCCGCGCCCTTAATGTTTTCAGCCTGTAAATACTCAATATAGGAGGGCGTCAATACCTCATTGATGGATGAAATTGCGTGCGCCTGTTCTTTCGCTTGTGCCGCCAACCGCGCACCAGCCGCCTCGCCATTCTTCCGTTCGATCGCCACACTTTTCTCGGCGATTTGCTCCTCAATCCCTTTCTGCTCCAGCGTCTGGTTCAACGCGACTTTGGACGCGATCGCCACAATCACTGGTTGTGGCGGGGAGGAATTACCCATCACTACCGACATGACTTCAAACGGCGTGCTTCCAAGCAACGTTTGCAAACCCAGCTCGATTTCCTCGGACACCTTCGAGAGCGATTCATTCACATCTAGCCCGTTATACTGCGCGACAACCGAGCGCGTCAGGGTACGAAACGGTTCGCGTATGAATTGATCGTAGGACTCGCGCGAGATCTTGTCCGGGTCGGTCGTATTGTCCCAACCGCCGAACTCCTCCATGAAACGCCGAACCGACGCCTCGTCAGGCTTCAGCCTCCACACCACATGCGCCTGGCTCGATAAGGGGAGCTTGTCCTTGGCCAGAATCGCGCTGTCGGCCTCAAACTTCTCTGAATAGGTGTACGGCGTGATAGAAACGCGCTGCCCTTCGAGCCGCCACCTCAACCCGGTAGAAGCCGGCCCAAAAATCACTTTTTCGAAAGCGCTCTTTCCCAGAATGGGCCGCGCGTACACATAGCAGGCGTATCCCGCCGACACCCTCACGTTTTCAAGATTGGTGCC
>CAMDSZ010000045.1 GCA_945906945.1 Akkermansia muciniphila
TAAAGTTTTTTCCTGCCGCCGATGCCTCAAGTTTAACCAGAAGCGCCTCACATCTGTCTGCAAGCCCCTTCTGCTTTCCAAAAAGCCCCGGCGCTTCGGCTTCACCCTTGGATTTTAACTCGTGAAACAAATCCCGCTGACGCCTCGCAAGCTCAACGATTTCTCCCAAAACCTTCACAATCGCAAACTGACTGCTATCCCGAACCGCGAGAGACGAAAGCCCATCCGCCTGCGCCAGGATTGCACTCTGCACCACTACAGCCTTGGACAATACGCCCGCTCGTACCTCGCCAAAAACACTAGCCCCGTCGCGAAGAAAAAGAATCGCATCCTTCACCTCCCGTTGAAGAAACCTCGCCATGGAATCTGCAAACAAACCGCCTGCGTCGCCTGCAAACTCACTAAGCTCAATGGCTGCCACCTCTATCTTCATTTGCCGCTCAAGCAGTGGCTCGATATTCGCCTGATCCCCCTCTGCGAAAGCTTCTCTGGTGGCCGCCAGATTCTTTAATTGCAGGGCAATTAATGCACGCAACCCCGACCCAACTTTTTCATCCCCTAGCTTTTTCTGGTTTAGAGCATCCTCCGCACCAGTGATCTTCACCACAATCGGCTCTGAGACACTGACCCCAGGGCCGCTCGCTGAGTTTTGATCCCTCGCAATCACGCGATAAATTGCTTTCGACTCGCTTTCCAATGGTTTGACCAGCACTGCAATGCTCTCGGAAAACTTTTTGACTCCCTGCAATTTTGGCCACTCGGCCACAAGGACTGCGTCAACTTTTTCGTCGGAGCTCTGATATACACCAACATGATCAAGTCCGAGCGCATCCTCCGCTGAAAATCGAATTAGTAATTCCTCCCCGATATTCGTGACAACCTCACGCCCGTCCAGTGGGTCCAAGATAGATATGACAGGGGGGTCATCCGCCACAACCGTGAGCGGGATCGAAGCAAACCCCTGAGCATCTATTTCATCGCGGTAAGCGATCCGGATCGTGTGAGCAGAATCGGTTGGCAGATTTACTATCCACTGCAGCCCCGCATCACTGACTTGCCGTCCCTCGCGGGCCTGACTCTCCCCAGAGAAACTTGTGCCCGCAACTTGAAGATCTTCATTGGATTCGGTTGTAGCTTTCAACTCGGTCACAGGGTTGTTGAACTTCAATGCAAGGCGAACAGTTGAACCCGAGAGCACGTCCTGGAGAATCCCGACATTCTCAAAAACTTCCGTCTTGGACCCGAGATATTCTGGGGCGGTGATCTCTGCGGTCCTATCACGGATGACTGTACGCGGCCTGACAGAAATCCTGTTCGTCTCCGAAACAGCGTCACCTGCTTGAATTTCATATTCGAGCGGCTGTTTAACATCGTTCCAATCAAACGTGAATACTGGTTGTCCAGACTCGTGCTCCATCAATGCGCGCTCCCAAGCCCCACCCACATCCCGAAAGCGGACCCAAGCGCTAGAAGGGACAGAACGCGCTAAAACAACACGTAACTGGACCGAACTGCCATGAGCGATCACTTGATTGCCCGGCACCACAGTTTCAATCACCGTTCGAGTGATTGGCCGAATTGAACTACCGGGCATCAGAATCCGGAGGGTGGAATTTACGAAGGGGGATGGAGCGAGAATAGCCCACACGAAAAGCAGCATGAGAACCCCGCCAAAGCCCAAACCGAGCTTTCGCAAGCGGTACCAATCAAAGACGCGCTCCCACTGGACCGAGGGGAACGGATCGCTCATTTCCTCATAAATTGCTGAACGAATCGGGGAGTCTTCGGGCAGAGTGTCATCGAACTGCACCGCACTAATGAGCACATTTCCGCATCCTCCGGAGGACTCTTCGATACGCCGCGCGATGCTCGCAAGGCTGATGACGGGCCGCCACGCGCACCACGCCCGCCACAAGCAACAAACAAAAGTGACCCCCAACCCACCAAAAGCGATCCAGCGACCGCTCGGACTGAGATGAAGCCACTGGTCAACGCCAAGACAAACCATGAGGAGTAGGCTCGCATAAATACCGCCCAGCAGGAGTAGTCTAGTCGCCCGAGAGAGACGCCACCTCTTGGCGGCCTCCTCTAGTCTTCGCCTAACGCTATGTGGATTTAACGGCATTTCGGTTTGTTCAAAACAACCATGAGCAAGGATTCATCATGGCAGATTCCAGCGCTTACGCGTCAACCAGTCGGCGGATAGCAGCACTAAGAGCGCCACCAGCAAAACAGGGTGATTCCAAAGATCAAGCAGCCTGACGCGCGACACCTGCTGCTCCTTTCCCACAACAAGCTCACCCCATGAATCAACTTGGTCGATGCCGAAGAATTTCCCGCCAGTTTGCTCAGCCACTTTCCCAAGAAAAACTCGGTCGATGGGTTTACCAGCCTTCTCAGGTAAAGGCTCGCTGACTGAAAAGCGGCTCTCTGCTTCCAGCTTATCCTTACCCGCTCCCCAGTTGGATTGCGCCACGAATATTCCCGAAACATTCGGCTCTACTTTTACGGTGTAGCCTGACACCGATTTTCCGGAGGAAGCGACAAAATTGCCAGGCTTCATCGCATAATCAAACGTCTTGCCATCGGGAGTTCTAACCTTGAGGGGCAAAGTTGACGGCAGTTTTCCGCCCGCTGAACCCGGATCGAAAATAGCTCTCACCTCCGGTCGTTCCCCCATTAAATACGAAGAGCGCTCCGTGAATACTTCCAGCTTAGCAGATCCGATTTTCTCGTCTGCTTTGGGTATCACCCATTCGATCAGCTGGCCCCAAAACACATCGTAGAAGGACTTGCCTGGGGTGCCCGTGAGCACACCCATGCGCCAACGCCACAACGAGTCACTCATAAACGCCACCACTCGGCCACCGCCGAAACGCGCTGTCACCAGTAGCGGAGTTCGTTGGCCGGAGATCTCAGCCTCCATTAGCACCTCGGCTCCGGGTGCGAGCGAGCGAGCGATGTTCGCGCTCAAAACCGCGGGGAATTGCTTCACCTCGTTAAAAAGTGCGCCCAGCACAGGATGCCGCAACCCAGCCTCAGTCATCCGCGAAGGAAAACGGCCCTCACGATAATCCGCGGGAAGCACCGCCGGGCTGATTTCGGCAAGCGATGTGTCAGCGATTTTACTCGATCCAAAACTATTGAGCCCACCAAGCAGGATTAAACTTCCACCGCGATTAACGTACTCCTTTAAGGCGCCAGATTGCTCCTGACTCAGAGACTCGGGCGGCAGATCGCCAAGGATGACAAGTGCATAGGGAGCTAACCCCGCCTGCGTAAGTTCCAACTTCTGCCCGGTCCCGCCACCAATCGAAACCAGCTTTCCCTCACCGGTTCGAACAAAGGTCTGAAGCTGTAAATTCCTGTCACCAACTACAGCCCTCCGTAAAAACTTAAACTCGAAATTGAAGCCGTTTTGGACGTATAATATCCGTTTTCCGGGAGCGACCACCTCGACCAAAAACGGACGTTTCTTAGACTCCTCATCGGCGGCAGCGTCCTCGATTCTAAGCTCAAACGGAATCATCCCCGGTTCAGATGTCGAAAGCGAAAAGACCACGGGCCTCGTCTGCTCATCCTCGTTGAAGGTTACGGTGCTTTCAGCCTCCTTTTGTCCGCTGCGCCACAACTCAACCGAAACCGTTTTTCCCGACATGCCGTTTGCGACGATCGATGCACGCACCTCAGCATCCCAACCGGCCACGACCCTACCCGGCGCGTCGAGTGCGGTGAGAGAAACTTTCCGCGGCTTCTCTGGCAGCACAAACTCCTTTTCGAGCTCAAATGTATGTATGGGAGTCCCAGCTTGAAGATTCATCGATGCGCCGAGCCCAGAAGAATCCAATCCATCCGTTAGTAATAGAACCGCTGCCAAGGACTGGCCGATAAACCGGTCCCTGATTTGCTGGACGGCTGAAATCACATTGGAGCTGGAACCCGTAAAACCAACTTCGCTCTCGCCCGCAGGCAATTCAGCGAGCCGAGAGTCAAAGCGGAAAAATCTGATATCAAATCTTTCTCGAGCGAGCGCAAGACCTTTGGAGTCCAACCATTTCCTAACCCTTTCGGCTCGGCTGGGTTGCTGGGGGTCAACCTGCTCCGTCATGCTTTGACTGTCGTCGAGCAAGATAGCGAGCTGCGGTTTAATCACCGTAACCTCGTCAACCTTGCGCTGAGGCTGGATCAAGGCGACGAGCAACACCAGTGCAGCCCCGAAACGCATCGCTCCCAAACGCAGCCTGCGTTCAGGCGATTTAAATCCGTTTGCTGTGCTCCAGAAAACCGCGGCAAGCATAAGCGCCAAAAGGAAGCCTGCTCCGGACCAACTAAAGACAGGTGAAACTAAGAAGTCGCTCATGGCTGTCCTCCCTCACTTTGCCCCGCCCCTGCAACGGCAGATTGTCCGGCGCGCCGTTGGCCGAATCGCCTTCGATTTAGCCTTCCTGTCATGATCTGTCCATCCTCACCCGCGGCCCTCCTCAAGGCCAACGCATTGGAGTATATCGTTTCGATGATGAAGACAAAAACAGCGAGCACCAAAACCAGCGGCCACAACGGCGAAGCACCCCGACTGGTCGCAAGCCACTGCGCCAACTCCTCACTTCCCTTCAAATCCTCGTGTGTAATTCTCTGCAACAGCTGCTCGGGATCGTTGAGTCGTAAATCCCCCTCGGTCCCGTCAACATTTACCGCAAAGCGATGTACCACCTCGTTCTGCTGATTTTTTACATCATAGATCCCAGACTGAGGCGCTTGATCCAAGAGCGGGGAGCCAATCGCCGCCACTGTTGTCTCCGATGAGGGAGCGCTCACAATGAAAGGCGCGTCACGCGGAAGGCTGCGGGGAACGGCCACGGGCTCGCCCACCAGCACAGCCTTGTCACTTCCAGTACGCACATTAGCAAGCCTTCCAATTTCTTGAAGAAGCGGCAGGAAGACCGGAGAAACGGGGAAATTACCCCACGCAAGATCCGCGGATGCGTTCACGATGATGACGCGCCCCTGCCCAGCAGTGCCTAAAAGTAAGAATGGAATATCGTCTCCAATGCTAATCAACCCGCGCGCTCCCTTGCGCTGCTCCAGCTTGAATGCCTTCCGCTGTCCGAGAGCTGGAAAAGGGGTTTTGGAGTCCCACGACACAAAAAGAGGATGTTGCGGCTCCAGAAGCTTTGACTGGATCCGCCCAGCGGGGAACTCAACCGGGTCATGAATCTTCGCAGGCATCCATTCCACCCGCTCCCAAGCTTGAGCGCTCATCGCGTCACCAGCAAAAACCGCGACAGTACCACCTGCCTCCAGATACTTGGCGAGGCGAACTGACGCTCGGTCAGACAAAGCGGATACGCCCAGCACAAAGACCGCGGAATAAGGATCAACATTGAGCTCATCGAGTTCGACCGGTGGCACTGTCTTTACGGTTGCCCCGGTGGTACCTGCGGCAAAAGCCTTTCGTAAAAAGAAACCAGGTCGCACTTTCTCAGGGCCGTCCCCTGCCTCCACGCACAGCACCTTGGCAGGCTGCGCCATCGAGAGCGCAAAATACCGCTTGTCGTCCATCGTGATTCGATCCCCTGACAGACTAACCACACCAGCCAGAGCGGGCCCAGCAGCACCGCTGGGAACTTGAAACTCAAATGGAATCGATACGTTCTGCCCGGCTTCAGCCTCCACTGCTCGGTCCGCAAGCACTTCATCACCCACACGCAACTCCAAGAGCTGCTCAACGCGAGCTTCTGAAAAATTTGCAACCGACGCCATCCCCCTAACCACACTACCCGGCGAAACAAACATTGAGCTAAACTCAACGCCGAGAAGCGCGATGTTCGCACCCTGTACTGCATCTGTATGAGCTACAATTAACTCGATCTCTGCGTTTTTCCAGTCTGCACTGATGACTGATTCAGGCTCGAACTTCCAACTGCGCGGCTGACTGTCGGTAAACACAAAGATCTGACGTTTTCCGTTATCACGCCTAGAGACAGCCTGAAAAGCGGCCCGCATCGCTGCGGCAAAACTGGAGGCCCCTTCCGTCATCTGGACGGAATCCAGTGCTTTTCGGGCAACCTCGATCTCAACCGTCGGCTCGGGGATGAAACCGCGGGCTCGATCCGTGGCGCCGATGATCGCAACCGAGTCTCCCGGCTTGCACTGGTCAAGTACGGCGCCCGCCATTTCCTTCGCCAAATCAAGTCTGTTCTTGTCTCCGACGCGGTAAGACATCGAGTAAGACTGATAGATCACTAGCGCAATCACCCGGGGCACCTGCCCGCCAGCGAATTTGGCAGCAAGACCCGAAAGCACTGGGCGAGCTGCGGCCAACGCAACAAGCCCCAGCACCGCACAGCGCAGTATCAACAACAGCAGGTTTTCTACGCGTGCACTCCGAACCGTCTTGGCAGAAACTTTTTTCAAAAAGCGCAGCGTACTGAACGGGATGTCCACCACACGCCGTTTTTGCAGCAGATGAATGAGAATGGGCACGATCATCGCGAATAGCCCCGCCAGCATTGTGGAGGAAAGAAAACTCATCGACTCACCCCCGAGGTTTCCAGAAGGGCACTCCTCATAACGCCATCTTTTTGCGGTCCAACAAGTACTGCTGAATGAAGCTGTCGAATGCCTCGGCAGTCGAGGCAAGCCGATAGTCAACATTCATCACTCCGCAACGCTCTCGGATTCCATCCACGAACCCCTGCATCTCCGCCTTGTAGGCGGCGCGAGCGTGGGCCGGATCCAGCTCAAGCTTTTCACCCGTCTCCATATCAACAAACTGGGCGATTGAACTCAATGAAAGGTCCAGTTCCACCGGATCAACAATCTGCAAGAGCACCACATCGTTCATGCGCTTGCGAAAGTGAGCGATGGCACTAAAAATGCCCTCCGGATCATCGAAGCAATCACTCATGATGATGATCAATCCCCGTCTGGAAAGTTGCTCAGCCATTGAGTGCAGAGCTAGGCCGGTGTCGGTTCCATCCTGCGCTGAATTCGCGGCAAGCCTATCCAAAATCAATCGCAGATGCCTTGCTCCATTCTTGCAAGGAAGACGGTCCCTCACCTGTTTGTCGTAAATCGTTAGCCCGACTGAATCCTGCTGCTTTGTGACAAGATAAGCCAGCGATGCCGCAAGACGCGCGGCATATTCATACTTGCTAAAGCGTCCGCTATATTGGAACCCCATCGAGGCCGACGCATCAATTAGCAAATGCACTCGCAAGCTCGTCTCCGCTTCAAACTGGCGGATGTAGTACTTTTCGGTTCGAGCAAATACCTTCCAATCCAGATGCCTGAGGTTATCACCTTTTACATACTCCCTTCGATCTGCAAACTCGACGCTTTGACCTTTAAGCGGGCTTTTGTGTCCGCCGGACTGGGATCCCTCCGAAACGTAACGTGAGCGCAGTGCAAGACTCTCAAGTTTCCGCATCGATTCCGCAGTTAAAAACTCAGAGATACTCGCCATAAATCATTTGAAGGTCACAGGAACAAAGCCCTCGGTATTCGAGAGCAGCGCACCTTCGCGAGACAACCACAGAACCCAGTACGCGCCGAATCGTTCACCCATCTGCTTGAATGCGCGCGAGGGCTGAGGATTCTTGGAGTCGATCTGAAGCGAAATGACCGTTGCAATCGCTGAGTAAGCAAGCGTCGCACCCTGCGGAGGCTGCGGCATTTCACGAATCGCGTCCTCCATCGACAACAGTTTTGGATATCTTTGCGGACCCATCACATATCGCTGCCCCACCAACTGCGGAGACCTCGAGGGCGCAGCGACCGCATATGCCCAGGCATCACCCCACGGATCTTTGCTCGCCGCATCGGGCAACTGACTTAAAACTCCCTCCACGGACGCCGGAAAGCATCCCTTCCTGCGGTAGACCTCCCGGAGGACAGAATCCAATTCAAGCATCCGAGCCCGCGCCTCCCATGCAAGGGCAAGCTCCCTGAGCGCTGCAGGCGTTCCTTTTTGAGCGTTGCCATCAATGAAACGAGCCAGCTGTGGCCGCCAGTCTTCTATCTTCTCGGCTGATCGTATCTTGAAAAGAATCCGCTCAAAATCGAGAGCAGCAGCAATATCAAGAGGTATGCCGGCGACATCTGCTGGCGGTCCATTCTTGGAATTAAATGCAGAAAAAAATGATGGCGCCGACTCTGCTGCCAGAGGGCTAAACGCAGCTGCAAGCACCACCATGATCAGCAGTCGAGAGGCAAACATGTCTAGTGAGTGAGAGAGTAAAAAAGAACGTTCACTCCGAGAGCCGTCGCATCCTGCGGCTCATAACCAATGGCGAACGGAGCGTCTGCTTTCTCCCACCCAGCGCTCCAATCAAACGGGGTGTAAATGACCCCGAGCGTCCCGTTGATCTCAACTCCATACAGTTCGGGATTCTGTTGAACTCGGTTTCCACGCGCCTGAGCAAGCGTTGGACGCGCCCTTACCGTTTGAATCACACGTGGCAACCGGAAGATGTCATGTCCCTGCGGAATAGCTATCAGCGGCTTTTGCGGCAGAATCTTGGTCATCTCTTGGCGGAACGCCTTATCGAAGCTGATTCTGCCCTCAGCAGCTTCAACAAAAAGAATCCCGCCATTGCTCAAATAACGGCGTAGATTTAAGCGCTCTTCCTCCGAGAGCGCAAATTCAGAGGTCCCTGATAGATACAAGAAAGGCAGCTCAAAAATCTCCGCTTCCTTTAGAGACACGTCCTTGATTAGAAAACTCACCTTGGTGCCTGTCTCCGCAGACAGCTGGTTCAGGAGCATTGGCATCCCAGAGGAACGGCCGCGCCACGCGCCATTGTAACGCACCTGCCCAACTCGGAACTTGGCAACAGACTGCACCTCGGCATTCGAGAGCGAGACACTCTTGCCCACAGACTTCCCAGCTTCCCGCAAAGCCGTGACGTAGGCGACAATGTTCGTCCCAAGTTTCCTGGCGTCTTCATTCTCATAACCCCAGCTTTCATGGGCGTTGGCCTCCCATCCCAATGCAAAGTCCCAGCGCGAAAGAATGATCGCGGTGCGGTTGTCAACGTCAACGCCCTCCAGAAACGGAAACGGATCGGTAATCAAACCGTCTTTCTTCATCCGATCACGATACGCTACCTTTTCGATTCGATGGTAACTTCGGAAGACCGGATGATCGAGCCGGAGTCGGTAAAGCGGTCGGTCTGGAAAAATCTGGCCGATTGCGATTTTCGCTGATTCGTACGAATCCGGGTGACCAACTAGAGAGTTGAAAATGATGGTCCCTCCGTTTTGTACGTACTCACGAAGACGCGTAGTTTCCTGATCTGTGAGCGCAAATTTTTTATAACCCGACCGGTAAAGCACAGGATTGTCCGATGGCTTCGAACTGATCGTGGAAAAAGTTTTCTCGTCACTCGCAAAAGCGACATGCAGCTCTTCACCGATGCTTTCCAAGAGTCCCTTGAGGTCGTTTGGGGTTCGCGCCCAATCTTCGACGTCAGCGCTTTGAATTCTAGTAATCATGACCGGGGGCCCAACAGGAGGCAGCACTTGCTGGCCACGGCGCGGATGAACTGTTTTTGGCGGACTGATGACTACCGATGGCACCACAGGGTCTTCAGGTGCTCCCGGAGAGGCGACTTTAATCTCGGGGGAAAGAGGAGGCGGCTCCGGGGGCTTTGGCGCGGCGCCCGCACTCAATCCTGCCGCCGCGAGCAGCGTACAGATACTGAGTTGTAGAGCTGTGAGACTGAAAGATTTCATAGGGGGGAGGAAGCCACGCGGGGTTGAAAATATGAATGTTAATTGCGAGAGGAGCGACCCATTTTTCCCCGTTACAAAAAACGCCTTTTCAGCAGAGTCACGCTTAGAGCAAGTCCAGGTAATGCGCCCGCGCAACCGAATCACATGCCGCGTATATTTTCTCAGCGGAATCCATCAAAGAGACTTCCTCGATCAGGCGTCGACACACAGCCAGATCCAAACTCTGCACTGCACGTTTTACTCTCGGCACCATGGCCGATCCTGCGCTCAACTCAGACACGCCGAGCCCAAGGAGCAGCGGCGTCAACACAACCTCGCCTGCCATTTCTCCGCACACTCCCACCCATATTCCATGGGCTCGGGCAGACTCCACCGTGGTACGAATCAGCCTGAGTATCGCCGGATGTGTCGGTTGGTAGAGATGCGCAATCCTCGCATTTAACCGATCAACAGCGATCGTGTACTGAATAAGATCGTTTGTTCCAATCGAGAAAAAATCGACCTCGCGAGCGATCAAGTCTGATGAAATCGCCGCACTCGGAATTTCGATCATAGCCCCCACCTCGATGTGCTCATCAAATGGCTTGTTCTCGTTCCTCAGCTCTGACTTGCACTCTTCGAGGATGAGATTGGCACGCCGGACTTCTTCCACCCCCGAAATCATCGGGTACATCATCCTCACATTTCCGCGAACACTGGCTCGAAGAATTGCACGGATCTGTGCTTTGAAAACATCAACTTCCTCCAAACAGTAACGGATCGCCCGCCATCCCAGAAATGGATTCAACTCCTCTGGGAGATTGAGAGCACTCATCTGTTTGTCTCCCCCAAGATCCAAGGTGCGAATGATCACAGGAGCTGGAGCCAAGTTTTCTGCCACATTTCTGTAAGCCTCATACTGAGCATCCTCGGAAGGCAACTCAGTGCGGTTGAGGTAGAAAAACTCTGTGCGGAAAAGACCGACCCCCTCGGCCCCGGACTCTTTGACCAAGTGAACATCGTCAGGCATCTCGATGTTTGCAGACAGCACGATGTGCGTTCCATCGAGAGTTTTACATTCGGTCTCGCGCAAGCTTCCAAGCTGCTTTTCCACCTGGTTACGCTCGCTCTCAATGAACGCATACTCCTTGAGCGTGGCCTCCGAGGGATTCCGTATGAGCAACCCCTTGTAACCGTCTAAAAGCACATAGTCGCCGGTCGCTACTTCATCGGTGATGTTGTGAAGACCAACTACACCGGGGATTTTGAGCGATCGCGCCATGATCGCGGTATGAGAGGTGCGGCTGCCGATTTCCATTCCCATTCCCAGCACAAGGTCCCTGTCAAACTGGGCGGTGTCGCTTGGGGTGAGATTGTGCGCAATGATTACGTGAGGCTCCGTCACATGGGATTCCAAGTCCTGCTGCCTCCCGAGGAGGTTGTGCATCACTCGCCGCGAAACATCCTGGATGTCCACGGCTCGCTCTCTGAGGTAGGGATCATCAATCTCGCCAAGGGTCTTGGCGTATTTTCCCGCCACCTGAGCGAAAACAGACTCGACGTTGACCAAGTCACGCTTGACCGAGCGGACGACCTCATCGATCAACATTCTATCCTCGACAAGAAGGAGATGCGCGTCAAAAACCGCTGCGTCCTCCGTTCCAATCGAGCCGGCGATTCGGTTCTGAAGCTGCTGGATTTGTCCCCTGGTCAAAAGGAGGGCGTCCTCAAAGCGACGCAACTCCTCTTCAACCCGTTCCAGCTTAACGGAATAGTGCGGAGCGACCAACTCCTCGTGGTGGTACACCCAAGCAATTCCCTTCGAAATACCTGGAGAGACGGGAGCCCCGTGAAAGCGCTTTTCTGGGGTGGGCGTCGGATCGCTCATGGGTGGCGACGGCCCTAATCTTCCTCAAATTTTCGAGTGATAAGCTGCTCGATTTCAAGCATTGCAACACCCTCATCTTCGCCATCGCAGGTGATGCGCAACCGTGAGCCGAGACCTGCGGCAAGCATCATTAGACCCATAATGCTCTTGCCATTAACACGTTCCCCATCTTTTTCGACCCAGATCTCCGACTTAAACCGAGCGCAAAGCTTCACGAACATCGCCGAGGGGCGTGCATGCAATCCGAGCCGATTCTGAATGGTCACTTCTTTAGTCACAGTACGAACAAACCTAATCTTTGCCTGAGGGAAGCCCCGAGGACTAGGATTTTTTATTGCGCTGTATCATCTGGGTGAGTCTTTCGTTGAACTCCAGTGCGCTGTGATGCCCCATGCTCTTGAGTTTCTGGTCGAGCGCAGCCACTTCCACGAGTCTGGCGAGATCTCGGCCGGTCCGGACGGGAATTGTTACATGCGGAACCAAAATACCTAAAACATCAAAGTATTCCTGATCGAGACCCGTTCGGTCAACCTCCTGAAGTTCATTCCAATCCTTCAGTGTGACAACCAGGTCGAGGCGCTTCTCAAGACGCACACTACCCACCCCGAAGATGGACATCACGTTGATCACTCCCAGACCACGCACCTCCATGTGGTGGCGAGTCAACTCAGGGGCCGTCCCCAGCAGTTCGCGCCCCTCCATCGCTCTAAACCGCGTGATATCATCGCTTACAAGACTGTGTCCGCGCTCCACCAACCCCAGCACGCATTCGCTCTTGCCGATCCCACTAGAGCCCCGCACCAGAGTTCCGACCCCCAGGATGTCTACCATCGAACCGTATTCGCTCTTGTTGGGTGCAAAATCATGAGCAAGCGCGAGCGTTGCCGCGTTGATGAAGTTCATGGTAACCAACTTGCTTCGGAAGATGGCCACGCCCGCCGCGCCTGCCGCTTCAGACAGACAATCGGGCACTTGCGACCCGCGTGCCACAACAAGGCAAGGAATGGGCCGCTCGCAGAGCTGCGCGCAGCGGCCCAGAGCCATCTCGGGCTCCAGGCTCCGAAGATACGAAAGCTCCGCGGAACCAAGCACTTGAATCCGTTTCTCCGCAAAATATGAATAGAACCCAGACAGCGCCAGCCCTGGGCGATTCACCGTAGGCTCGCGGATTAGTCTTTCCAATCCCCTCCCCGAATCGTCCTGATGAGTCACCTGAAGCGACGCCGAATGGCGCGCAAAAAAATCTCCAACCGTCACAGCGGTGTAAGTCGGATCTGGGGTGCTCATGGGTTGTGTTAAAGAAAGGCGACCGGTTTGTGCGGGACGCCCCTTGGAGTTAAGTTGGGTTGGAGATCATATCAAGCCTGCACCTCTGAAACCAAACCACCCTTGTCTAAATGTGATGTTTTGTTTTGTAGAACATTGAGCCCTCCCTCAGAGATGTCCCGTGGCCGATCCCCATACACACTGGAAAACACCCCATGCAACTCGCGCTCCCTCTCCTGCTTCTCGCCTCACTGCCAGCCCTTCCAAAAAACGACCTCGAGTCCATCGGCAGGCGCATCTGGCAAAACGAGGCGGCAGGCAAGATCGAAGGCCTCACGGACTGGAACCAAGGCGAACATTTTGCATCGCTCGGGATTGGTCACTTCATCTGGTATCCGGCAGGCCCAAAAGGGCCTTTTGAGGAGAGCTTTCCAAGCCTTGTTTCTTTCTTAAAAAAAGAAGGAGTCCGCCTTCCCGACTGGCTGGATGAGCACACTGAGTGCCCTTGGCCCAATCGGGCGGCATTTATCGCGGATGCGAATTCACCGAGGCTGATCCAGCTGCGAGCTGTCTTAGCCGCGAGCTTGAGCCAGCAAAGCGCATTCCTTGCGCGGCGCCTTGAGCGTGCACTTCCATCAATGCTTGAATCGGCGTCTTCGCCCGATCAGGCAAAAATCAAGGGCCTGTTCGAGCGGCTGGGTTCTTCAGCCAAAGGGCGTTTTGCCATGATAGATTACGTCAACTTCAAGGGAGAGGGAATCAAGGCAACTGAGCGCTACAGTGGACAAGGATGGGGGCTTCTGCAGGTGCTCGCTTCGATGCCCGCAGATGGCGGTGTGCGGGAGTTCTCCGCCGCTGCCGCAAAGACGCTCACGCAACGTGTCAAAAATAGTCCCCCCGAGCGCAACGAGGCTCGTTGGCTGCCAGGATGGCTCAACCGGGTGCGCGCCTATTCGGACTAAACGCAACCACCCTCCATCAATCCTCGAGCCGCCAGAAAAATCCACCTTGCATTGAAGCTCTTCGCCGTCAGTCTACACCGAGGAGATCTTACTTTTTTGTAGGCACCCCCTCGTCCCGTATCACATGCCCCCCAATGGATAACCGGAGAGCACTGACAAATACTCCCCTCAAGGTTGCTGCCTTGCTCCTTGCGAACTTCCTCACATGCCGCGGTGAAGGGGATTCTCTGGATTTTTTTGAAAAAAGAATCCGTCCCATTTTTGCTGACCACTGCCTCGAATGCCACTCTGTAGAGTCTGGAAAGTCCAAAGGCGGCCTCGTTCTGGATTCTCGCGAAGACATTTTACGGGGGGGTGATTCAGGCCCTGCACTTGCCGGAAAAAACCCTGATCACAGCAAACTCATCGAGGCTGTCCGCTGGACAAATCAGGATTTTCAAATGCCTCCGAAGAAAGCGCTGTCGCCCACGCAAATCAGCGACCTTGAGACTTGGGTGAGAATCGGCGCGCCGCATGCGGTGGAATCGGCAAGAGAAAAGAAATCAAAACCAACCGCCCCCACTGTTGAACAGGGGCGGGCATTCTGGGCGTTCCGTCCGATCAGTTCGCCAGCAGTACCCGTTTTTGGGCAAGCGGACCAACAGTGGGTGCAATCACCTATCGACGGATTCATCTTAGCGTCCCTCAAGCAGAGCGGACTATCCCCATCACCCGAGGCTGACAGGCAAACATTGATTCGCCGCGCCACCTACGACCTCACCGGACTACCCCCAACCCCAGAAGAGACTGAGGCGTTCGAAAAAAACGAATCACCCGCTGCCTTTGCTCTCTTGGTGGAAAAGCTTTTAAATAGTGAGGCATACGGAGAGCGGTGGGGGAGGCATTGGCTGGACGTCGCGCGGTATGCAGATTCAAACGGCCTTGATGAAAACATTGCGTTCGGAAACGCATGGCGTTACCGCGACTACGTCATCGAAAGCTTTCAAAAGGACAAGCCATTCAACGAATTTCTCATAGAGCAGATCGCCGGGGACTTGCTTCCCCACTCAAGCGCGGAAGAGCGGCTAAAAAATCTCACTGCCACAGGATTCCTCGCACTCGGTGCCCGCGTGCTTGCAGAGCCCGACTTGAAAAAGCTCGAGATGGATATCATCGACGAGCAGATTGACACCGTTGGGAAGGCCTTCATGGGAATGACCCTCGGGTGTTGCCGCTGCCATGATCACAAGTTTGATCCGATTCCAACCGCCGACTACTATTCGCTTGCAGCTATTTTTAAAAGCACACGGTCTATCGCGGATGAGAAGTTAGGTGCGATAAAATTCTCGTTCGAACACGCGATCGCTTCCCAGGAACAACTGGCAGCGAAAAAGGCGCACAATTCCCTGACTGACGAACTAAAAAAGAAGATCTCCGAGGCGACAGTCAAAGCAAAAACTGCGCTCAAACAAGAGCTGCACCACTCTGCAGTGGAATACCTCGCGGCAGCAGCGACGCTGCCGGATGAACCTAACTACTCAGAGGTGGAGGCGGCAGCAGTCCAACGACACCTCCGGCCAAGATATCTGTTACACGCCAGGCTTTACCTCGCCAAAAACCGCTCTCACCCATTTTTCAAACATTGGAGCGCGTGCAAAGACGAGGGTGGATCCAGACAAGTCGAAGAATATTTCTCACCCATTTTTCAAAAGTTACTTTCAACGCTTAAAAGCCCCGTTGAGAAAAACCCCGCACCCAAGCCAAGTCTCGAGGAACCTGAAAAACAAGCGCTCGAAGCACTGAATGATGTGGCCGGCTTTCTTGCAATTCCGGATAAAGATGAGCATGCGTTCGACCGCGCAACTCTCGACTCTCTGACGGCGATGAAAGAGGCGCTAACAAAAATGGAGAGCAGTGAACCGGACATCCCCTCAATCATGGGCGTTGCGGACAGGGAGGTTGCTCGTAGCATTCCAATTCACGTTCGAGGTAGCCACCTAACCCTTGGCAAGGATTGCGAGCGCGGATTTCCTGCCGTGATGCGACATGAAACGTCCTCCCCGATCTTTCCATCGCGTCAAAGCGGTCGACTGGAGTTGGCGAAATGGATGTCGAACTCGGAGCATCCGCTTACTGCCCGCGTCTACGTGAACCGCGTTTGGCGGTGGCACTTTGGCCATGGCATTGTCACCAGCACCGACAACTTTGGGCTGCTAGGGGCGAAGCCAACGCACCCAGAACTCTTGGACTGGTTGACTCGAAGATTTATCGAAGATGGGTGGTCCACCAAAGAGATGCACAGGCTACTGATGAATTCTGCGACCTATAAACAGTCCAGCCATGCCTCAAATAACCAAGCCAGTATTGATCCAGAAAACCATCTACTTTCCCACTTCAACCTTCAACGCCTCGACGCCGAGGCGATTCGGGACTCGCTCTTATTTGTCTCCGGAAGGCTCGACCGACATCGCGGAGGAAAAACCATCGCCCTCCGAAATCGAGAGTTTGTGTTCAATCACACCTCACGGGATCGCACGAACTACCTGAATGAGCGGCGCACGGTCTATCTTCCGGTGATCCGGAACAACGTCTACGACTTGATGGACCTGTTTGATTATCCGGATCCAACCACACCCAGCAGCGACCGAGCGACAACGACGATTGCTCCACAGGCCCTTTTGATGCTCAACTCCGAACTGGTATTCGACTCTTCAAAACGGCTCGCACTTCAACTCGCCGGCGAAGAGCTTTCGGATGATTCGGCACGAATCAAACGTGCATTTTTCAAAACGGTTTCGCGTCCTCCAAGCGAACGTGAGGTCAAAAATCTCCAGGCACTGCTTGAAAAACTACGCACCGCAATTGGCCCCTTTCAGGCTGACACGACGAACCTCAATGTCCAGGCTTGGACTTTGTTGTGCCAGACTCTTCTTTGCTCGAACGAATTCGCATACATCCGTTGAACACGCCATGGCGCTCCCGAACTCACCGCTCACACACGCCCACCCGCTGTCGCGTCGCAACCTCTTGAAACAATCGGGCGCGGGATTTGGCTATCTGGCGCTTTCTGCTCTGCTCTCAAATCAGGCCTCGTGCAACGTTCAACAAAGTGCCATCGCAGCTCATGCCCCTCAATTCCCTGCCCGGGCCAAACGAGTCATTTTTTTACTGATGAAAGGTGGCCCCTCGCAGGTAGACACCTTTGACCCGAAGCCGCTTCTTACCAGGGATGACGGAAAGCCTTATCCGTTTAAGATGCCGAGGGTCACATTTGCAAAGACCTCAAACCTGCTGAAGTCACCATGGAACTTTGAGCACTACGGAGACAGCGGGTTACCCGTCAGCGAACTGTTCCCCCACTTGGCGCAGTGCGCAGACGAACTGTGCGTGATCCGCTCTTTGCACGGAACAAACCCTGCGCATGGAGGCGCTCTTTTAAAATTACACACTGGCAGCGACACAACGGTACGCCCGAGTCTCGGATCTTGGATCATGTACGGTCTTGGCACCGAGAATGAGAATCTGCCCGGATTCGTAACAATCTGCCCGACATTTGCACACGGCGGCGTCAACAACTGGGGCTCAGCGTTCCTCCCTGCGCATTGTCAGGGGACTCCCATCGGAAACGCATCAATCTCGTCAGAGGAAGCGGTAGTCCGGCACATGAACAACCCAAACATTCCAAGGAGCGTTCAGCGCATTCAGTTGGACGCACTTTTGGAGATGAACCGCGCCCACGCGAATCAGGCCGGGGCAGAGGCTGCACTGGAGGGGAGGATTCAGAGCTTTGAACTAGCTTTCCGGATGCAGATGGCGATGCCCGAAGCACAAAACGTGGAGGCGGAAACCGCGGCTACCAAGCGTCTGTACGGATTGGAAAATCCGATCACCTCGAATTTTGGACGCCAATGCCTCATGGCGCGCAGATTTCTTGAGCGGGGCGTCAGATTCGTACAGGTCACCCACAGCGACAGCGAGGTGCAGTGGGATCAGCACGGAAATCTTTACAAAGGACACAGCAAGAATGCAGCGGAAGTGGACAAACCCATCGCAGGATTACTGCGCGACCTGCGCTCACGGGGAATGCTTGACGATACTCTGGTGATTTGGGGAGGCGAATTCGGCCGAACGCCCACGGCGCAGGGTAAG
>CAMDSZ010000046.1 GCA_945906945.1 Akkermansia muciniphila
AAACTTTCATTAAAAGCTTGTCTGGAGGACCCCTTTTGAAACGCCACTGATGGTCAGGGCCGCCCCTATCGAGCCCAGCGGATCAACCTCAATTCGTGCGCCTGCGTCAAATGCGGGTGCGTGGGAATCACGCGGACACTGAGGCCATAAGATCCGCTCTCGGAGGCAGCCACCGAACCGTGGTACAAAAATGCGCCACCATCGAGCTTTGCAGACAACTCCAAGTTGGTGGTCGCCGGCGCGAGAATTTCACAATTGTACTCCTCCCCGTAGTACGCCTGAACTGTGACATCCTTTGGTGACAGAGAACCCAGGTGAACGATCGCTCGGACTGGAATGGTTTCGGCAACCTGCACCTGCCCGAACACGTCAGCCTCCACTTTGTCGACTCGAACCATCGGCCAGGCCACACGGATCAAGTCCTTCCACTCGGAGAGCGCCCGCGCCTTGGCTCCTCCCGACGCGGCCAACACCGTGTGTGCGGCGGCTGCGGGTTCATAGAGACGCTCCGTGTACTCGCGGACCATCCGGTGCGTGTTGAAGACCGGAGTAATCGAGCGTATCGATTCGCGCATCAATTGAATCCAAGCCAAAGGCAAGCGGCCGTCCGGCTTTGCGTAGTAAAGCGGAACAACCTGCGTCTCCAAAATGTGGAACAGGCTTGCAACATCGACTTCGTTTTGGAAATCAACCGATCCATCCGCGATCTCCTCGCCAATGGCCCAGCCCGCCTTACGGTTTTGCGCAAACGCCTCGCACCACCATCCGTCCAGAACCGAGAGGTTCAACCCGCCGTTGGGCGGAAGCTTCATGCCGCTCGTGCCACTCGCCTCGAGCGGACGCAGCGGATTGTTGAGCCACAGGTCCACTCCCTGGTACATCCGACGTCCCACGTAGGTATCGTAGTCCTCCAGAAATACGATCCGGTTTTCAAACTCCGGCATGCGCGAGAACTTGTACACCTCCTGGATGAACCGTTTGCCCGGCTCGTCTTTGGGATGCGCTTTGCCGGCAAACACGAACTGCACGGGCCTCTCCGCGTTATTCATGAGCTTGATCAACCGCTCGGGATCCGAGAACAACAATGTCGCGCGCTTGTAAGTCGCAAAGCGTCGTGCGAACCCAATCGTCAGCACTTCCGGGTCCAGCAGCACCCCGGCAGAGCGCAACTTCTCCGGCGATTCCCCGAGACGCGACCGCTGGGAGCGCAGGCGCTCGTGCACGAAATCAAACAACCGCTTCTTGAGCTGCTGGTGCGTGCTCCAAATCACCTCGTCAGGGATATCGTACACACCCCTCCAGAAATCGACGTCCGTTAGATGCGACTCCCAATTCGGCAGGTACTTGTCGTATACCGCCGAAAACTCAGGCGCCATCCAGGTCCGGGTGTGGATTCCGTTTGTGATACTTGTAATCGGAACTTCATGTTCCGGCACGCCGGCCCACACATCCTTCCAGAGCCCCTGCGACACCTTCCCGTGAAGCGCGCTCACGCCGTTGGCATGCCGGCTGGTGCGCAACGCAAGAATCGTCATCGAGAACGGCTCGACCGGATCCTTGCGCGTCTGTCCGAAGCTCACGAACAAATCAAAGTCGATGCCGACCTTCGCTGGATAGGACCCAAAATATTTGCGCATCAGATCCAGCGGAAAGGCATCGTTGCCGGCCGGAACGGGCGTGTGCGTGGTGAAGATGTTCCCTGAAGCCACCACCTGGAGTGCGGAGTAAAAATCATTCCCGTAATCCGCAACCTGCCGGCGAATCAACTCAAGCGACAGAAACGCCGAGTGCCCCTCATTCATGTGGTAAACCGACGGCGTGATCTTCATCGCATGCAGCGCGTGCACGCCACCCACCCCCAACACAATCTCCTGCCGGATCCGCATTTCCAGATCACCGCCGTAGAGCTGCGCCGTGATCAAACGGTCCTCCTCGACGTTCTCAGGAATATCTGTATCGAGCAGATAGAGCACAATGCGCCCGACCTGGAGGGCCCAGACCTTGGCGCTCACGGTGCGCTGAAGCACCTCCACCTGCACGTAAAGCGGTTTACCGTCCGAATCCAGGGCCTCGCTTAGCGGCAAGTGACTGAAGTTCTGGTTGAGCTGGACGCTGTCCTGCCAACCGTCCTTGTTGATCTGCTGACGGAAATACCCGTGGCGATAAAGCAAGCTGAAAGCAATGAACGGAACGTCCAAGTCACTCGCCGATTTGCAATGGTCACCGGAAAGGATCCCCAACCCGCCGGAGTAATTCGGGAAAGATTCATGAAACCCGAACTCGGCGGAGAAGTACGCCACGGGACCGGACAGCGGAGACTTTTTCGCCCGCAGCTTACCCCACGTGTCCTTCTGCTTCATGTACGCCCGGAGTTTCGCCTGCACGCCAAGCATTTCGCGCTTAAAATCCTCATCAGCCGCCACCTCCTGCAGCCTCGCCTGCCGGGAGAGCTGCAACATCCTCAGCGGACTATGGTTGGTGCGATGCCAGAGATCTGGATCGAGATGCCTGAACAGGCGCCGGGCGTCCGGCTGCCAGGTCCACCAAAGGTTGAGGGCTATTTCACGGAGCGGCTCAAGTGGTTCCGGAAGTTTTGGAACCACGTTGAATGTGTGTATCGGCAGCATTTGTGTCCTTTCGGTTACAGGTTGCGCCCTAGGGAGAACAGCGGCGACGCTACTCCCCGAGCTGCGGGTGGCAAGCATATTTGATCAATCCGAAGCACTTGCCACTCTCGGACTCAAGCGCATCGCAAGAAAGATTTCGTATCGGCCGATTTCCCCGGCCGTTTAAAGGTTTCCACAAGACGCGCCTGTCGGCGAAACCAGCACCAGCAATGTGTTTATTTTATTTACATAAACGAAAATAAAACGAACACAAAAATGCGGCAAGCGAACCGCTCAACAGAGTAAACCAAGCATGGCACCCCCGTTGCTTAAGGAGGATGGCACAACCCCTAACTTCATCCTCACATGCTTTACTCATTCGATTCTCACGCCAAACTACTGGCCTCCATTCAGGAAAGCACCGACGAAAACCTCATGACCGCCGTTCGGGACGAGTGCACCGAGGCGCTAAACGAACTCTATCGCCGCCACCACCTTACCCTGCGCGCCGTCATCGGCCGAGTTCTCCACAATGACCAGTCTGTTGAAGACCTGCTGCAGGAGGTCTTCCTCGAAATCTGGCGCCTTGCCGCAAGGTACTCCTCCGAGAAAGGCAAAGCGCTCGGCTGGATGATCACTCTCGCAAGACGCCGCGCCATCGACCGGTTGCGCCGCGAACAGGCCTACTTCCGCGTCGGGGAGCGCTATCAAAAGGAAACCGAGCAACAGCCCGAATCATGGACTCAATGCCACGGACATGAGGATATTGAATTCTCTGATATGCGCCGTATCCTTGCATCCATTGTGGCAACGCTGCCCGAGGCCCAACGGATGGCGATCGACCTCGCGTTCTTCAAGGGATTGAGCCAACGGGAAATCTCCATCCAAACCAAGATTCCGCTGGGGACCATCAAGACTCGGCTCGAACTGGGCATCCGTAAGATCTCGGCAAAGCTCAAGGAAATCACGGGCGAATCGCCAAGTCTATCCATCGCCGCCTGAGGCGGTTCACGGACTCTAAAAAGCACACCTATCCAAACAGGGCGTCCGCAGACGGCGGGCGCCCTGTTTTTTTGCGTTTACGGCGATCGCACCGACCGTAACTCCGCGCGTATCGGAAACCAAAATATCGCGCGTTTTACTCTCACCTCAATGCGGCTCTTTGCGCGATCCACTCATGAGCCATCGCTCCACTTAAAACCCTCCATGAACCCAACCAAAGATTCCGCATCAGCAACAAAACACAGCGTCAAAAAAAACCAAAAGTCCGACTCCAAACTTCTGCTCCTGCGCTTTCACGATCCCAACCGACAGTGGGACAACCTTAGTGACACGCGCGTTTGCATTTTGTGCGGCAACGAACTAACCGGACATTCAATTCGCATCAAAGTTGAGCGCGGACGCCCTGCCTTCCTTTGCCCCTCCAACGGCTGCCGGGGCCAGCTTCCGCACTTCGCGATCGCCGGAAACCCGCTAATCAGCGAGGAAGTCTGGCAGGGCTGGATGCGGTCTCCCCTTGAGCAGGGATTCAACTACGGACCAGAAACACTCACCGAAGAACTGCTTGATTCGATCACCGCGTTCCCGATGGCAGATCCGCCGCTTGCGGCCGCGGGGGCGTAAGCTCACCCTGCCCCTTGGGATTGGCCTGTTCATTTGGTGAAAGAATCGGGCGCCACTCTTTGAGTCTTTGGTCGTACTCTAATTCGACCAGCCACCTGCCCTGCATCGGGGCACCGCCAAGCCGTTTGGTCTGCGCAGATAATTCCACCGAAGCTTGCTGCCCACCGTGGAGGCGTACATTTTCCGGATCAAACGGCTCAAAGAGAATGGATGTGAACTTCCCAAACGTATCGCGCAGAACGCCCCGCGCCCGCCAGTATGCCGCCTCCTGAGTCAACTCCACCTGATGCTGCTCTCTCCATCCCTCAGAGAGGAGAGGCCAGGTGACTCCCAAAAGCACCATCCCCAGCAGCACCACTCCCACAAGGCGAGTGCTGATGCGAATCCTCCGCCTGACCACCTCCACCTTCGGCACAATGAGCTGGCTTACCGGCTGCCACTGGTCAAGCCCCTCGCACCAGAACATGGATTCCGAGGACACGATTCCCTTATTCACCATATGGTCGATCTGATCGACCGTGTAAGGGCCGCGCTGAGACCCGTCGATGTACAAAAAATAGCGTTCCCGAGGCATGTTCTCCTTCCAATACCACTCCACACCATAAGCAGCAAACGGCCAATTAACTTTCTGAACCATCGATCACTTCTACCGTTAAGACGCTACTTGCCACGAACCGCTCTCCGTAAAACCTCAATCTATCGTGAGCGACAAAGCTCACCCTTGATGCATTGCGGAGCTGTTGCCCCCCTTCTGTCCAGACTGATAAGATCGACAGCCATCCAGAGCCCGTATACCCAGACCATGTGGACACTACCGTTCTAGTCACCGGATCGTCGGGAAAACTCGGGACCGCTGTCGTCGCTGAGTTGCTCGCGCGCGGAATGAGCGTTCGCGGGTTCGACCGCACTTCGTCTGCCCTTTTACCCGACACGTTCGAAGGTGATATTACCGATCGCACTGCACTCGATGCTGCGATGCACGGAATCTCCGACTTGATCCATCTCGCCGCAACCCCTGACGACGACGACTTTATCGAGAGCCTTCTTCCCAACAACGTGGCGGGCCTCTACCACGTGATGGAGGCCGCGCGATGCGCAGGGGTGCGCCGGATTGTTCTGGCGAGCAGTGCCCAAGTGATTTGGTGGCGGCGTATCGCTGGCCCTTTTCCCATCACCGAAGCCGAGCCTCCGGCGCCAAAGGGGTGGTATGCCGCCACGAAAATGTTCATGGAATCCATTGGCTACAGCTACAGCCAACTGCACGCAATCAGCGTGATCGTCGCGAGGATTGGCTGGTGCCCACGACCGGGACAGGAGGATGAAATCCACTCGACCGACTGGGCACAGGACATTTACCTGAGCCCCGGAGACGCAGGCCGTTTTTTTGCGAGCTGCATTTGCGCACCTGACCACGTTCGGCACCTGGTTGTAAACGTCACCAGTATTCCCAGAAACCTGGAGCGCATCGACCTTACCGTTGCAAGGGAAGTGCTCGGCTACAGACCGCAAGAAACCTATCCGACCGGAATGAATTCTCCTGCACAGGCCTCGTAAGAAGCCCCGGAACAGCGCATTGAGCACATGAGCGGCACCACTGCATTCGCTCTGTCCCGTTTCTAAAGATGCGCGCGTCTGCTCACCCAGCCTGAGACTGCGTGATGGAGGAGACCCGGTGGCACGGGCACTGTCTTTCAGCGTGGGAGGGGAAAACGCGGCCATGATGTTAACATAACACGCCGCCGGGCTTTTCAGTCCGCAGAAAACAGCTCATTGAACACCCAAACACCACCATGACCCTCCGCAATCTTCTCTGCCTTGTTGCGCTTGCCTCGCCCCTCTCCAACGCGCCCCGGCTTTGGGCGGCTCCAGCCGCCGAACCCTCCGCCCCGGGCGGCGCCATAACCACCCGCGACGTGGCCCCTCGCCTCGTGCCGCAAAACTGGGACGCGGCGCTGGCCGGGGATCTCGTCATGCAGGGGTTTGTGCGGGTGAGCGCACCGCAGGTCAAGGGGGCGCACGACGCGGAATTTGTGTGCGTGGGCGACAGGGCCTACATCGTTGAGCACGACAACGACCGAGAGCCGGGGCACGGGGCGGGTGCGGCCATGTACTGCGTGCTGACGGTAGTGAACCTGCGCACGCTCCAGGTGGAAAAAACCCATTCCCTGGCGAAGGCGGGGCAGACCTTCGCTAACACCACCCTGCCGGATGCGCAGGTCTTTGTGCCACGCATCCTCCGCAAGGACGAACACACGCTGCGCACCTACTTTTGCAGCCAACCCCGAGGGGAACAGGCCGTCACCTGGTACCGCGACTTTGACCTGCACACCCAGACTTTCACCACCACCATCGGGAAGGCGCAGATCAAGACCGCGTCAGGTGTGTTTGACATGGAACCGCGGCATTTCCACGCCGACGCCGCCGCGCAAGGCTTCACCAAGCCACCGGTCCGCGAAGGCCTTTACATCTTCGACTCCTTCAAGGAATTCAACGGCCGGCGGTACGTGGCCCTCAACAACTTCCCCGGCAAACAGAACGCGCTCGCCCTGTTGCACGACGATTTCAAGACCTTCGAGGTCCTCGGACACTACAACGAGCCGCAGTCCGAGCAACTGAGCGAGTCCGCCGTCAACCGGTTGCCCGACGGCACCTGGATGGCCATCTGCCGCAACGACGCCGGCAACTACCATTTCACCACAAGCAAAGACGGCAAGACGTGGACCGTCGGCAAGCCCGAGCCGTTTGTCCCGAACGGCCTCAATTCGAAGCCCACCTTCGACAAGTTCGGCGGCGTCTACTACCTCGGCTGGCAGGAGAACACCCGCATCCAAGACTGCCGCCGCAGCGTATTCAACGTGGACGTCTCGCGTGATGGCAAAACGTGGGAGCGCAAGTACCGGTTCGAATCGCCCCATTCCTTCCAGTACCCGACCTTCCACGAGCACCAAGGCGCAATCTGGCTGGCCGTCTCGCAGAGCGACCACAAGGGCACCACTGACCGGATCATGTTTGGCAAGCTGGAGCCCACCGGAAAGTTTGAGTCCCAGGAGGGAAGGAAGCGAATCGAATGGCCCGCCCCGCTTCCACCAGAACCCGCGTTCATGAAACGCGGCGTGCCGCTTTTCACCGACCGCGAATACGTCATTGCGGAGATACCGGAGGCCGTGCGCAACCTGCCGTTTCACCGCACCGGCATCGAAAAAACGGACGTGCGCGTGACAAAGCCGGGCACGCTCTTCGCTCTCACCCCGACGCCCCGTCCGAAGGCTGCAAGCGAGGAGACGGCATTGCTCAAAGCAGGCTTCACCCGGGTTGACGTGCCGGAAACCCAACTTTTCCCAGGCGAAATCAACCGCGTCAGCCTCTACCGCAAGGCCGTCAACCAGGGCGAACGGCTGCACTTTAAAAAGATGGTCCTGCTCGTCGCCGCGGAGGGCGCGGAGCTTCGGGAGGAAGACGGGCTCTTCCCCGTGGTGCTTCCCAACCCGGGCGCCCAGTTTCAGGACGACGCCCGGCCCGGCGCGATGATCATCGGCATGGACCGCACGCCGAAGGGGCGCATCTGGGGCTGTTGGACCGGCACGGGAGACAAGCAGGACGGATATTTTCTGCTGGCGACAAGCGATGATCAGGGTGCGACCTGGTCGAAACCGCGGCTGGCTGTGGGCGCGCGCACCGACGCCTCACAAAAACTCAGCGGCGCCCTCGTGGGCAACCTGTGGACCGACCCGAAGGGGCGCCTGTGGCTTTTCTTCGACCAGCAGCTGGGCGACCCGCAAAAGCGCATCACCAACTGGTTCATCCGCTGTGATGATCCCGATGCGGCAGAGCCGAAGTGGTCGGAGCCGGTGCAGTTTGCCGAGGGTTGCACTTTGAACAAACCCACGGTTTTGAAGAACGGCGACTGGTTGCTGCCGGTTTCCGATTGGCAGAAAAAGACGGCCCGGATGTTTGCTTCCGTCGACGAAGGCGCAACGTGGAAGGAGCGTGGCAGCGTGCAGTTCCCAAACTGGCAGTACGACGAACACATGACGGTTGAATTGCGCGATGGCCGCCTGTGGATGCTGGCCCGCACGAGCGGACAGCCCCACGAGAGTTTTTCCGCCGATGGCGGCGTCACTTGGAGCACACCAAACCAAGCTGCGACGCTGCAAAACGTCAGCTCACGGTTTTTTCTACGCCGCCTGAGCTCCGGCCGCATCCTGCTCGTTAAAAACGGCTCGCCCGCTGAGCGCCTGCCCGCGCGAACCCACCTTTCCGCATGGCTATCTGAGGACGAGGGCCAGACATGGAAGGGCGGTCTGCTCCTCGACGAGCGCAACGCGGTCTCTTACCCCGACGGCTTCGAATCGCCAGACGGCCTCATCCACATTCTCTACGACTGGAACCGCCACACCGACGCTGAAATCCTTCTGGCCAAATTCCGCGAAGAAGACGTCCTCGCCGGCAAACTCGTCTCCGTCGACGCAAAGCTGCTCCTCCCCGCGAACAAGGCCACCGGGCCAAAGCCCGAAAAACTCTACAACGGGATCGAACTGCCCGACGTGTGGCCGCCCCGCTTCCGTGATCCAAACTCCGCAGAGCCGATGGAGGTGCCGTACCTCAAGGCAAAACCAAAAGTCATCCCCATCGACCTCGGCCGCCAGCTTTTCGTGGATGATTTTCTGGTGGAGAAAACCACGCTCAAACGCACTTTCCACCAGGCAAAGAAATTCGAGGGCAACCCCGTCTTCAAGGCCGAATCGGAGCGCGAACTGGGGCCCTCCACCCAAGGTGAACGGGGAGAGGAAGCCACCACCTTCACCGGACAGGGCGGCGTGTTTTACGACCCCTCGGAAAAGCTCTTCAAGCTGTTCTACGTCGCCGGCTGGCGCGGGCCGCTGTCGCTCGCCACAAGCCCGGACATGAAGACCTGGACGCGGCGCGGGGAGCTTCTGCCCGAGGGCCTCCGCTGGACCGGCCCGAAGCTGGACACCGGCGGTTCGGACAACTGCGTGTGGCTCGACTTAAACGCGAAGAACCCCGCCGAACGCCTCAAATACATGACTTGCTGGCTGCACGTCCCGAAGGAACAGCGCCCGCAGGGGTTCATGCACTCGCTCCACGTCTCCGACGGCAAGACGTGGTCGGACGCGGTCACCACGACCATCGCCGCCGACGACTACTGCTCCTTCTTCTTCAATCCCTTCAGAAACAAGTGGTGCTCCAGCATCAAGCGGGGCACCGCCCGCGGCCGCAGCCGCTACTACTTTGAAAGCGACGACTTTCTCAAGGGTGCGGACTGGGCCAAGAGCGTGTACTGGACCTGTGCCGACAAACTCGACCTGCCCGAGCCCCAGGGCCGCTACCCGGGAGCGGGCGAGGCGCCGCAGCTCTACAGCCTCAACGCCGTTGCCTACGAAAGCCTGATGGTCGGCCTCCACTACATCCACCGCGGCCCGAACAACGGCGTATGCGAAAAGGGAGCCTTTCCGAAACTGGTCGACCTCGAGCTAGGCTTCAGCCGCGACGGCTTCCACTGGGACCGGCCGGACCGGCGCGGCTTCATCGTCGGTTCACGCATGGAGGGTTCTTGGGACCGCGGTTATCTCCACGGCGCGGCCGGCGTCTTTGTGGTGCTCGAGGACCAGCTCGTGTTCCCCTACATGGGCACTAGCGGCATCGCGCCAAGCGGCCACCGAGGCATGTACACCGGCGGCAGCATCGGGCTTGCGACGCTGCGCCGCGACGGCTTCGCGAGCATGGACGGCCCCGGCGAGCTCACGACGCGACCGGTAAAGTTCAAGGGGAAACACCTCTTTGTAAATGTGAACGGGGACATGCGCGTGGAGCTGCTCGACGAGGCTGGACAGGTCTTGCGCAGCTCGCTGCCCGCCGCCGGAGACCGGACAAAGCTCAAAATCGAATGGCCCGGCGGCGCGGACCTCTCCGCCGTAGCTGGAAAAAACGTGAGGTTCCGCTTTCACCTTAAAGCCGGCTCTTTGTTTGCGTTCTGGGCGACCCCGGATGAAAACGGAACCAGCAACGGCTATGTCGGCGCGGGCGGCCCCGCGTTCGAAGGCACCCGCGACTCCCAACCCTGACCCCATGAAACGCTTCTTTGACTGGTTCAACAACCTCTACCCCGTGTGGCTTGTAGGCCTTTCGGTCATCGCGTTTTTGCAGCCCTCCGTGATGCTGTGGTTCGGCCCCGACTGGATCTTCTGGTCGCTCGCGGCCTCGATGCTCGGAATGGGGCTGACGCTGAGCGTGGATGATTTCAAGGCCATCGGGCGGATGCCGGGCAGCGTGGCGATGGGCTTCCTCGCACAGTACACGATCATGCCGCTCGCGGGCTGGACGACGGCAAAGCTGCTCCGTCTGGAACCGGGGCTCGCCGTGGGAATCATCCTCGTGGCCAGCTGTCCGGGAGGCATGGCCTCGAACATGATCTCTTACCTCGCCCGGGCGAACGTGGCGCTCTCGGTCGTGCTCACCCTCTTTTCAACCCTGCTCGCCTTCTTCTTCACCCCGATGTGGACCAGCACACTGGCCGGACAATACGTACCCGTCGACGCCTGGGGTCTGTGCAAGTCGGCGCTGCAGCTCACCATCGCACCCGTACTTCTGGGCGTGCTCATCCGGTGGAAGATGCCGCGCACCGCCGACCACATCGGCTTGGCGGGCCCGACCATCGCGGCGCTGGCGTTTGTGTGTGTGACCGGCGGGATCGTCGCCGCAAGCGCCGACGCCATTGCAAAACACTTCGGGGTGCTGGCGCTCGCGGCCTTCGTGCTGCACGTCATCGGCTTCACGGCGGGCTACCTCTTGCCCAAGGTGCTGCGCTATCCCGAGTCGGTGGCCCGCACCGTGAGCATCGAGGTAGGCATGCAAAACGGCGGTCTGGCCGCGTCGCTGGCCAGGACGCATTTCCCCTCCATGCCGCTCGCAGCGGCCGCGGGTGTGTTCAGCGGCGTGATGCAAAACATCATCGGGGGCGTCGCCGCCGCCATCTGGAAACGCCGGACGCCCGACGCATGAGCCGGCGCGACATCCACTACTGGAAGTGCGACCGCCCGGCGGCCTTCCACGGCACGCACACCCGGGGCGGAACCGATCCACAGATTGCCCAGATTTCGCAGATGCTCGCAGAGGCCTTGGAAAAGCACTTCAACGTGAAGGATGTCGTTTTGCAGGCCAGTGCCGCCCAGGGCAACCATCTCGCGTGGACGACGGAAATCGGAGGGAGGGAGGCCTTCATCCGGGTGGAGAACGGGCCGGAGGAGGACCGCCACCTGGCAGTGGAAGGCCTCGTGCTGGACAGGGTGCGCAACGCCGGCGTGCGTACGCCGCGCGTTCTTGGTTGTGACGTCTCGCGGAGCCGCGTGCCGTTCGCATGGCAGGCCTTGGAACGCATTCCCGCCCCCGACTTGAATCATTGGTACAAGGCGGGGACATTGGAAGTGCCGCGGATCGCTTTCGCCATCGGCGAGGCGGTGGCAAAATGGCAGGAGATCACCCTGGAAGGCTTTGGAACGCTAGACGCAGGCCTACGGGGGCACCGGACCTCCTATGCCGACTACTTCCATCTGCGCCTCCAAGAACATCTGCACTTTTTGAAGGCACGCGGTTTCCTGGCGGACACGGACGAAGTCCTCGCCGAAATCGAAAGGCACGAAGCACTGCTGGCCGTCGAGCGCGGCTGTCTGGTGCACAAGGATCTGGCGCTGTGGAATATTCTCGGCGCGACGGATGAAATCGCGGCGTTCATCGACTTTGACGACGCGGTCAGCGGTGATCCGGTGGAGGACCTTTCGCTGCTGGCATGCTTTCACGACGCGGCGTTTTTGCAGCGGGCGCTGGAGGGCTACCGAAGCGTACGCCCCCTGCCGGAGGATTTCCGTCGGAGGTTCTGGCTGCACCTGTTGCGAAACATGCTCGTCAAGGCGGTGATCCGGGTCGGTGCGGGCTATTTTGAGCGCAGCGACGGCTTCTTTCTCATCGGCGCCGGACGTAGCGGTGGGGATCTCAAACAGACGACCCACGACCGCCTGACGCTTGCCCTGCGCGGGCTGCGGGAAGACTCAGACACCTCGATTCTATGAAACACGAAGCATCCATTGGAACATGGCTCTCGGTAGGCTCTCCGATCATCGCGGAGGTAGCTGCCCTTTGCGGCTTTGACTGGGTGTTGCTGGACCTGGAGCACGGCAGCGCACCGGAGGCCGCCCTCCCGGACCAGTTGCGGGCATTACGCGGCAGCCAGACCAAGGGCATTGTGCGCGTGGGCGCCCCGCACCCCGACCTCATCGCGCGCGTGCTCGACTGGGGGGCGGACGGAGTCATGGTGCCGCACGTGAATTCCGTCGAGGAAGCGGAGGCGGTTGTGCGCGCGGCACACTACCCGCCCCGCGGCCGGCGCGGCTTCTCCCGCACCGTGCGAGCGCACGACTACGGCCTTCGCAGCCCGGAAGGCACCCCCGCCCCGCTGCTCCTCGCCCAGATCGAAACCCTCGACGCGGTTCACGCAGCCGACGCCATTGCCGGCGTGGCAGGAGTCGACGTCCTTTTTGTAGGCCCGGCTGACCTGCAACACGACCTCCGCCACCGTCCGGTCACGGACACCCCTGACTTCGAGGAGTGCCTGGCCCGCGTGGTGGCAGCCGCCCGCTCCGCAGGGAAGGGCGCCGGCACGCTGGTGCGCGACATTTCGGAACTGCCGCACCGGCTGAACCAGGGATTCACCCAGCTTGCGGTGCAATCCGACCTAGCCCTCCTCCGGGACGCCTTCAGCGCGATCCTTCTCACCGCCCGGGCGACCCCCTGACTGCTGGAAGCCTGCCTCGAGGCCCGAGCGCATCTTTAGATAAGGCTTCAGCCACCTTTTTTAGCGCTCCCCGCGGCAATACCGCGCGCGAGCTGTGGAAACGGGGCGAAAAGCATTTTGCTGCGTCCAGGTTCGTCAAGCTTGAGTTTAACCCGATCTCATCCACTCCGCGCGTGGTTTGCGCTTCACGACAACGCCCTTGGACAAACACCTTGGAGGCCCCGGCAAGCATCTGACTTTTCCATTCTGTAACCTGAGTGGGATGCACCCGATTGTCCGCTGCGATCTCCAGTGCAGTTTTAATGCCCTTGAGTGAATCCAAGGCCACTCGCGCCTTGAATCCGGCACTGTGTATTCGTTTTTGTTTTCATGTGTCTGGTCGGTGATACCCACCGAGAACGCGTCCCAAAAGCTTACGCCTTCACCGACTCGGTTTACCCGCACCCTCCCCTTCACCTACGACGGTTAATGTGGCGCATCAAAACTTTTTTTATATGCAACCACAATTAAATGACGCCCCAGCAGGGCCGCATCAGAAGCACACGTCTGCCAGAAATCACGCTCCTCGCTAGATCGGGCTTTTGCCATTCGGCGGCGGCACCACAAGCGGGATGGCCAGACCATCAGCCTTTCATGCATATGCTTACCGGTTAGCTCTGGCTCAGGCAGTAGCTCGATATGGGAGAATCCTGCTAAACTCATGTAGGTCCATAACCATGGATAACACCAAGGCGTGATGTGCATGTGAGTCCCCGGAACTACTTTCCCTCCGAGCGCTGGGAATGAAGGAAAGAAACCCTTGTAAAGAAACTGCAGGCGTGACTGTGGATACCAAACGCTTGGAGTGGTGACCACTAAACAACCGCCGCGTTTCAGATGACTAAAAGCATCCCGCAGAAGCAGCAAAGGATTACCCACATGTTCCAGTCCTTCGCAAATGGCGATAAGGTCATACTCTCCGGCGCTTGCAGGCAGCCCACGATCCAAGTCATGCTGCCAGAAAGACCGGTATCCTTCCTTGGACGTCTCGTAGAGATCAACTCCGTCTACTATGGAGTCGCAGGGAAGAATGGCTTTCAGCCAGCCATCGCCACTTGGAGCATCAAGAACAGCCTGAAATGGCTTATCTTTGATCCAGTTGGCTAGAACGCTTTTGGAGGACGATTGCATAAATTTTTAGCGCGCCCCGCACAATACAACACCGCGCGGGGGCTTGTGAAATGCCGGCAAAAGCAAACACTTGTCAATGGGAAGGTTTTAGTTCGTAAAGGTGTTCCTTACTCCCAAGGGCTCCATTGGCTATACCGCTCAGGATTCAATCTCCTCTGGCGCGGTCAGCAGTTGCCCGCGCGGGGCAGATGGACGATCCATCCTAGCCCGGTCCAAGACAAAATCCAGATGGGCAGAAGGAATGGTAACCCCGCTCGGCATACCTTCAGCGTCTCAGCTTTTCTGCCAAGAAGAGCCGTTTTCGAAAATCTAACGGAACCCTCTGTCCTCAACAAAAGCCTCAATCCCGCTGGATCAGTTTAGTTCGATCCAACGAAATCGTCGGGATGAGACCCATCTATCACGCGGGCACCGCGCGCACCACATACTGCAGCGGCAAACTGTCCCGTTCCGCCTCCTCGGGATTTAACCCGAGCGATTTCGCCATCTCACGAACCCCGTGTATTCCCTTCAGGAAAACCTCTCTGTCGGTCTCGTTGAAAATCCTGGGTTTTCCCGCGTCGATTCTGAACCCGCAGGAGGTGAAAAGCTCAAGGATCGTCTGGCGCGTGAACCACCTAAGATGCGTACGGTCCAAAAGTCCCGAATCCTGATACCGGAAAACGCCGGCGCAGAGCCTTGCCTGCACTGACCAGTGCTGTGCGTTCGGAATGCACGCCACCACGCAACCGGAGGCCATCACCCGCCGGATTTGGCGCAGAATACGCCAGGGATCCTTCAAGTGCTCAAGCACGTCGCCAAACACCCAGCAATCCACTGAGGAGTGTCCGTCAAAAAAAGAGTCGGAAGTTGAATCGGCGTCCAGAACCAGGACTTCGTCACAGAAACGCCGGGCCAGCGCCGCATACTCCTCCGTGATTTCGATCCCCAAATGGCGCGCCTGCGGGGAGATCTTCTTGTACTCACGGGCCAGCGCCCCGGAGCTGCACCCAAACTCCAAGACGTTCAGGGAACTGACAGGAATCAGACTCAAGAGATCCGCATTGTGATTATCGTGAACGGGGGTTTGGTTCATTTGCTTTGGTTCATTTGCTTCAAAAGTGCACAATACGAACCGGCAGTCGCTTTTTATCTGCGGCTCTTTGATTCGGCTTTCCGGCGCGCCTTTTTTTCGAGTCCCTCGATGAATGCTGGCGATACGAAGGGACTCCCACCCTTTTTGATCCGCTCCAACCTTCTGGCGTGTTGCGTGTCAGCACGGCCCCGCGTCGGAGTCTTTCGCTGAGCAAAGGATTTTCCTACATGAGTCCCCTCCTTCGGCGATCCCGGCTTCTGGAGGGGCTGCGCTTTCTCGGGCTCGGCTCCCGAGGTAGAGGGAAGCGCCTTTGGCAGCGCCTGCCCCAAGTAAATCCGGTGCACTGCGCGTTTAGCCGTGGGGTGCGCCTTGGCCTCGTAGGTTTGAACACGGAATCCTGCACGGCTCAAATTATGGACAAAATCCGGCTCAGCCCCCGCAGACCAGTACGCGACAAGTCCGTTGGCCCGCAACGCGCGCGTCACCCAGTTGAATCCCGCGCGTTCATACAGCCTCGAGTTTTTGGACTGCACCCACGAGGAAGGCGTGTGGTCGGTATCCAAAAGAATGGAGTCATAAGCATGATCCCCCTTCGCGCCCCGGATCACATCAAAGACGTCCTTGATAATGACCTTCACCCGCGGGTCCTCAATTAGCGAACCGTTCACCCCACGCAAAAAATCCCGATTCCACTGCACAATCTCGGGCAGCAACTCGGAAACGTGCACGACCGCACCCGGACCAACAATCTCCAGTACTCTCTTGAGCGTGTACCCCAAGCCCAACCCGCCAATCAGCACCCGGGGCTTTGAAAGGTTGCGCAAATGGCGGCAGCCGATGTCCGCGAGAAGCAGCTCGGAAACGGTCGCAATGGTACTCATGAGCTGGCGCCCGTTGTGTTTGATGTAGAACTCCCCGTCGTGCTTGTGCAACCGGATGCGCGAACCGTCCGGGGTGGAGACCTCTGCGAGAATTTCGAATGGCTTGATCAAGTGAGGATAGAATTCACTGCAATTCGCTGAAAACGCCAGCCTCATTGCTAGATTATTTGGCGGTGGGCGCTCAGAACCCGGGCTCCGCCGGAGGGGGCGCCACTCTGAAATGTGAAGAGAGAAAGGCCTCCAGTTCCTTGATCGCGCCCCATAATGCGACTCGATTTTCAGCCGCCCCCGGGGAGTCGTCGAGCGGCGGGGTGAAGACGGTTTCGCATCGCGTCGCGAGTGATTTCCCGGCTCGTTCATCCTTTGCGATCAGGAGCAACGCCTCAACCCGGTCCACGAGAGTGCGGGCGCGGAGAATGTTCTCCAGCGCCTGCGTCTCGCTGAGCTCCGCGCGAGCCACCCCAGCGAGCTGAAGACACTCAAAATCACGACACCGCTGCGGCCGATCGGCGTAAATGGAGCAGGAACAGTTTTGGTGCGCCGGACAGGGCTGAAGACTTTGCTCGTGCCCGTACTTGCGCTTGACCTTTAACCCAAGCGCACGGAGGGCCCTTGAGGAGTCGGATGCCTGGAGCTTCACTCCGTAAAACAGGACACCGTCACAGCACATTCCGCATGCGGCGCATAAGCGCCCAGCTACGGACTGATTTTTGGTGCAGGAAAGATTCACTGGCGTTGAGTTTTTGCATCAACAGTCAACGGTGTCGATGCAAAGGGAAGCGCCCTCGGGGTCGAGTCAATAAACGCATGTTGAGCCAGGCAATAGACGCCTGTTCATTCAGGCAATAGACGGCTGTTCAGCCCGGTTCTGCGCAAAAGGCTTTGATTCCACCGCCAGCCATGATTTCACTCTAAGAATAGATTCCTACCAGACTTCCCATTACAATGGCTCTCTCATCCTCCCAGGCGGCACTCTTCGTGTTATTTGCGTTTGCGGCCCACTCGAAGGCTGCGGAGACAGTGCGCTTCAACCGAGACGTGCGCCCGATTCTCTCCGACACCTGCTTCCACTGCCATGGACCGGATGAAAAGGAACGCAAAGGCGGCCTCAGGCTGGATGTGCGCTCAGAGGCAATCAAGCCTGCCAAATCTGGCGCCACAGCGATTGTGCCCGGCAAGCCCGAGCAGAGCGAGATCATCAACCGAGTGCACAGCAAGGACGAGGAAGAGGTCATGCCCCCGAACAAGCTGCATAAAAACCTCACCCCCGCCCAAAAGAAAATCTTAAACAACTGGGTGTCGCAGGGC
>CAMDSZ010000047.1 GCA_945906945.1 Akkermansia muciniphila
CGAAGAGCTCTCAGATCCAACGCAGCTCGCGCATCTGCCGAAGGAATTTTTCATCGATGCATGCAGCGTCAGCAACAACGCTACCGTGAGCAAGACGCCCTTGCCGCTCACCATCCAGCCCAATGCATTGGGAAACGCATTCCTCTTCCTCACCGACGACCCGGCGCACGCCAAGGATCTTCGGCTCGAACTGGCCTGGAAAGGTTCAGGCGAGTTCGCCGCACCAGACATTCTCATTAACGGAAAGAAGCTTGAGGAACTCAAACTCGACCGGGAAAGATCGTTATTCACCGCCACTTCATCCAGCAGCCTTGAGAAAGGCGAGTCGCCCCTGAGCGTCTCAAGCAACTCGACCTCGCTGGCAAGACTGCTGCGTCGTGGAGCCAACGAGTTCACCTTTCACTCTTCGGGCACCGCTACCCTTACGGCGCTGAGCGTGCGGATCACGCCGAACACGAAAAGCCCGACCCAACCATCCAAATGAGACCCGCCCTAACCCTCCTCACAGTCCTGCTGCTCGCGCCGCTGACCGTGCTGCATGCTGCGGACTTCACTCCCGCCGCCCGCAAGTTCCTCGATCAACACTGCGCGGAGTGCCACGACGCAGATGTGCAGAAGGGCGGCCTTCGCGTGGATCAGCTTTCGGTCAAGAAGCCGGACCGCGATCAATTGAACCGCCTCGTGTTGTTATTTGATCGGGTGCTGAAAGGCGAAATGCCGCCGAAAAAGGCGGACCAGCCTGAGGCAGCTGCGCGTGCGGCGTTCTTGGAGGAACTGCGCACCTCGTTGGTAGAGGCGGAATCGAAGGAGCCCCTCGCTGCGGTGCGACGCATGAACCGGGTCGAGTACGAGAGCACCTTGCGCGACCTGCTCCATCTGCCGTTGCTGCGCGTAAAGGAATTGCTGCCCGAGGATGGACAGCAGGCCGGGTTCGACAAGGTGGGCGGCGCGCTGGACTTCTCCCCGGTGCTCGTTAGCAAATACATGGAGGCCGTGGATGTCGCGCTGAACCTGGCCTCGGTGAAGGACGCCAAGAGACCAGAACCCAAGGTCTGGCGCGAGCCCGCGGTGAATCAGCGCACTGTACTCGGAGCCATCCGAGTGCACTGCGCGGTGCCGCTTAAAGGCCGCGAACTTGCGTCCGGTCTCACGACATCCATCAGCGGCAATCCCGAGACCGACATTCGTAACGTCGTTCGCTGGGCGCAATTCAAAGGTGACGCAGACTCCGTAGCGTTGCTCACTAGCGTCATCGGGCGGGTTCAGCCGCAGGGGCTCCAGCCAGATCGTTTCAAGCCGCCGGTGAGCGGCTGGTATCGCGTGAAGTTTTCCGCGTGGAGCCTGCGCTGGATGCGAACGCATGCCGAGGCTTCGAAGCGCGGTCTCGTGCGCCAGTTCAACACCTTCGACAAGCCGTATTTCAAGAATTCGAGCGACGAATGGGAATACACACGTCTCGCCGAAGAAAAGCCGGCTCGGGAGTGGATGGAGAATGTCGAGTTCTACGAAAGCGCGGAGGTGGCCCAGGTCGTGCGAGCTTCGCTCAACGGCGAGCCGATCGGCTACTTTGATGCGCCGTCTCTCGAGCCCAAAGTCCACGAGTTCAAAGTGTGGCTGAATCCGGACGATAAAGTGTCCTTTCATGCCATGACCTTGCCCGCGGTGGGCGCGAGCAACTCCGGCACAAGCGAGGGAGTGCTCGCCTACGAGGGCCCGGCTGTGGCCTTCGATTGGTTTGAATTGGAAGGCCCGCTTCTGGATGAATGGCCACCGGCGAGTCAGCGGCAGTTGTTTGGCGACACCTCTGCAGGCGCCGATCCCCGGCCAATGCTCGCAAACTTCGCGACGCACGCGTTCCGCCGCCCCGCTACCGTCGCGGACATTGATCGATATGCCGAAGTCGCCGAGATCCAGTTGAAGGGCGGAGCCAGCTTTGAGTCGGCGATGCTTGCCGGCTACAAGTCGATTCTCTGCTCACCGGATTTCCTCGTGCTGGGACTCGAGCCCGGCGACTACTCGCTCGCTTCGCGCCTATCGTACTTCCTCTGGAATGGGCCTCCCGATGACGAGCTGCTTGGGCTCGCCGCGCAAAGTGCGCTCTCGAAACCCGAGGTGCGCCAAAAGCAGGTACAGCGCATGCTCGCCGATGCGCGCTCAAATCGATTCATTGAGCATTTTCTGGATGAATGGATCGAACTCAAGAAGATCGACTTCACCACTCCCGACCCTGCCCTTTACCCAGAATATGATGCGTGGCTGCACGATTCGATGCTTGCCGAGACGCGTGGCGATTTCCGCCGTATGCTCGCTCGTGACTTCGGCGTGTTCGGACTCGTACAGAGCGAGACGGTTCTAGTCAATCAACGCCTCGCGGAACTCTATGGCTTACGCGGCGTGACCGGCAGCGCGTTTCGAGAAGTGAAGCTCCCACCCGGCTCCCCTCGCGGCGGGTTGCTCACCCAGGCCTCGGTATTGAAGGTCACTGCGAATGGGACCGCGACTTCGCCTGTGCAGCGCGGTGTGTGGGTCATGGAGCGGATCCTCGGAATCCCGCGTCAACCGCCGCCGCCTAACATTCCCGCCATAGAGCCTGACGCCACCGGCGCTGTCACCATCCGCCAGATGCTTGAGAAGCACCGTGCCGATGCCACGTGTGCTTCCTGCCACGCCAAGATGGATCCGCCGGGGCTTGCTCTTGAATCCTTCGACGCCATCGGCGGCTGGCGCGATCACTATCGTCTCGCAGGGAAGCCCAAGAACATTCGTGTGGGTCAAGGCAAGGACGCCAAGACAGTCGAGGAGCCGACCCTTGAGATCGTCAGTGAAACCGCGGCCTTCAGGAATCGCGTGAAGATGCGCCTCGGCTCGCCGGTCGATGCCAGCGGCGAACTCACGGGTGGCCGCACCTTCAGGGACATCAACGAACTACGCGCCCTGCTGCTGAAGGATGAAGACGCCCTCGCGCGAAACCTCGTCCGCCAATTCCTAACCTACGCCACTGGACGCGCACCGCGATTCGGCGATCGCGATGAGATCGAAGCGATCCTTTCCAAAACCAAACCCTCGCACCACGGACTGCGCACGATCATCGAGCACATCGTCGCGAGCCCGCTCTTCGCGAAATGAATGATCCACAACCGAAGACCAAAATCCCCATGAACCTTACTCGCCGCACTTTTCTTCGCGCTTCCGGCGCGATGATGGCCCTGCCATTCCTCGAAGCCTTCGGCAAGGAACCCGCCGCACCGCGCCGTATCCTGGCCATCTGCACCAATCTCGGCGTGCTCGAACGCCACTTTTTTCCGGAGCAGTCGGGTCGCGATTACGCGCTCACGCCCTACTTGGAAGCGCTCAAGGATCACCGCGATCAGTTCACCGTCTTTTCCGGCACGTCACACCCCGACGTCGCCGGCGGCCACTCCGCAGAGGTGTCCTATCTCAGCGCCGCGCCGCAGCCCGGCACTGCATCGTTCCGCAACAGCATCTCGCTCGATCAATTCGCCGCTGAGCAAAACGGCCATCACACTCGCGTGTCCTCGCTGCCGCTCGTAGTGTCCAAAAGCGGCAACCAGTCGCTCTCCTTCACGTCCAGTGGCGTGATGTTGCCTGCGGAGCGAAGCCCCGCGCAGCTGTTCAAGGCGCTCTTCGTTGCCGGGGACGCGCAGGAAGTGGAAAGACAGGTCGCCAACCTCCGCGTCGGCCGCAGCATCCTTGACGCCGTCGCGGACCGTACCGCCGCATTGCAGAAAAAACTGGGCAATGCGGACAGGGACCGACTTGATCAGTATTTCACCTCAGTGCGCGAGGTCGAGAAGCGGCTTCTCATCGCCGAGGAATGGGAACACAAGCCCAAGCCGAAGCTTGATGTGGCTCCGCCGAAGGACGGCGAGTATCTGCTCGAAAAACTCGGTGCCATGTATGACCTGGCGCACCTTGCATTTGCCACCGACAGCACGCGCATCATCACGCTCATGATCCAGCTGCAGCTCTTCCGAGAAAACATCCCCGGCGTCACAAGCGAGACCCACAACCTTTCCCACCATGCCGGTCGCGAGGACAAGCTGCTCGAGCTGAAAAACCTCGAGCTTGCCGAGTTTCGTGAACTCAACAGCCTTCTCGCCAAGCTGCGCGCCTCGAAGGAAGGCAGCGGCACGCTGCTCGACCACACGCAAGTCCTCTACGGCAGCAATCTCAGCAACGGCAACAACCACGACAACAGGAACCTCCCTATCCTCCTCGCGGGTGGCGGCTGGAAACACGGCCAGCACCTTGCCTTCGACACAAAGAACAATTACCCGTTGCCCAACCTCTTTGTCTCCATGCTCCAGCGTCAAGGGATCGAGATCGACAAGTTCGCCAGCAGCACGGGAACGATGAAGGGATTGGAAGCGGTGTGATCCGCGCGGCTCTTATTCCCGGGCCGAATGGCGCTGGGCACATTTCCCCCAGTTCAACCTCGCGCGGCTCAAAGCCCTGCGGCCTGAACCGAAAAAGTGAAATCCTTACACAGCCATGCCCCCCAGCTTAGCCCTCTTCGCGGCGCTGCTGCTCGCGCCACTGACCACGCACGCCGCAACCGTCGAAGTCGTCCAATCCGGAAAAGCCGTGAATCTCTTTCCAACCGATCCGGGCTACGTCTTTGAAACGAAAGACGCCCAGCTTCTTCTTAAGGGCGACGGGCTGATCTTTTTCGCCAAAGCCAAGTTGGGCGGCCAATTCACGCTCAAGGCCCGGCTGACGATTGAAAAGGCCGACGGCGTGAAGCCGGCCCTCATTTTCAACGGAGTGGACATTTTCGCGTTCGACGGTGGGAGAATTTTGCTGGATGGGCTCCATGTTTTTGCTCCTGCAATGAGAAAACAAGTTCCCTGGAATTCGAAAGCACCGGCTCCGGTCGCAGCAGGAAAAGCTTTTGATTTGGAAATCCGTCGTTGGAAATCAGGCGACGGCATAACATCGCTTTTGATCACGATCGATGGTGAAAAGAGCCTTGAGATTCCCGATTCGGCCGCAGAAATCGAGAGCATTGCACTCAGGCCGGGACAAGCCCTGCTGCGCATTCAATCGGTAACGTTGGAAGGGGATGTTGTGGGCGGTGAGTTGGCGGCCAGCATTGCGAAAGATGCGGCCACGAAGCTGGAATCTTGGAAGACCCAGCAGTCGACTTTGAAGTGGCTTGATATTTCCGGCGAAACGAAACGCCACGTCTTTGTCGCCAAAGGCACGAAAGAAATTACCTGCGGGCACCCCACCACGGTTCTGATGGGGGATCACAAGACGATGTTTGCCGTATGGACAAAAGGTCACGGTGCAGGATGCGGGCCCATGGCGCGCAGTGATGACGGCGGCCTGACTTGGACCAGGCTCGACGACTCGCTCCCTCCCAACTATGCCAACCACCAAAACTGCCCGTCTCTTTACCGTTTGGTGGATCCACAAGGCATGGAACGCCTGTGGGTCTTCAGCGCGGTGTCGTCCAAAGCTCCAGAAGATTTCCCAAACAAAAGAGGCTGGATTCCCCGCCTGCTGAGCGAGGATGGCGGAAAAACATGGGCGGAGGAAATGCCCTTGAGTCCTCGCGGGGATTCCCGGTTCCGAAATGTGATGGCCTTTTCCAGCATTGTCCGCTTGAAGGACGGTTCCTACGCGGGAGTATTTCACCGCGGAAAAGATCCCGCCAAGAACCAGAACGATCTGGAGGTTGTCCAGTCGATTAGCCGTGACGGAGGGTTCACATGGTCCGATCCCGAAGTCGTGGCGTATGTCAAAGGCAAGGATCTCTGCGAACCGTATGTGTTCCGTTCTCCAGAGGAGAGCGAGCTTTGCACCATCATTCGGGACAACCAGCGAACGGGAACCAGCATGGTGATGTTTAGCCAGAATGAAGGTAAAACGTGGAGCACTCCCGTGGATACCCCGTGGGGCCTGACCGGCGACCGTCACCAAGGGATACAACTGCCCGATGGACGCCTCGTCATCGTATTCCGAGATTTTGCTCCGGGATCGCCGTCACACACCAAGTTTGTCGCCTGGATCGGCACCTATGACGACATCAAGCTGGGACGTCCCGGCCAGTATCATGTCAAGTTGCTGCACTTTTACTCGGATTGTGGCTACTCCGGCATCCATCAGCTGCCGGATGGAACGATTGTCGCCACCACCTACGGCAAGTATTGGAACGATGACCGCAAATATTCGGTCGTCAGCGTGCGCTTCAAGTTGAGCGAGATTGATGCGCTATCCGCCAAGCAATTGAAGTGATCGGAGAGAAAAAATATTACCATGAAACAGAATATCATAACACTCCTCACCACCCTGCTGCTTGCGCCGCTAGCAGCTTTGAACGCCGCCGACATAACTTCCTTGCAACCGCCACGGCATCTCGGTTCGCCCAAAACGGAACACGCGGTAACAAACCGCGCTTTCGCTGGCATCCCGAGTCTCGCCATTGCTCCAAAGGGGCGACTCTGGGCCACGTGGTACGCAGGCGTCACACCGGGCGAGGACTTGAACAACTACGTTGTGCTCAGCACCAGCGGCGACGAGGGAAAGACATGGAACGAAATCCTGGTCATCGATCCAGATGCGGGCGGGCCGGTGCGCAGTTTTGATCCGGAACTGTGGGTGTCGCTGGATGGACGATTGTTCTTTTTTTGGGCGCAGATGGAAAAAGGGCGGCGCGATGCGGAACTCGGAGTGTGGTGCATCGAAACGAGCGAACCGGATGCCGCGCAGCCGCCGTGGTCAAAACCTCGCCGCATCGGCGATGGCGTGATGATGTGCAAGCCGCTCGCACTTTCCTCCGGCGAATGGGTGCTACCAATCTCCCTTTGGCGCGAGCACGATGAGAGCGCGCAATGCGTTGTGTCCAACGATGCCGGAAAGACGTGGACTCTGCGCGGCGGCTGCAACGTGCCGAAGGAAGCGCGCCAGTTCGACGAGCACATGTTTATCGAGCGGCTCGACGGCTCGTTCTGGTTGCTCGTGCGCACCACTTACGGCATCGGCGAAAGCGTGAGCACGGACGGGGGCAAGACCTGGCCGGAACTAAAGCCTTCGGACATCCTGCACACGCCTTCGCGCTTTTTTATCAGCCGCCTTGTTTCCGGAAATTTGTTGCTGATAAAACACGGCCCGCTCGACACGCGCACCAGCCGCTCGCATCTCACGGCTTACCTTTCCAAAGACGATGGCAAGACCTGGAACGGCGGCCTCATGCTTGACGAGCGTCTCGGCGTTTCCTATCCCGACGGCCAACAGACGGCCGACGGCATCATCCGCATCGTCTACGACTACAATCGACTCGATGACCGCAACATCCTGATGGCCACCTTTCGCGAAGAAGACGTGTCCGCAGGAAAGCCCGTCAGCAGCAAAGTGCAATTGCGTCAACTTGTCAGTAAGGCGACCGGCGGACAGGAAAAACCAAAGACCTCCGCCGCTGCTGTCCATGCCAACGCCGACGGCAAACCGATGCGCATCGCAAAGCTTGGTACACTCACCAGCGCCAATGCCAAACCGCAACCCCTCATTCCCGGTGCGAAACTCTTCACTGACCGCGCATACATCGCCGCGGAACTTCCCGCATCATTGAAGAATGCGCATTTCATTCCCGTCGCGATGATGGGTCAAAAGACGCTCCAATGCGAGCGCGCGGGCACCGTCTTTTTCCTCACGCCCACGCTCGAACGCAACCGCGACACTGTGGCGCAGACATTGATGGACCAGGGCTTCGAAAAAGTCGCCCTGCCCGAAATCCCGCTATTCAATCCCACCTCGCCCGCTAACTTCTGCACACTGTTCCAAAAAGACTGCGCCGCTGGCGAAACCATCCTGATCGTCAAATGGGCCCTACCTGTATTCCTTCCATGAAAACCACGCTCACACTCCTCACCGCCTTGCTTCTCGCGCCGCTGGCCGTTCTGCGTGCCTCCGAGCTTCCAACCAAAAAGCCCAACGTCGTCCTTTTCCTCGTTGATGACATGGGCTGGATGGATTGCGGCGCGTATGGGTCGCAGTATTACAAGACTCCCCACATGGACGCCTTTGCCGGACAAGCAATGCGCTTCACCGACGCCTACTCGATGCCTTTGTGTTCGCCCACGCGGGCTTCGATTTTAAGCGGGCAATACACCTCCCGCCACGGTGTCACCTCCGCCGTCGGCCATACCAAACCCGTGATGGCCTCCATGCAGGAAAAGGCGCCCCCCAACGCGCCATGGCTCATGCCCGAAAGCGGCAGCTACCTCGAACCTTCCCAATACACGCTGGCCGAGGCCCTGCGTGACGCAGGATACAAGACAGCCCACATCGGCAAATGGCACCTCGGTCTCACCGAACCGCACTGGCCCGAAGCCCAGGGATTCGATTTCACCTTCCACTGCCATCCCGATGCCGGGCCTCCCGGTAAATATTTCTCGCCCTACGGCGTCACCAGTCCGGGGTCCGCGAATGCGCAGGACAAGCGCGTCAAATCGCTGCTCGGTAATATATCAGACGGGCCGGAAGGCGAATACATCGTCGACCGTCAGGCTGCGGAAGCTGAAAAATTCATCGAGGCCAACAAGGACCGACCCTTTTTCCTCAACCTCTGGTGCTATGGCGTGCATGGGCCCTGGGGGCACAAGGAGGCCTATACCGCCGAGTTCGCAAAGACCACCGATCCGCGGGGCACGCAGGGCAACCCAATCATGGCATCGATGCTTCGCAGCGTGGACGAGTGCTTCGGACGCATTCTGGCGAGACTTGACTCCCTCGGTTTGGCTGAGAACACGATCGTCATCTTTACATCCGACAACGGCGGCAACAATCATAGCAACAGCGGCGAGGATGCGAAAACTCGGGGTGAGAAGGCCAGCGACCCGACGCTGCTAGACTGGCGGAAATGGGCGGGCGGCAAGCCTCCCACCAACAACGCTCCACTGCGCGACGGCAAGGGCAGGCTCTACGAGGGCGGAACCCGCGTCCCGCTGATGGTTCGCTGGCCGGGCAAAATCGCCCCCGCAACCACCAGCGATGCCATCGTGGGATGCATCGACATTTATCCCACCGTTTTGGAACTCGCTGGCCTCCCCTTGCCCGCACACCAGAAAATCGATGGGGTTTCCTACCAACCCGTGCTGCGCGGCACCGGGAAGTTAAAACGCGACGCCTATTTCATCTGGTTTCCCCATCTGGTTCCGGGCGTCAGCGTGCGCCAGGGGGATTGGAAGTTGATCCGCCGATTCACCGAACGCCCTGCTGATTACGAGGGCGTGCACGAGCTTTTCAACCTTAAGCAGGATTTGGGCGAAACAAAGAATCTCGCCGCGCAGATGCCTGATAAGGTGAAAGCACTCGACAAGTTGATCGATGTCTTCGTCCAAGATACTGGCGCGCTCTACCCCAAACCAAACCCCGACTACAAGCCGCGGCCGCCAGCTCCACAACCTGCCGCGGCCAAGGCTTCCGTTGATCCGGCGGCCGGCCTCATTCCAAAATCCTGCACGCTAGCCATCAACAACGGCGTTGCGCGCGTCGAAGCCAATGGCCGAACGCCGTTTCTCGGCACCGCGCAAGTCAAAGCCACCGGGCCGCTCACACTGATATTGCGCGCCCGCAGCACCACGGGCGGGCCCTGCAAACTGCAATGGACAACCAAAGGACAAGCCGAATTTCCCGAAAGCGGTCAAACCGTCGAGTTCACTCTGCCCGCAGGGGAGAGTTGGCAGGAAGTGAAAGTGGACATTCCATTGTCCGGCGAGTTGCGCATCACCCGTCTTTACCTGCCGGCTGATCGATCACCGGTGGAGATAGCCTCCATCGAATACACCGGCGGGGCAGGCGGGATTAAATCATGGAATTTCACATCCGAAAAGCCATGAAACACACCCTCGTCGTCACTTTTCTGCTCGCCCTGATGCTCGCGCCGCCTGCCTTGTTCGCACAAGCCACACCCGAAGTTGCGAACACGTCAACGGCTGCGAAACGGGCAAGTGAGTCCGCCCCCGCCCGAACGGAAGGCGCTATGGCAGCAGCAACGCTAGGCTTTAATGCGCCCCCGCGACAATCACGCGCGAGCTGCGGAAACGCCGTGAAAAGCAATTTCTACCAATCACACATTCAACCTCGCGCTCGTGAAGACGCTTCCGCCTGAGCCAAAAAAATGAGCCTCTAAACAGCCATGAAAGCCATCCTTACTGTTGCCCGCTTTTTTTTGAAATCCGTTTGGCAGGCTTTCTTGCTGCGCTCGATTCTCACCACTCTGCTGCTCGCGCCGCTGGCGGCTTTGAACGCGGCCGAGTTAAGGCTCCCCTCGATTTTCTCGGATCACATGGTGCTGCAATGCGCCAAGGCGGTGCCCGTGTGGGGCTGGGCGGATGCGGGTGAGCAGATCGTCGTGGAGTTCGCCGGGCAGACCAAGACCACCACTGCGAATGCGGATGGCAAGTGGACACTAAAACTCGATGCCCTCGAAGCCAGCGCGGACTCCCGCGAAATGGTCGTGCAATCGCCGACCCGGAATCGCAGCGTGAAGATCGCGGACGTGATCGTGGGCGAAGTCTGGGCGGGAGGCGGGCAGTCGAACATGGAGTTCGACATGAAAGCGATCACGAACGCAGCTGCTGAGATCGAAGCCTCGGCGAACCCGAACCTGCGGCAGTTTCACGTCTTGAAGAATCCTTCCTCAAGAACACCGGCGGACGATGTGCAGGGCTATTGGACCATAGCGCGACCGGGCACCACGGAGGATTTTATCGCGGCGGGCTACTACTTCGCCAAAAGCATCCAGCGTGGGCTCAAGACGCCCGTTGGGCTCATCAAAGTGTGTTGGGGAGGATCGAAGGTGGAGCCTTGGATCAGTCCGGAATCGCTCGCCAGCGTGCCGGAACTGGCGGCCGCCGTGAACAACATGGATGCGATGAGCGAACGCAACAAAAACGCATTTCGCGAGTGGTTGAAGCAAACGCAACGCGAAGATCGACCCACTGTCGATGTTGCGCCGTTTACCAGCGGGCCGGTGTCGCAAGACCATGGCTGGGTGGCAGTGAAGGACAGCGGGCCGGTGTCTGATCCTTCCTTGCCAACACTCGGCGCATTTTGGTTTCGCAAGGAGATCGCGCTGAATGCGCGGCAGACCGGCGCGGCGCAGGTATTGCAGTTCGGTCCCTCGGCGCAGTTTGATCGAGTGTACTGGAACGGAACGCTTATTGGTGAGCGCACAGTGGACAGTTTCACCGGTCTTATCAATGTGCGGCATTACTTGATTCCACCCACAGTTGTGAAGGAAGGCGTGAATCACTTGGCCGTGCGCATCTTCGCACCGGCCGAGCCGCCTGGGTTCAGTTGGGTTCCAAGCGTGGGCAGCACAAAGATATACGGCGGCTGGATGGCGAAGGCAGAATATGAACTGCCGCCGCTCGAACCCGCCGCTAAGGAAAAGATCCCGCCACTTACCGGTCAGCACGTTCTGCCTGGGCGACTATTCCAAGGCATGGTGCATCCTATCCTGCCGTATGCCATTCGCGGCGTGCTCTGGTATCAGGGCGAATCAAACGTTGGCAGCGCCAGCCTCTACCGAACCTCTTTCCCCCTGCTCATGCAGGACTGGCGGCAGCAATGGCAGCAGGGCGATTTTCCATTCTACTACTGCCAGCTCGCCAACTACCGCCAGAAGACGGACCAGCCCGGAGAGAGCGTGTGGGCAGATTTGCGCGAGGCACAGGCGAAGACGCTCTCGGTGCCCAACACGGGAATGGCGGTGCTCATCGACACCGGCGAGTCCGAAGACATCCATCCGCAAAGCAAGCAGGTGGCCGGTGAACGCCTCGCGCGGATCGCGCTCGCGAAAACGTATGGCCGCGATGTGGTGGATTCAGGTCCTGTTTACACGTCAATGAAGGTCGAGGGCAGCGCCATTCGATTGCACTTTGACCACCTCGGCGGCAGCCTCGTTGCAAAGGAGGTGCCCACCACCTACGACGTGATGCGCAAGGCCGGCAAAGCCGCGCCGCTGGTGCGCAACAGCCCGCACAGCCAACTCGAAGGCTTCGCGATTTGCGGCGCAGACAGAAAATGGGTCTGGGCCGATGCGAAGATCGACGGAGCCGCCGTGCTCGTCTCCTCCGGCCAGGTCCCCGCGCCCGTCGCCGTGCGCTATGGATGGTCGGACAATCCCACCTGCAATCTATCCAACGCCGCTGACTTGCCCGCTGCACCATTCCGCACAGATGATTTTTCCACCGCTGCAGCGAGTCCTCAACCGCCGCTCAAGCCCCCGGCAACAACAACGGCAACGGCACCAAAAAGCTCAAAGCCTAACATCCTCCTCATTCTCGCCGACGACATGGGCTGGGGTGATTTGCGTTGCCATGGCAATGCCAAGCTCTCCACCCCCTCGCTCGACAGACTCAAAACACAGAGCGTTGAACTCGAGCATTTCCACGTCAGCCCCATCTGCTCGCCGACGCGCTCGTCGTTGCTCACCGGGCGGCATCATGCGCGGCTCCATGTGATCAATACTTCGGACGGCCTCGAAGTCATGCATGGCGATGAAACTACTCTCGCCGAGGCGCTGAAGCCTGCGGGCTATGTCTCCGGCTGCTTTGGCAAGTGGCACAACGGCTCCAACCATCCCTCCACCGCGCGCGGCCAGGGCTTCGACGAGTTCTTCGGCTTCAGCGGCGGCTTCTTCTCCAACTACTTCGATCCACAGCTCGAGCGCAACGGCGTCAGCACGCCGACCAAAGGATTCATCACGGATGTGCTCGCCGATGCAGCCATGAGCTTCATCGAACAAAACAAGGCGCAGCCGTTCTTTTGCTACGTGCCGTTTAATGCCTGTCATTCGCCGATGCAGGCGCCTCAAGACTTGTTCGAGAAATATCGCACTGTCGGCTTCGAGCCCAAGGACGCGGCGGTCTACGCGATGATAGAGAACCTCGATCGGAACGTAGGTCGGATCCTGCAAAATCTCGATCAGACCGGCCTTTCAGCGAATACCATCGTCCTATTCGCGACCGACAACGGCCCCAACACCGCCCGCTACAACGGCGGCATGAGAGGCGGCAAAGGCAGCGTCTTTGAGGGTGGTCTGCGGGTCCCGTGCTTCATTCGCTGGCCGGACAAATTGAAGGCCGGCAGCCGCGTCTCCGAAATCACGCAGCATGTCGATGTCTTACCCACGCTGCTCGAACTCGCCGCCGTGCCTTTGCCGAAACGCCAACCCCTCGACGGAGTCAGCCTCGTGCCGCTCCTGCAAGGCAAGGCATCCTCATGGCCCCAGCGCACCCTCTTCGACCTCACAGGCCGCGGCGGCAAAGACGGAACGCCGATCCCCGAGTATCCCGGCACGGCGAGAACGCAAACGCATCGTTGGGTGCATGACGGCAAGCAGGCCATGCTATTCGACCTGCGCAATGATCCCGGCGAAAAGACCAACCTTGCCGCGCAGCAACCCGCCCTCGCCACCGAGATGGAAAAGGCCTATCTGAGTTGGTTTCAGGAGGTCACCGCGCGCAGTGGGGGCAAAGTCGCACGTTTTCCCATCACCCTGACCGAAGGCACCGATTTGCCCATCGCCAATGCCGCCCGCATCGGCGGCGCGCAGCTTTTCGGTAAGGGCTGGGACTACGACTGGGCGACCTTTCCTACGACCGCCGCCGCGATGGCCTGGCATCTCTCTGTGCCCGTCGCCGGACGCTACGAAGTGAGCGCACTGCACACCGCCAAGGAGACAGGCGGCGAAGTCCGTGTCACCGTCGGCGATTCCGCAGTCCGCAGCACTGTCACCACCGTCTATGATCCGCCGGAAATTCGGCGCCGCGATCTCATTCCGCGGTGGGAAGTCCCGGACAAAGTTTTCAAGCCTGTGGGCATCGGCACGATCACCATCTCCGCAGGATCGCACGACCTCCAAGTCACCGCGGCTCCCGGCATTGAAATTCAAGCCGTGCGCTTGAAGCGGTTGAACTAACCGCCAGCAATAAAACACACGCTCCAGCTTCACTCCGCCTTGCTGCTTGCGCCGTTGGCCGCGATGGATGCGCCAGCAGCCGAGGGGGCATGGCGTTCTGACGAGGTGTATAAACCCGTCATCGAAGTCACCGACGTCCTGGGCACGTTCGGCGACAGCCGGGTTCCGGTCCGACTGGTTCATGAAGACGGCGCGATCTATCTCTGCGGGCAGAACACCAAACAAACCTGCGGCCCGCTGAACCCGGATTGGAACACGGTCTTTGGGATAACGCTGAATCCTAAGTTTGACGCATTTTCCGATACTCGGTCGGGGTCGAACCTGTGCGCCGTTTAAACTGCTCGGCAAAGCTGCTGGCATCAACAAAGCCTGTTTTGGAAGCGATCTCAGCGGCGCTGAGGTGGCTTTCCGTCAGGAGTCGCATCGCTGCCAAGATGCGTGTTTTGATCAGGAATTCCTGCGGGCTGACTCCAAAAGCAGATTGGAAGCGGCGCTGCAGATTGCGGAGCGTGAGCCCGCATGACTCGGCCACTACCCTGAGGGATATGTTTTTGGCAAAGTCCCGACGGATAACCCCAACGGCACGCGAGACGGTTTGCATCAGGGGGAGTTTCATCTCGTGCTCAGCTGCTCGGCGGAGAACGCCCATGATACCGACGGGTTGTTGGAAGGCGTCGAAAAGCGGCAACTTTGTGACGACGTACCAGTCGGGAAGACCCTGACTGTCAAACCACAGCTCCAAGCGCTCGATCCGCTGCGCCTCCCCGGAAAGCAGACGCCGATCGTCGTGTACATAGTTTACCGCCATGTTAGCCGGGTTGATGTCAAAGTCCGTAAGGCCAAGCATCTCTCTTTCATTCTGCATCTGATAACGTTGCAGGATTCCACAGCTGACAAACATGGCGCGCCCGAACCGATCTTTGGCGAAGAATTCCACACCCGGAATACAGTCAAAGATTCGGTGAAAGTGGGCTCCTGGATCGAGCTGGCCAAGCCACGCCTTCCGCTCCCTCTCCAATGCTTTGATCTCGCGTGCCGCTCGCGGTCTCCAGTTAAGACGAGGCTGAAAAGGGTGCGCATTTGGCATAGTCTTTGTCGCCACGTTGCGACGCGATGCTGCTAGTTTCAAGCATGACTTTGGATGCTGACTCCATTTCCGCTTACCCCCTTCTCTCCATCGAGATCGGGGGAACGAAATTGCAGTTGGTCGCGGGCACTCGGGAGGGTCTCATATTGGCAAGGCGACGCTTTAGTGTGGAGAAAGACCGCGGTGCGGAGGGGATTCGCGAGTGCATCAAAGCGGCGTTGCCTGAGCTTCTGAAGCAGTGGATGCCTAAGCCGATCGGCATGGGCTACGGCGGGCCGGTGAACTGGCGCACGGGGCGGATCGTGAAGTCCTACCATCTCTCCCGCTGGAATGATTTTCCTTTGGCGGAATGGCTGCACGATCTGTCGGGGTTGCCGGTGTTTGTTGAGAACGATGCGAATGTCGAGGCGCTGGGAGAGGCACCGGGCGAGGCGGGACGCGGGTGCGAGCCGTGGCGTGAGGCGGTAGCGCGGCACCTGCGGCACTGCGTGATGGATGCCTTTCAACCTGGACCGCGTGTGGCTCTTTCCGCATTGCGTGGGGACGCAGTGCCTGTCGGTGCACTCGCCCTTGCTGCGTAACGCTCTCTTTCGCAGAACCCCAACCAACCACAAAAAGTCATGCAACTCTGGCTCAAAGAATATGTCTCCGCGCAGCATAAAGCCCTCGATAGCGTCCCGCTCGACGGCGTGGAGCGACTTATCCAAACCGTTCGCGCAGCCTGGCTACGCGACCAGCAGATTTTTGCCATCGGCAATGGCGGCAGCGCAGCGAATGCCTCGCACTTTGCAACGGATCTGGGCAAAGGTTCGTCCGACAAGCTGCCCCGGCGTGTCCGTGTGCTCTCGCTCACCGACAACGTAGCGTGGCTCACCGCGCTGGGGAATGATTACAGCTACGACGACGCCTTTCTGCGGCAATTGCAAAACTACGCGCGCAGTGGCGATGTGCTGCTGGCGGCCAGCGTGAGCGGCAACTCCCCAAACCTTGTCAAAGCCTTTGAATGGGCGAACGCGCACGGGATCGAAACCGCCGCCATCGTTGGTGCTAAGCGCGGTAAGCTCGCGGAAACAGCGAGGCAAACGCTGGTCATCGAGGACACGCACTACGGCCGCGTGGAAGACGTGCAGATGCACATCCTCCACATGCTTTGCTATGCATTCATGGAAGTGCCGGAGATGCAGTCAGCATAAAGTCCAAGTCTATCAAACCATGAAAACCATCCACCGCCTCGTCCTGACCGCGCTTATGGCACTTTCTACACATGCGTTCGGGCTCGGGCTACAAATGTATAGCCTTCAGGAAGACTTTGACCTCGATACGCCGGGCACTTTGGATCGGCTGAAAGCGCAAGGCTTCACGGACCTTGAAACGAGTGTGTTCACAAAGCTGCCCGCCGCGGAATTGAAGGCGTTGCTTCAGGCTCGAGGCATGACGTGTTCCAGTCATCATGTGCGCCCGGAGACCTTGGAGAAAAATATGGACCAGGTCATCGCGGACGCGAAGGCGCTCGGCGCGGTGCAAGTTGTCTGCCCCATCCTGCCGCACAAGGCACCGCTGGACCGTGCGCAGGTGCTCAAGGCGGCGGCGAACTTCAATCGCTACGGCGCTGCCTTGAAAGCGGTGGGGCTGCGGTTCGCATATCACAATCATGGCGGAGACTTCCAGCCCACCGATTCCCCCAGCGCGTCTGGCGAAACGTTCTACGATGTGCTCATTGCGGCCACGGAACCGGGCGTGGTGAGCTTTCAGCTCGATGTCTTCTGGGTGGCGTGGGGCGGAGCAAAAGCGGCGGATGTCATCGAGAAGCATGGCCAACGCATCTGTTCGCTGCATCTCAAGGACCTGGCCAAAGACACCAAACCCGACCTCACCAACCCCAAGTCGGCCCGGTCATTCATGGTGCGGCTGGCCGCCGGGCGGGTGGACATCCCCGCCGTCATCGCCGCAGCGAAGGCCAAAGGCATCTCCCACTTCATCATCGAAGACGAAAGTCCCAACGCTGCTGAGCAACTCCCGGAGAGTTTGAAAGCCGTGAAGCCTCAGGTGGAAGGAACATCCGGCCCTATTTCCGCCGCATACAGCGCGGAGCCCTCAGTCATGCTCGAAGAAACGTTCGAGCAGCCTCTTTCCGCCGACTGGCATTGGGGGCTGGGCACTTGGACCGCGAAGGACGGCGTCCTGCGCGGCTTCGAATCCGGCGAGCGCCGCCATGGCCCGGTGAAGGTCCACAAACTCACGATGACCGACGCGGTAATCGAGTGCGAATTTCAGCTCATAGGTAAAGCGTTGTTTGCCGGCATCATCCTCAATGGTGCACAGGAGCGTGGCCACATTGTGCATTTGGTA
>CAMDSZ010000048.1 GCA_945906945.1 Akkermansia muciniphila
GCTCGCCGCATTAAATCGTGAATACAACGCCGCGCGTGCCGACAATACCGAGTTGGAAGCGAGGATTCGAGGTTATGAGCTCGCGTACCGGATGCAGGCGGAAGCGCCAGAGACGGTCGATCTTTCCAAGGAAACGGAGGCCACGCGGCGGCTTTACGGAATGGATCAGGAGGAGACCGCTGTGTTCGGGCGCAATTGTTTGCTGGCTCGAAGGCTCGTGGAAAGCGGTGTCCGCTTTGTGCAACTATACAGCGGAGCTGGCAGCAAATGGGACAGCCATTCGGCGATGGAGAAAAACCATGGGAGCTTGACGCGTTCTGTTGATAAGCCGATTGCGGGGCTGCTTACCGATCTAAAGGCGCGGGGGCTCCTGGAGGACACGTTGGTGATCTGGGGCGGCGAGTTTGGCAGGACTCCGATGAGCGAAAAGGGGGATGGGCGCGACCATAATCCGACTGGCTTTACAATGTGGATGGCAGGTGGCGGGGTGCGTGGAGGGAGAACGATCGGTGCAACGGATGAGCTTGGATTGTACGCGGTGGAAGACCGCCTGCATGTGCACGATCTTCATGCGACGATCCTGCATTTGCTCGGAGTCGACCACACCAAGCTGCTGTTCTCGCACAAGGGGCGGCCCGAGCGGATTGATCAGAACGAGGGGCACGCGTTTGAAGGTATCGCTGGCTAAATGCAGTGATACGTGGTTTTGGAAGGACCCAGGGGTGTCTTTTTGTCAGGTGAGCTTCAGGCACTCGCGTTGCCAAGGCAGCAGTGTTTCGAGAGCCTCGGTCTCATTTCTTGATAGCTGCTCAAGCGTGGCTTTGGGTGCGATTAAAGTCGCGTCCAATTGCAAATCGGAAGCCACAGAATCGCGAACCTTCCTGAGCTCACGAAAACGGGTCTCCTGTTCTTGCGTAGTTCGCAGCCTTGGTTTTCGGATGATTTTGGGCCATTCACTTTCGGCCAATTGGAGAGCGGCTGAAGCCGCATCAAAAAAGCGGGCGCGGCGCGAGCCCCTCAAATGGCGTGGATCCACTGGCTGGTCAGAATCAAAGTCCGCAGAAAACCTCAGAAGCAAATCATTATTGAGGATGTGGAATGCGGGTTTGTCGACGGATTGAGCTTCTTGATCGCGCCAGTGCCAGAGGGCCCTGAGGACAGCGGATCCGCGGGCTGAGAGGTCGGCGTAACCGGCAAGCCTCCAGAGTGAATCCGGATCGCGCTCCCTTTGAACTGAGGATGAGCGGACCGCACGATCACACATTTGGACAAACCAATCCCAGCGTCCGAGTTCCCTAAGACGTGCTTCCTGTATTTCCGCTAATTGCAGAAGGTTTAAGGTGTCGTTGATCGCGTACTCGAGCATGGTTTGCGACAGCGGGCGCAGTGCCCAGTTCGCCTTCTGCGATGCCTTGGCCAAAGTGACACCGAAGTGCTGATGTAAAAGCGCAGCCAAGCCGAACTCCATTGAGCCGCAAAGTCTCGCTGCAATCATGGTATCAAACAGCGTTGTAGGACCGGAGTAGCCTGAGCGACGCAGCAGCCGCAAGTCATAGTCTGCGCTGTGAATTACGACTGTTTTGCCTTCGAGTGAATCAAACAGTGGGGCAAGCGACAGTCCTGAAAGAGGGTCGATGAGGAAGTTGCTCCCGGGGATGCTGAGTTGAATCAAACAAAGTTTGTCAAAGTAGCAGTGCAAACTGTCGGCCTCGGTGTCGAGCGCGATTCTCTCCTGGTGTTGGAAAGCTTTAACCGCAGATTCCAATTCGTCCGTGGCTGAGACCATCGGACAGCTCGTCACCAAGTGCGAGTCCTGTACAGTTAGTGGAGTGCTGGGTGCGCTCTCCTTTGATTCGGCTCGGAGCGGGCTTTGACGTTTCGAATGGTTATCGCGTCCTTTCCTTTGCAGCGTTTGTTTGGGCTTAGCAGGCTGAACGCTGGTTTCGCGGGTGCCTCCGCTAGGCGTCTTACCTTCAACAGGAGCGCCGTTTTTTAGGAACCGTGGAACTAGCTTTTCAAGCAAACGGCCCAGCCAGAACGAGGTTCTCTTCGGTGGCTGGGGCTGAGTCTGTTCCCGTTGAGCAATCCTAGTGCTCGTTGATTTTCGATTCGCCACGTTTGATTTTTGCTGCGGCGCGGAATCCCGAGGGGGGAGCTGTTTCATGCCCGCATCCCTTTGAGAAGCAATTCGGCATTGGAAGTCGTATTGCGCAGCGCTTGGTTCAGGACCTCGGTGGCCTCCATCGCCGGGAGGCCGGCCAGCTGGCGGCGTAGTGCGCTGATTCTTTCGAACTCTTTCGGATGGTAGAGCAACTCGTCACGACGCGTGCCAGATTGAGGCAGGTTGATGGCGGGGAACACGCGCTTCTCGGATAGGGTCCGGTCAAGCCTGAGTTCCATGTTGCCGGTTCCCTTGAACTCTTCGAAGATCAGGTCATCCATCTTGCTGTGCGTCTCAACGAGCGCAGTTGCAAGAATGGTCAGGCTTCCGCCCTCTTCGGTGTTTCGTGCGGCACCGAAAAATTTCTTTGGCTTGATCAGAGCCTTGGCGTCTACGCCTCCAGACATGATGCGCCCTTTTCCCGGTTGCAGATTGTTGTAGCCTCTTGAGAGGCGCGTGATTGAGTCCAAGAGAATCACCACATGGTGGCGTAGTTCGACCAATCGCTTGGCGCGTTCCAAAACCATTTCCGCAACCTGCGTGTGGCGTTGCGCATTCTCATCAAAAGTGGAGGAGTATATCTCACAATTCAGTGCGCGCCGGAAATCAGTGACCTCCTCCGGGCGCTCGTCAACGAGCAGAAGAATGAGCTTTGTTTCTGGCGAGGTGTTCTGAATGGCCTGTGCAATTTCCTTAAGCAGGATTGTTTTGCCCGTCCGTGGCGGCGCAACAAGGAGGCCACGCTGTCCGCGTCCGAGCGGAGCAATCAGGTCGACTGCGCGTGGGCTGATGGATCGGGTTTGCTCGTTCTCAAGCACGATTCGAGCATTAGGGTGCATCGCCGTGAGGCGTTCAAAGTCCTTTGGTTCGCTCCACTCCGCGGCGGGAATGCCCTCGATGCTCAAAAACTCCTCCACCTGCAGGAATCTCTCCCTCTCTCTGGGAGCACGCACCCGCACCGTTGCCTGCAAGCCGGGTTGGAGGCGGAATTGACGGTCGAAGTGGTATGGCACTTGAATGTCCTGCGGCAGGGGACGGAAATTGTACCTGCCCCAACGCAGGAAGGCGCCGCCCTGAGCATTGATGTCTACAATTGCGGTCGCCGTAATCTCACAACCGCGCTCAAGGTGGCTCTTGCACAAGTCAAACACCAAGTGATGTCGGGATTTGTCGGCATGAACCCGCACATTGAGGCTGAGAGCGAGTTCTGAGAGTTCGTAAAGTGTCAGGTCTTGCAGCGAATCAAGATCCAGCGTTTTGGGCAAAGTGACTGGATTTGCAGCTGCGGACTCAGGCTGATGGCTGGATTGAGGTTGCGCCGAAGATCCGGCGCCGCCGCTGTTTTCTGGGGCGTCGAGTATGGTGTTTGTGCTTCCTGATTCTAACTCAGGAGTAGATGTAGCGGGCATGGATTCGTCCTGTGGTTCAGGCATATGTTTTGTTGAGCCAACCTACAAGTAGGCTGCATTGGCGTTCGAGACTAGTGAGCGCGGCGTCATTCCAAATGAGAACGTCTGCCATGCGGCATTTTTCCCCAAGACTGGATTGTGAGGCGATTATTTGCTTCGCCATCGACTCCGTCAGCCCACGCGCTCCGGTTATTCTTCGAATTTGGGTATGCTGTGAGCAAGCTACCACGATGACTTTGTCACACAATTCGTGGCCGCTCGTCTCGTACAATAGCGCGATCTCGACAAATAACCATAATTTAGATTGGCGCGCCTGCGCGGCGAGCGAAGCCCATTGCGAGCGGACCTTCGGATGGAGGATCGAGTTTAATTTTCTGCGGTTTTCTTCAGTCCCGAATGCCGCTTTTCTGAGCGCATTCCGGTCAATCTTGCCTGACTCTTCGAAGACCGGATCCCCGAAGGCTCTCTGGATTTCGTTTTTGACGAGCGCATCGTTTTCAAGGAGTTCTCTGGCGGCTAAGTCGGCGTCGAACCAGACGGTACGATCGATCTCGAGCCTACTCTTGAGTAGCCCAATGCAGCTTGATTTTCCGGTTGCAATCCCGCCAGTGATCCCGAAGACCGGCATGGGAGGTGAGGGACTAGTTGCCGAACCCGAGGTCTTGGGTGGTAAGAGAAGGGACTTCCTCGGGGGGCTCGGTTTCGGTATGGGAGGGTTTAACCGGCTGGCCCGTGGCGTCAATGATTCTCGCCGACACAAAGATCGTAAGGTTCTTTTTGATCTGCTGATTGACGTTAGACCGGAAAAGTCGACCGATGAGGGGAATGTCCCCGAGGATGGGAGTGCGGTCGTTTACTTTCTGGACATCCTCGCGAATGAGGCCGCCAAGGGTGATTGTTTCACCATCCAAAATGGTGACGTTTGTCCTGACTTTGCGGACCGCGAAAATGGGCGAATTAATGACGTTTTCGGTGATGGTCACGGCTCTGGGCGTTTGGGCTATGGTGCCGAGTGCACCTGCCGCAGCGCTTGCCATCGTGACGCTTTGGATGGGGCTGCCGTAGTTGATGAATCCTTCGAATTCGACGACTTCCGGTTCGAGGTCTAAGGATACCGCGTAGTTGTCACCCATGATTTTAGGGGTCACCTTGAGGGTCACTCCTGTCTTCCTCGTGTCCCATGCCTGAGGAGTTGCCGGGGTGACTGGAATACTTTGGGCGGGGGCAGCTCCTCCGCCGCCGGCTGCCCCGCCGGCTGCTGGCGCGCCGCCGCCGATATTCTGGGGAACTTGTGGCGGGGTGAAGTCAGTGGGGTACCTGAATTCGCGTGCGATTTCGATAGTGGCTTCCTGATTATCCTGCGCGGTAATGCTCGGGCTTGAAAGTAGATCAACCCCTTTGGACTGCTTTAAGGCGCGAATCACCAACTGAAACTGCGGGTCAGTGAATGCCCCGGCAATAGAAAATGCCGATGCTGCGGCAGCACCCGCTCCACCAGGGCCACCGCCCATCAGCAAAGCATCAATTGCGTTTGAGCTTAGCGCCATCCCCCCGGAGCGATTTCCCGCAGTAACTGGATAAACCCCGACGGGCTGTCCGCCGTTGTTGAATGCCCCGTTGCTTGGAATCACAAACGGATAATCCGCTGGGTTAATTTGCGAGCGAGCCGATCCGGGAGTTCCGCCTGCAGTGAAAATGCTCTTGCTCCCACGGACATTCGACTGCCCGAGCAGCCAGTCAAATGAAAGCTCGTCCACGTTGGACTGAGTGAATTCAACAAATTTGGCCTGAATATCGACTTGTACCGGATTCACACCTTCGGAGTCATCGACGATCCCAGCGACGAGGTCCAACTGGTCGGGAGTGTTGATGACGGTCAGGGTCTTGGTGCGGGAGTTGTATGTTGCAGTTGCATCGGGGGCGTCGAACTTTACTCCGTTTTCAGTTAGAAACGCTTTCGCATCCACCTTTGACTTTCCGGTCTTGGGCCCCTCCGACGCGCCCAAAAGGCTGCCCACTCCACTGGTCGAACTCAAGTCGTCAACTTTTGGAGCGGTTGAGGTGAATATAAATGGCGAAACTGTCCAGCTGCGGGAGGTCGTTACATCCGTCTTCACTGACGCTGGCACAATTTCGATAAAATTGTCGCGAATCACGAACTTCGCCTGAACCTGGTCGGTGATCAGCTTAAGGATTTGATCAAGGCCGAGGGAAGGCAGCCTCGGAATCGTGACTTTCTTCGAAGCGAGCTCCTCCCCCCCCGGTACACTTAGATCCTGGACGCTTGTCCCTGGGGCGGCCCCCTGCGCTGCTGCCGCAGTACCGCCGCCGCGCGAAACGATAATGGTGATCGGTTGGTCGCCCTGAGTCTTGTCGACCTTGTTGGCACGGTCTGCGAGATCAACTGCAATCTGGAAAAGCGGGGTGTCGACGTATTCAACCTCACCGATTCGCAGTTCGCGGATTTTGCGTGTGAGGCGCTCTACTTTGCTGAGCTCGGTGGCTTGGGATGTTTGGGTGCCAAAGCTGGTAGGTGAGTGTTTTTTGACTGGGCTCGCCCATGCCTTTTGGACGTTCCTCAAAGCGCGCGCGCGCGCCTCGTCATAGGCGGCTTCCCCGTATGAGCTGATTGCAGCATTGATAGTTTCCTGAAACTTTCTCGCTGCCTGATTATATGGATCGACCGTCAACACTTGGTCTGTTCGTTTGATGGCAAGATCGTAACGACCTGTATCGTAGAACCCCTGTGCCTCGAGTAGCCATTTCTTTACGTCCTCGATTTCCGCCCGGAACGCTGGAGTGATTGTTTTGTTGAAGAATCCAGGAGTCTCAAGTTGTTCTAGCAAACGGCGTGCTGCTTTGTTCTGCGGATCCCGAGCCAGAACGCCTTTCAAGAGCTCTTCAGCACTAGCAACTTTTTGACCGGGCCTTGGGCTATAACGGCCTTCTCCAATTCGAATCCGCGCTAACTCAAGCGAAGAGTCACGGAAACCGCTTAAGGCTGCCTCCCGTTCAGATTCAGCATTTTTTGCCATCGGCAAACTATCGAAAGCTTTCTGGTACAACTCCACCGCGCTTTCATAATCACGAACCTTCATCCGTGCGGACGCTTGCTGGATGTCTTCCCGTGCTTGGGATCGGTTCCCCTCAAGCGTTTTTGCATACTCCGATACGGCGGCGTCAATATTTTCAGTGGGCTGCGTTGCCTGCTTTTCAGTGTCGGCGGCGAAAGTGTTCACAGGATGCGTTGAAAAAGCGAAGCCGAGAGCGCTGAAGGCCGCAAGCCGAGTTGCAGTCCAAAAGGGATGTTTTAAATAAATGGAAGGCGCTTCGTTCATTTGTGAAGTATGGCCAATTTAAGCGGTAAATCACTGGCGGGATGAGGGGACCGAGGGTGAAGGAGCTGGGGGGGATGAGACCGGTTGGGGGGCTTGCGCTTGAGCAGAGACCTCGATTTCTTTTCCGAGTTGATCCACCAAAATGACGTAGGCAGAAGTTGAGTCTTTTACTTTATAGGTTTCTTTCTCACCCGTATTCGACAGCAATTCGATGGATTTGCCCGGTTCTGTTTGGTATTCCACCGGACTCAACGTGTAACGCAATGAGAGGGAGATGGCTTTTTGGGCGAAGTCAGCCTCGAGGACTAGCGAGGGGTCTTTTGAGTTATTTGAAAAGGTGGGTTTGGTTGCGATCCTCTCTCGACCGGATTTGGTGTCTACGAAACGAACCCGATCAAGGGGGACTTTGACATCTGTTAAGTGTTCAATGGAAACTAGTTTGATGTGTGAATCTCCAATGGAATACTCGGTGTCAGCCTTGCCTTCTTCTCTTTGAAGTTTTATATCTCCAATCGATTGATTCTTTTTCAGGGTTGGTTGCTGAAATTTCAACGCATTTATTTTGTCTGAATATTTCTTTGGCGCTTGCAGCCAGGGGGGGAGAGGCGCGTCGAGGCGTTCTATGGTGATTTGCTCCTCTCCTGCGATATTTTGAATTTGTTTAAGCCTAACCCGGTTGCTGATCTCGGTTTGTTTGACAAAGAAAAGTTTCGAGATCAGGGGCGGATGAGATTTCTGGTCGGTGGGGTCGGTCTTTGCTGCCCACTCTTCTTCGTTGGTGAATCCATCCTCGTCAGAGTCTTGAAGATGTAATTTTGGAGTTCCGAGCAGCTTTTTGAGGCTTGGGTAGCCAAGGAACCATGCATTATCGATAAATCGCCCATCAGAATGGCGGTAAAAGCTCGCCGTTTCGGGGTTTCGAAGAACGCCATCCTCGAGCAAGAAACGTTCTGAAACAAACAAGTTACCTGGGTGGTCAGCGCTCCACTTGGTTGGATTCTTCAAACTAGCCTCCGCTCTCTGGAACGGTGAAAGATCCAGCGGGGTGAGCTTTTGAGATTTGGCCTCTTGGGGCTTCTTGCTGTGGATGGCTTCACTTAGCTCATCGGTTTGCTGATAAATGAACCATGTGACTATGAGCGACAGAACGCCAGCAAATGCAGCGGAGAGCCAATGAGTGTTGTCGCTTATCTTTGACTTTAAGGAGCTCATGGCTTTTGGGGTTGAGATGGCTCTCGTTCGTTCGCTGACACAGAGGCGGGGGCGGGCCCCGGCGCCAAGGCCACCAAGTCAATGCTCGCCCGAACTTCGATATGCTCCTCTCCAACGATGTACGGACTAGTTGGCTCGGTTGGTGCCGAGCCTAGGGGGTCAGCGGTCGTTGTTTCTGTGCTGCCTCCGACTGTATCTCCCGGCTGTGGCTCCAAGTTTTTCGAGGGCCCCCGCTGTTTACTGTTGGAAACCTTCAGGTTCCTCACGATGAAAAACGCCTTTTGTTCCGAACACACACCGTTGAGGAAAGTCCTGAGCCTCTCCGGGCGGGTCGTGAAAACAATTTCAAAGGTTTGAGCCGATAAACTCGCTTTGAGCTGAGGCTGCGGTTCGGACTTGCCTGCTTTGCCCTTTGGTTGCGCGGCTGCGGGGGATTGCTGGGGCGGATTCGTTTGGTTTTCCGATGCGGTGTCAGGAAGTGCATAGTCTGGGGCTTTATCCCGACTTTTGCGCTCAAATGACCTGAGTTCCAAGGGCGAGGAATCCAGCAGGATATCGATCAGAAGCCCCACGGCTGCCAGCTGGCGGCCCATAAACGGGGTTAGTTCCTTGCTGGGCAGCTTCTGCAGGTATTGGTTGAAGTCGAGGTAGAAGTCAGCAGGAATCTGGATAGATTCTTTGGACGCTTTCTCGGCTATGCTCTGTGCCTTTTGATTCAGGTTCTTTTGGAAGTCCTCCGGGGATAAATCTTCGGTTGGGATGTCAGTCGCGCGCGCGATTGCCTGGAGCCCCTCGATTTTGGAGCTGAGTTCGTTTTTTTGTTCTATGAGCTCTTTGAGGTATGAGTCAGTCGGGGGCGTCGTTGATTTGTTTAACTTTTCTATTTTCTCGCTCACCGCGGCCAAGGCTTCGAGGCCCTCTGACTCAAGGGACAACGAGTCAAAAGCGAAATATCCAAATCCGCCAAGCATGAGGAGTGCAGTGAAGCCGCACGCCACCACGACATTGTACTCTTTTGGTATTGATTTCATTGCGGGTTAGGGAGCGACTTTCAACGTCTTTTGTGGAGGCGTTTTGAGTTCAACAGGGATCGAGAAATCCTGTGCCCAGTCAACGGGATTCGGTTTATTGGTTCTTACCCACTGGTCCGGGGCCGTGGTGGTGAAAAATGGATTTTCAGCACTTAGGCTCTTTCCGAAAGCATCCACGACGGCAACCGATTCCGGGTTCTCAAGATACAGCCCTTTGATCACCAGCCGGGTTTGAGCAGGCGGCTGAGCTTGTTTGCCAGGCTCGGCTTTCGCTGAGCCTGACTTGCTTGCGGCGGCCTGTGTAGCGGCACTCTGCTCTTCAGCGGTAAATCCAAATGGACTGTTTGATACAGCTTCCTTAGTAGGGTCTTTCTGCGGAATTTGGAGATTCGTGACCCAGACGTATTTTTTTGGCAGGCAAGAGTGGATGTGGTCGATGAGGCGCACCCAGTAATCGCGCTCTGCAATGGCTGTTTGAAGCGGAATAATCGAATCCAGTTTGGATTTAATTTCTGCCTGAGTGGCTTTGATTTGACGGTCGGTGCGCTCGAGTTTTTCTAAGCGTGGGGTGAGTTCGTCCTTTAGAGTGACCGCAACTTCTGCGCTTTTGCGAAGAGAGATTCCCCAAACTAGGACCGGTGCGCAAACACTTGCGGCCGCCAGTCCGATCGCAATACAAATCTGTGCAAGTCGCCCTTTCGATCGAATCGACTGCGGAAGGAGGTTTACCGATACCGGGCATTGAGAGACGTACTCAAGCGCCAATCCAACATGTTCGCCAAGGACAGGCGCTAGTTTGGATAGGGCCGGAATTCTGTCGTGGGCAGCGAGCACGCAGCGAAACGGGTTGAGTCGTTCAACTTCAAGGTTCAGTTTTTCTTCCCAGAACTCTTTCATCAGCGGCATATTGGCGCCGCCGCCGGCTAAATAAATTTTCGAGGGAGCTGATCCTCCCTGTTGTGAACGGTAGAAGGAGATCGATCGCGCAATTTCAGCATGGAGTCGTGTCACCGCGTTTCGCAGTACTTTCGCGAGTTTCGCGACATCCGGATCCTCGTCCTCCGCGAAGTTCGATCCACGCCCGATTGAACCACTGCCGCATTTGCGTTCCTCCGCAGCCATCATGGGCTCCCCAAACTCCTTGGCCACTGCGGCGGTGAGGGCGTTTCCTCCAGATGATATTGTCCGGACGAAGAACTTCCCGGTTTCGATGAACAAGAGATTTGTGGTGCGCGCCCCAAGATCGATCAGCAGTGAGCAGCCCTCGGGTTCCCCATAGTTATAGCGGAATGCATTGTAGATCGCCAGAGGAGACAAATCGATGGTGGACAGCTTTAGCTTGCTGTCCGCGATGCCTGCCGTCCATTCATCCAGCAAGTCATTCTTGGCCGCGACGATCAGTACCTCAGGCTCCTGACTTGATGCGTCAGCAACAGTTTTGTAATCCCAAGTGACTTCAGCGAGCGGGTAGGGGATGTTCTGCTGTGCTTCGAAAGCAACGGTTTTCGAAAACTCATCCTGCGAAAAAGAAGGAATCTTCACCAACCGACTGAAGGTCGCCTGGGCGGGAAGAGTGCATTTCACAGTCTGTGATTTCGCCTTGAGCGCAGCGGTCATCTCTGAAATGTGCAGCGCTCCTTGGGAAGAACGACTGGCGTCCGCCGCTGGGTCGGGGATCAAGTCACGCGTCTCAACGTGCTTTAGCTTAAGCATGCCGCGTTTCTCCCGAGAGAACTCAGCCATTGAGATGGTCTGGGAGCCAATGCTTAGCGTGATGATTCGTTTAGGGCCTGCCATCGGATGTTTGGCTTAGATGACCGTTGATGAGTTTTCCAGCGCGGAAGTTGGGACCAAGTCGCTAAACTACTTCTTCGGGTTGATCATTTCGTAATAGTCCCAATTCAAAAGTGAGAACGGGGTGAAGTTTCGGTTTACCATTGTTTCAGTGACCCGCTCCACTTTCGCTCCATCTTTGGCAACTCCCGCGTTGACTAGTTCCCCAACAATCGTCGCGGTTTGGGTGATTTCAGCCATCTTTGTAGCGGGCGTTGCCTTGTACATTTGCTGCGCCACTAATTTGCCACTCTGATCGTTGATCTCCACCCACACCGATTTAAAATTGTCCATGCTCAGAGAATGATCCGACAGTTTCTGGCACGTCCGAGGGGAGATATAGATTGCAGCATGACGGGATTTACCCCGCATCACATCCACAAGAGAGGTTTCCCCCTCGATAAGCTTGTATTTTTTAATCGGCGGCTTCTGTCCGGCGATCTGCTCTCCTCTCATCTTGCGCTCTCTGTCGGGATCCTCATTGACCAACAGCAGAGCGTGGTACTTCAGAGTGAGTTCGCTGAAAGGAATGCTGCAATCGAAAGTGGTTTCGATCTGGACCCACCTCGGCTGAGGATCGTCGGGAGTCACCGGGCGCGGGGCCTTCGGCGCCATCGGAGGGATCGATTGCGCAGTAAAAATAGGTGTGCCGACTATTTCGATTTTCAGCTCGTTGGCGTAAATGCCGCCCCCGCCCTTGGCGACGTCAAGCATTCTGTCATGCTCCTCTGGGGTTGCATGAACGGGGTTACCTGCGACAAAAAAAAGCGCAGCGACAAGGGGTGTGTATTTCATGATCCGGGGAGGAAGGGGGGAAGTTGTTGGAGTTACTTTGGGTCCGCCGTCAGGCGGGATCGGAAATATTCTAAAGTTTCTCTTATACCAATCTCAAAATCAACTTTGGGTTGCCAATTTAACACTTTATTGGCGCGAGAGATATCTGGTTGACGAACCTTCGGGTCATCGACTGGAAGAGGACGATAGTCGATGCCATGCTCGGAACCGGTGATCCGAAGAATGTGCTCAGCAAACTGCTTGATTGTCATCTCGATCGGGTTGCCGATGTTCACCGGTTCATGGAAGTCGCTCTGGGAAAGGCGGAAAATCCCGTCAATAAGGTCGCTCACAAAACAGAAGGACCTGGTCTGAGATCCATCGCCGAAAATGGTGAGCGGTTCCCCCGCCAGTGCCTGTCCAATAAAGGCCGGGACAACTCTTCCGTCGCGCAGGCGCATTCTGGGGCCGTATGTGTTGAAAATACGGACAATCTTTGTGTCTACTCCATGGTAGCGGTGGTAGGCCATGGTGATCGCTTCGGCAAATCGTTTTGCCTCGTCGTAGACGCCGCGCGGACCGATCGGGTTTACATTTCCCCAGTAGTCTTCCTTCTGGGGATGGACAAGTGGGTCACCATAGCACTCGCTGGTGGATGCGAGCAGCAGTCCTGCTTTCTTGGCCTTCGCAAGCCCTAATGCGTTGTGTGTCCCGAGGGCACCAACCTTCATCGTTGGAATCGGATGTTCCAAGTAATCGATCGGGCTCGCTGGGGATGCCAAGTGGTAGATGAAATCTACATCGTCAGGCAGAAAGATGAAATTTGAGACGTCATGACGGATGAACCGGTAATTTTGGTTCCCAGCCAAGTGCCCGATGTTCTCTAGGTTTCCAGTGATCAGATTGTCGAGCCCGACAACCCTATGTCCCTCTGCGAGAAGTTTATCTGTTAGGTGAGAGCCCAGAAACCCGGCTCCCCCCGTGACGACTGAGATCGGACTCGATGCGCTTCTGGTGAACATTGTGGAACAGATTAATGGGCGTGTGCGTTCTGGCAATCAGTAAAGCGCTGATTTTCCCTAAGAAAAACCTTCCAAAAAGGTGTAGCGGACTCGGCGGTGAGTGGGTGAGCCTGCACGCGATAGTGCTAACAAATGATGCTGGTTTTCTGGGGCGCAAATCGTCCCCCTGCAAGCGCTTCAGTTGCGGGGCGCGCCTTTGAAAGGAGCATCGTTTTGAATCGGCATCCGAGAAGGTCCGGGTGGGTCAGGGTACGGAATTCTGACATCTCTCTTTGTTTCTCTTTGGTCGGCAGCCCGAGGGAATCTTCAAAGTGCAGCGGGGCGATCCCAGTCAGGAAACGACTCTGTTCGGTGAAGATCACCGTCTGTAGGCCCAGTTTTTCCGCCAAGTAACTCATATTGGTGAAGTTAACCTGGTACGTGATATCTTGATCGCCGGGTTGCTCGATCGGGCTAACGGAGCGACGGTGATTTCTGTAGCCGGTCAGTGTGCCGCTGCCTCGATGGGGAAGCGCTAACTCCTCCTCAGTTAAGCCGTAGTCGCAGATCAGTATCCAGCCGTTTGTTAGTTTTCGCGAAAGCTCCTCAAGCCATGCCTCCTGAATGGGCGACACCTCTCTGATAGCGTCCCCCTCGGGGGCTGTAAGCCGTTTTACCGCATTTTGAAGCGCTGGGTTGGTTATTTCGGCCTCTGTCCAGGCCAATCCATCCCCCTCGTATCCGATGCAACGCTCCACCCATCTTCCTTCCGTGTAACGGACCTGATGTGCGGGAAACGCGTCCAGTAACTCATTTGAGTAGTGAACGCCCGAGAACGGAGTGCAAGAGCCCAGATTCCCTTTCCAGCTCGTTTTTCCCGAATGTTTTTTGAGGGTCGAACTTTGAGCTTCCTGCAGGGTGGCGAATGGCTCGATTAGCGTGAGCGTTGTCGCTTCGTAGCAGTCTGGAGCCTGCTGCTCCAGCGCGTTGAGCACATCACTGGCTAGGCTTCCGTCGAAGGCTCCCTGTTCAATCAAAGTCCATGCCGGAGGCTCCCCGAGAAGATGCCACATCTGGGAGAATTGTCTGGCGAGGAGTTTCCCAAACAGGGGCCCAACGCTGACGTTCGTATAAAAGTCTCCGTTCTTACCAATCTTTGCACGGCCAGAGGCGTAGTATCCGAGGCTCGGGTCGTAAAGGGCGCACGACATGAACTGCGCCAAAGAAATGGGACCTTCACGCTTGATCTGGTCAATGAGTTGTTTATTCAGGCCAGTCATTCGGGAAAAGCCATTGAAGAGGGGCAGTAAATCAGGCGGTGTTTAGGTTTTTACAGCACGCCTTATCGCAGATTTACTCCAAGTTGAAACTATCTCGCTTCAAATTTGATCAGGTTTGACGAAGGTGTTTTTCAATCTAACTCCCCCTTTGACCATGAGACTAACATTACTTCCGCTCGTCGGAGCGGTCCTTTGCAGCCAGGCCTTCGCGCAGCCTCACACTCCCGAGGGATTCAGGCCCTTATTCAACGGTAAAGATTTGAGCGGTTGGTTCGGGTGGGGAACTTCAGATCCGGCAACCTTGAGGGCGATGTCTCCGGAGGAGCGCCTTGAGTACAAAAGCAAATCAATCCGAGGTGGACTCGTGGACGCCAAGGGAAACCTAACGCAGGAACACATTGAAAATCACTGGCGTGTCGAAAATGGGGAATTGGTAAACGATGGTAAAGGTCTGTACCTGACTACCGACAGCGACTACGGCGACTTCGAACTCATGCTCGAATACAAGGCGTTGCCCGAGGGGGATAGCGGAGTTTACCTTCGGGGGATTCCGCAGGTGCAGATTTGGGATGCGGGTAGCGCCGACCCGAACGGACTTGGAAAAAGCCTCGGTTCAGGCGGGCTTTGGAACAATGGCAAAGGTGCTCCTGGAAAGGATCCGGCGCGAAAGATGGATCGAGCTTTGGGGGAGTGGAATAGTTTCAAGATCCGGATGCTGGGGGAGCGGGTAACCGTGATTTTCAACGGTGAGACCGTGGTGGACCATGAAGTGCTGGAGAATTTTTTCGCGAACAAAAAATCTGGTTACCTCGCTTATGGCAAAGACCTGCCGGGCACGGTTGTGGCGAGGGTGAATGAGTTGATGCTAGATCCGGTCCATGTGCGCGGTCCAATCCAACTCCAGACGCATGGCAGCGAGATACGGTGGAGGAATCTGTTCATTAGAGAAATTCCTGCAGAGGAAAGTAACCGGATCCTTTCGGAACGCGATGCGGATGGGTTTACCCGGCTTGATAATGGAATTGATCTCAAGAACTGGCAGGGAGCAGTGGAGCATTATGAAGAGGTGGATGGAGCCATCATCTGCAAGCAGGGCAAAGGCGGCACTTTGCTGAGTCGCGAGGAATACGGAGACATCCTGTTGCGATTTGAATTCAAGCTGCCGCTCGCCGGCAACAACGGGATTGCTATCCGCACACCGCTCGGTGGCTCGCCCTCCTCGGATGGGATTGAGTTACAGGTCATCGATAACGAAGGATACAACGCGGCTCATCCAAAGGCTCCGCTTCTCCCATATCAAGTGCACGGATCTCTCTACCATTGTGTGGGTGCCAAGGTCGGCTATTTGCGGCCCGTCGGGGAGTGGAATTTTGAAGAGATCGAGGTCAGGGGACAGACGATAAAAGTGACATTGAACGGCACAAAAATCCTCGATGTTGACATAGACCAAATAGACCGCAGCAAACTTTCCAAAGTACCGAAGGGTCTCGATGCCCGACGCGGCTTCATCGGGTTGGCCGGTCACTCGGATCCCGTTGCATTCCGAAATTTTCGCGTGAAGCGGCTGCCCGAAGCAGAAGCGTTAAAGCAGGGTGTGTTTTTCGGCTACAAAAAAATGGATTTTAAACTGGGCGATCGGGACGCCGCAGTCGTGTTTCCCTCAAAGCCTTTGCCAGGCAATCCCTGGTATTGGAGGACAGAGTTTTTTGGGCATGAGCCTCAGGTTGATCTTGAGCTGTTGCGGCGTGGTTTTCACGTGGGGTATATCAATGTGCAAAATCTTTACGGAGCTCCAGCGGCGATGGCACCGATGAACGAGTTTTATGACTACGTGCGCTCTGTCTTCCGTCTCAGCTCGAAAGTTACTTTGGCCGGCTTTAGTCTCGGTGGATTGTTTGCATTCAACTGGGCGGTCGCGAATCCCGGCAAGGTCGCGGCCATTTACGCAGACAACGCTGTTTGTGATTTTAAGAGCTGGCCTGCGGGCAAGGGGAGTGGTGTTGGTGGAAAGAAAGATTGGGAAAGACTGTTGGGCGTTTACCACTTCGCAGACGAAGCAGAAGCGCTGAAATACGGCGGCAATCCGGTGGACACGCTCGCGAGCCTTGCCCGTGCCTCTATTCCGATCGTGGGTTTTAGCGGAAAGGCTGACGAAGTCGTGCCGTTTACCGAAAATATAGGCCTCGTCCAGTCGCGCTACTCGGAATTGGGCGGCGAGATCCAGGTAATTCAGCGTCCATTCACCAAGCATCATCCTCACAGCTTGAGGGATCCAATGCCGATCGCGGATTTCATCGCGGCACACGCTTTCTGCGTAAAAGCACCGATCAAGCCGCTCGGGCCTGAGGCAGGGCAGACGCCGTTCGGGTACAATTATCATGCGATTCGAAACGGGCTTCCAAACGCGCTTAGGACTTTTGCGGCGGGCGGAACTGCGCGAGTCGCTTTTTTAGGCGGATCGATCACTCAAATGAAGGGGTGGCGCGAATCCGTGGCGGAGGATTTGCAGAAGCGGTTTCCTAAAACGCAGTTTGATTTCGTGCATGCTGGCATTGGTTCTCTTGGGTCAACTCCCGGCGCTTTTAGGTTGGAACGGGACGTGCTCTCAAGGGGGCGGGTCGACTTATTGATTGCCGAATCCGCCGTGAATGACTCCACCAACGGGCACACGGACATTGAGCAGATCAGAGCCGTTGAAGGAATCGTGCGGCACACTCTCACTTCAAATCCTGAGGCTGACGTGCTGCTTTTATACTTTGTAGATCCCTCCAAGATGGACGACATCCGAAAGGGCGAACGCCCTGCGGTCATTCGCAACCATGAGCGCGTCGCCGCGCATTACGGGCTGCCCTCGCTCGATCTGGCGGAAGAGGTGACCGAGCGTATCGCAGCAGGCGAATTTTCGTGGGAAAAGGACTTCAAGAGCCTGCATCCCTCTCCGTTTGGGCATGAGGTGTACCGCAAGGCGATTGGCCGCCTGATGGATGTTGCGATCGAAATTCAAAAAAATCCTCCTCCGAACTCATCTGTCGGGTCCCGTCTGTTGCCTGCGCCGCTGGACAAGGCGAACTATGGCTCAGGAAAATTGGTGAATCCAACCGGTGATACAGTTTCG
>CAMDSZ010000049.1 GCA_945906945.1 Akkermansia muciniphila
GGATTCCCGCTCTTGCTGACGCTTCCAGCTCGGCGTTTGCCCCCGCTGCTGTGTTCGCGCGGACACAATCCCGTGTAACTAGACACCTGCCGCCGGTTGTTGAACCGACCCCAATCCCCAACTTCACGCCGCAAAATCTCAAACGTCAACGGTCCTACGCCACGCGGAATCTTCCTCTCCCTCGCCGCCTCCTGCAGTTGATGCATCAACTTCAACTCCTGCTCTTCCAGAGGAGTTAGAATCTTAATAAACACTTCCAGCATTTCAATCACCCACTCAGGCGCCAGCACCTTGATCGCCGCCCACGCTTTGCCCTTCCACCACTTCCCTGTCACGTGAATATTGTGCAGCGCAAGCAGTCCGCGGCCCATCCCAGCAACGCGCTGGCGTTCGCGCATGAGCTGCTGGCGCTGCCGACTCATCGCGCGTTCCCGCTCTTCGTCCACCGTTGGAATGCGCACCGTGCTGAACGCCTTTTTGTTTCCACGCTCAAAACGATCCAGACGCTGGCACAACGCTGCGGCATCGAGCCGGTCATTCTTCACCCCTTTGCCACGTTCATCCCAGTCCTGGGGTTGCACCACGTAGTTCTTGATGCCGAGTTCCTCCAACCGACGGTGCAGGTGGAACCCGAACGCACCCGCCTCATAACAGGTCACCACGTTACGGGTGAGTTTCTGCTGTTTAACCACAAAGAGCATGAGCTCGTCGTAGGTCATTTTCTGCACGGGCTGCGGAGTCGCCCCGTCGACCTGACGGCTTACCCAGTAATATTGGGCGTGGGCGTCAATGCCGAGTTTGATGGAGTCGTAGGAGGCAGTTAATTGGGATGGATATGTGGTTGTCATGGCTTTTAAGATCGCGGGATCTCGCGCCGCTCGACAACCTCATGTCATCTGCCATCAGCTCGTCGGCTTGCCCACAAATAACAACCCCTTTATGAAAGACATCCTTTCCCCTTTGCTCGCCATAGGCACTGACGCACTCGCGCAAGCCGCCGCGCCCCTCGTTTTCATCTCCGCCTTCGCTCCAGGTGAGAATGGGGCGATCCATGCCTTTAAGTTCGATTCAAAAAACGGCGTTTTAGAGCCGCTGCATCGGACCACGGGTATCCAGAACCCCTTCTTCCTCGTGATTTCGCCGGACAGGCGATTTCTGTACGCCACTGAAGCAAAACAATTTGGCGGCCCAGAGGTATCGCTAGTGGCCTCGTATGCGGTTGAAGGGCGCGAGGGGCAGCTCAAGCGTACGAGCCAACAATCCACCCGTGGGACGACATCGTGCTATTTGGACATCGATGCCACGGGCAGGACCCTCTTGGTTGCCAACTACTCTTCCGGAAGTGTCACCGCGCTGCCTGTGCACAAAGATGGCACATTGGGTGAATCCACCTCACTGATCCTCCATGGCACTGCCGAGACCGATGCGACTCCGCCAAAGGCGGTTAATGCGCACAGTATCGTGGTGAGTCCAGACAATCGCTTCGCGCTCTCGGCGGATCTCGGTATCGATCAAATCCTTATCTATCGGCTCGATGCGGCCACCGGAAAGTTGGAGCCGAATGAGTCGCAACCTTTCATAAAAGTAGCTCCGGGCTCCGGTCCGCGACATGTGACGTTTCACCCAGATGGGAAGCGGGTCTATGTCATCAACGAGTATCTTAATACCGTTACCTTCTTCGATTACGCGACCGCTTCCGCCAGGTTAACCGAGCGCCAGACGATTTCGACCTTGCCTGCGGATTTCAACGGCGAGAGCATCTGCGCCGATCTGAAGATCACACCCGATGGCAGCTTCCTGTATGGAACAAATCGTGGTCACGACAGCATCGCTGCGTATCGCATCGGCGATGATGGAAAACTGACGCTGGTCAATATCCAGCCCAGCCTAGGCAAAGCTCCGCAGAACCTTCTCATCACGCCAGACGGCCAGTGGCTTCTCTGCGCAAACATGGAGGGGAACAATGTCGTGGTGTTCCGGATTGAGGCAGGGACAGGAAAGCTGAGCGCAGTAAACGAGCCGGTTTCGATGACGATGCCCTCGTGTATTCGTTGGTTGCCGTGAGGCGAGATCAAAACCCCTGGCCACCGACTTTGTGATCATCGGCATGCACCACCTGCTGGCCTGCATGTCCACGAGTTGCAAGCCGAACGCCTCCTCCAGCGCTCGCACCTGTCGCCACGCAGAGACGCCGGCCATTTTGAGGGCGGCAGCGAAGTTTTAAAAAAACTCGGTCGATTTTCATCCGATCCGTTTTAGCCTGAGCGTAAACGGCTTTACTTTGTTGGCTACGGATAGCGCGCGCAAATGTGGATGCTGGGAGTGTACTCTACACTGATAGTGATTATTGACTGTCACAACCATGTCGGCGCAGACCTGTTGTTCTACCTTCACGGCGCTTTCCCTTATGCCCAGCAACTCGTGCAAATGAAACAGGAAGGCGGAGCGCTCGGGATTACGCATTGGATCGCATTTCCGTTCGTGAGCTACGCGGCCATGGATATCACCCAGTTCCGCACTGGCGGCGTCGGTTTTGGCAAAGGCGGCCTCGAAACAGTCCCCTATGCCTTTGAGAATCGACGCCTGCTTGAGGAATGCCAGAAGCTCTTCCCTAAGGAAGGCAAACACGTCCTCCCCTTCGTCATGGTGGACCCCATGCGTAGCACGGAAGCGCAGGCCGCCGAACTCATCAAGCTACGCAGAGAATACCGATTCTACGGCATCAAAATCCAAAGCACCATCATCCAGGCCGACATCAAACGCCTGGCTCACGAAGGCAAAGTCTTCCTCGACTTAGCTCGCGAGTGGGATGTGCCCTTTATCATTCACAGCAGCGTCGCCAAAGACGACGTTTGGGCGCAGGCGCACGACATCATCGACATCGCCGAAGCCCATCCCGACATTCGCTTTTGCGCCGCCCACTCCTGCCGCTACGACAAGGAATGCCTTGACCGTATTCAAGCGCTGCCAAACGCATGGTTCGACAACTCCGCCCACTGCATCCACTGCATCGGCGCTGTCGATGACCTTCCCTACATCGCCCCACGGGAGCGCCGTTTTGATAGCGACTATAGCGATCCCGGCCGTGTCATTGCTGATCTCGCCGCCGCTTATCCTCAAAAATTCCTGTGGGGTAGTGATTCACCCTTTTACAGCTATGCCGCAGAGATCAGCGGCAAGGTCCTGAAGCTGATCAGCACCTACGAAAAGGAAATGACGGCCCTCAGAGCCGCCGGTGACGAGGTCGTGACCCGCATCGCCTGCACGAACACGCTCAAATACCTCAAGCTGCATGATGAACGCATTCTCACTTAAAGGCCACGCCGCCCTCGTCACCGGCTCCTCGCAAGGCATCGGCCTTGCCATCGCGCATGGCCTGCATGAAGCGGGCGCGCGCGTGGTGGCACATGGTCTACAAGAGCGCCCCGGCGAGTTGCCGGACTGCGTCTCGTATATCCCATGCGACCTATGTGACGTCGGTGCGCCGGAAAAACTCATCGAGGGCGCCCTCGCCTCCGAGCCGTCTTTGGACACGCTTGTCTGCAATGCCGGCAGCTTTTTTGACGTGCCATTTCTGGAAATGACCGAGGCGCTGTGGGACAGGACGATGCAGCTGAACCTTCGCGCGATGTTCTTCACCGCACAGGCATTTGCGCGGCATTTGGTGCGTGAAAAGCGCGGCGGGAGCATCGTCATTACGTCTTCCACGAATGGCTTTCAAGCCGAGTCCGACAGTGTCGCCTACGACGTGAGCAAAGGTGGCCTCGTGATGCTTACGCGTTCGCTGGCCGTCTCGCTCGCGCCGTACGGTATCCGCGTGAACGGCATCGCGCCCGGCCTCATCAAGACGCCGCTGAACTCCGTATGGATGGAGTCGCGCGCCAGTGATCTGCTCAAGCACTACGAGAAGAAAATTCTGCTCGGCCAGGTTGGCAAGGCCGAGGACTGCGCGGGTGCGGTGACGTTCCTCTGCTCCCCCGCCGCCAGCTACATCACGGGCGAAATTATCGTCATCGATGGCGGCCTAACCATATCGCAAATTGGCAAACTATGAGCACCCCTTTTTCACTCGGAAATCGCGACATCTGGGTCATCGGCGGCGCGGGCTATCTCGGGCAGGAAGTCGTCAAACTACTGATCGAACTCGGCGCAACTGTCTTGTGTGCCGATCTCCCAGGCAAAGCTCAGCCAGCACCGAATGTCACGCCTGCCGACCTTGATGCCGCCGACATCCCCGCGCTCGAAAAATTCGTTGTCGATCAAATCGCTGCACGCGGGGTGCCGCATGGCCTCGTCGTCATGACCTATGCCTCCACTGCGAAGAAGTTCGACGAGCTCACTGCTGCCGATTTCGACCACGCAAATCACGGGAACCTCACCGCAACCTTCACGCTCGCTCGTGCCATCGGCAATGCCATGGCTGAACGCGGCAGCGGTAGCCTGGTGCTCTTCTCCAGCATGTATGGCACCGTCTCTACGGACCCGCACATCTATGAAGCGCCGATGAATCCGAACCCGGTCGAGTACGGCGTCGGCAAAGCAGGTATTCAGCAGCTCACGCGCTATCTCGCCGTGCATTACGGCAAAAAAGGCGTGCGTTGCAATGCGATCAGCCCTGGCCCCTTCCCAAATCCCAGCGTCCAGCGAGAGGAACCCGCGTTCATCGACCGCTTATCCAGAAAAGTCCCGCTTGGCCGTGTCGGTCAATCCCCTGAAATTGGCGGAGCCGTCGCCTTCCTGCTCAGCGACACCTCCACCTTCATCACGGGTCAAAACCTTGCCGTCGATGGTGGTTGGACCATTTGGTAAATCTGCATCACACCCGGTTGGCTGGCCAAAATTATCCATCCTTCATCCTTATGCCCGCAATCTTACCCCTCCAGAGTGCCGCTGACATCCGCCCGCTACCGCGTGCGTGGCTCATCGTGGGATTGTTGTGGGGTGTCGGCTGTCTCAACTACCTCGACCGAAACATGCTCACCACGATGCGTGCTTCGATTAAGACAGCCATTCCAATGGGAGATGACGATTTCGGCATTTTGTTCACGGTCTTCCTCGTCGTCTATGGCGTGCTCAGTCCCTTGGGTGGATGGTGCGCGGACCGCTTCAGCCGCAGTCGGGTTATTCTTGTGAGTCTCGCGGTATGGTCTGGGGTGACGTTAGCCACGGCCTATGTTCAGACTTACCAGCAACTCCTGGCCACCCGCGTGCTCATGGGAGTCAGTGAGGCCTGTTACATCCCCGCTGCACTTGCCTTGATCGCCGACTACCATCGCGGCAGCACGCGTTCACTCGCTACGGGGATTCACATGAGCGGCATCTATGCAGGCGTTGCGCTCGGCGGCATGGGCGGCTGGATGGCGGACACGCACGGGTGGTCCTCCGGATTCTCCACGTTCGGAGTCGTGGGCCTCGCGCTCGCCGCTGTGCTTTCGATTTTTCTGAAGGATGTGCCGAAAGCGCAGCACGCCAATGATGGCAACGCCAAGGTTGATCCTGTGGAGACCCTCAAAGAGCTAGGGGGCAATGGCACGTTCTGGATTCTCGCCCTGCACTGGGGACTGCTGGGATTTGCCGGCTGGGCGTTCACCACTTGGATGCCGACATTTTTAGGCGAACACTTCCACCTTTCGCAGACCAAGGCTGGCTTTACAGCCACCGCTTACATGCAGGTCGCTGCGTTTATCGGAGTGCTCGTCGGTGGTGCCTGGGCGGATCGTTGGAGCATCACCGCGTTGCGCGGCCGCGTTTGGGTGCCCATGATTGCGCTCACCCTAGCGACGCCCTTTGTGTTCATGACCTCACACACCGAGGCGCTGTGGTTTGCGGTGGTGTGCCTGATCGTCTTTGGCTTCTCACGCGGCTGCTCGGACTCGAACATGATGCCCATCCTCTGTCAGGTCGTCGAGCCGCAGCAGCGCGCCACGGGCTACGGCATTCTAAACTTCTTCAGTTGTTGCATTGGTGGTGTCGCAGCCTACCTGGGTGGCTGGCTGAAGGAGCGGCATGTGGACCTCAGCTTGCTCCTGATGGGCTCCGCAGCACTGGTGCTGCTCAGCGGCCTGCTCCTCGCTTTTGTGCGACCGAAACGGCTTGGCTGATCGCAACAGGTCCCTTCACCAACACCCCTCACCTCACTCATGCGACCCTCCAAAATTCTCGCCAAAATCCGCTCGGGTAAAGTCGCGCGCGTTTGCTGCGCCGGATCGCCCATCTTCATGTTTCCCGCACTGGCCGCCCACTTTCATTACGACGGGGTCTGGGTTGATGCCGAGCATCGCACCTGGGATCCGCATGAAGCACAAGCCATGATCGCCAACCATCACGCGGCTGACATCGACTGTCTATGGCGTCCTCCGACGAAGGAGAAAACGGCTCTTTACCGGTTGCTCGAAGAAGGCGCTTCCGGCCTCATGATCCCTCATGTGGGGACACCTGATGAAGCGCGCTTGTTGGTGCAGGCAGTGAAGTTTCCACCGCTGGGTGACCGCGGCCTCTGCGGCGGTGGACGCGATGCGAGCTTCTGGGTCGGAGCTCCGAAAGACTATACCACGCAGGCGAACCGCGAGACATTTCTGACCGTGCAGATCGAAACTCCGGAGTCCTTGGAAAACGTCGAAGCCATCGCCGCCGTGCCAGGCGTGGACGTGCTCTTTCTAGGCCCTGGCGACATGTCGTTGCGCCTCGGTTGCAGTCCCTCCGTCACGGATCCAAAGATGCTGGAGGTCCAGAAAAAGATCGCTGCCGCCTGTCTTAAGCATGGCAAGACATGGGGCCGTCCTGTGGGGACTGCGGACGATGCCCGTGCGATTGTATCACTGGGTGCGCGGCTCGTTGTTTTGGGCAGCGAGTTTGGTGCCTTGCACAAGCACCTCTCCCAGTGCTCGACGGAGTTTGATCAACTGCTGAACGAACGCTCCGGCGCACCGGTGGAATCACCGACCGGTGTTAGTAAATCCTACTGACCGCCATGACCGAGGACAGGAATGCGCTTCCCTACACCGACACGAAACCTGTCGGCGCAGCAGATTTCTACACGGCGATCAATGCGACGTTTCGTTTCATCTTCAATCGCTTCGGTCGCGACGGCTTGCTGCGCTACTGGCACGAACTGGGCACCCGATACTATGCGCCAGTGAGCCAGCAGTGGAGTAAAGGAGGGCTACAGTCGGTTGCAGAATATTGGCGGGCTTTTTTTGATGCTGAACCGAATGCGGAGGCTGAGGTGAGTCTGCACGCAAACGAAGTCTGCGTGGTGGTGACGACTTGTCCGGCGATCCGGCATCTGCGTGCACAGGCGCGGGAAATCATGCCGACCTTTTGCCAGCAATGTTACTTCGTGAGTGATGCCATGGCTGAGCCTGCTGGCATGACTGTGCGAGTGAAGGGCGGCAACGGAAGCTGTGTGCAACGCTTCATAAAACGCAGCGATTGCAGCGCAGCTCAAAACATCGAGGATATCGCTACGGCATCATGATTGGCTGTTACGATTTCTGCGGGCATTACGAGTGGACCTTTGGCTGGCTGGAGCAACTCGGCGGACATGAACTCGTGCGTGATTACTGGGTGGAGGCCATCAGTGAGGATTCACAGCGTCATGCATCGGACTTGATCGTCAATCACGGCATCGAAGGCATGAGGAAGTATTGGCAGCACACGCTCGAAGAAGAAGCAGCGGATCATGTGATGACTTCCACCGATGAGGTCTATCGCATCGACATGCATCAGTGCCCTTCGAAGGGTTTTCTCATCAAAAACGGCCTGGAGCAATACCATGACTATTGTGACCATTGCATGGGCTGGATCGGCCCGCTGATGAAGAAAGCGGGCTTCGTCGTGGATCACGAGCACAACCACTGTGGCCAATGTTGGTGGGAAATGCGCCGCGTGGATGATGTGACGCCTCCCAGCGCCCCCGGTGGCCTCAGCGGGGAAAAGGACGTGAGACTGACCTTCAAATGGAAAACCAAGCGCACCGACCACTATGACCGATCGACTAGCTCAGATGATAAAACGCCTCTTACTTAGCCTAGCCTTGATTACTACCGCTCATGCCGACTGGGAGGCGCTTCCTCCGTTGCCCGTGCCCAACGGGGGTTGCATTTGTGGCTCAGACGGTCCGCGTGTCGTTGTCATAGGCGGTACAAACTGGGAGGGAGGTGTGAAAAACTGGCTAACGGCGATTCACGAGTTTGATCCTGCCAAAAAGCGCTGGGAGAAGGTCAAGGATCTCCAGGAAGGTGCTTATGCGTATGGCACGAGTTATCAAGATGGTTTGCGGTTAGCCTTCATGGGCGGCACCGATGGAAAGAAGCCGCGGCGCATTTTTGGATTCGTGGATGGCATCAAGACGGTGATGACCAAAGAACTAGAACTGCCTGCCGCCGTGGTGCTGGCAGCCGGAGGCTATCTATCGGGAAAATATATTCTCGTGGGCGGCACCGATGACGCTGCGAATCTTGCGGGACTCACACGCCTGACGCACGCGTTCGTGCCTGCCACCCAAACCATCACACGCCTCACCGACTTCCCAGGCAAACCTTTCGCCGTAGCCGCATCCACCGTTGCGCGTGACGAGCTATTTGTCTTTGGCGGCATGAACTACGACGCGGAGGCCAAGGCGGCGGCCAACACAGATACGGCGTATGCATTTTCACCAGCAAAGAACACCTGGCGGGCCCTGAAACCGCTCGCGCAGCCAAACCGCGGCCTCAGCGCCATACCGCTGGATGAAACGCACCTCTACCTTGCCGGTGGCTTCACTGACGATTTCACCGCCGCAGCGGTGATCTACGATGTGACCACTGACATCTATCGCCCGGCCAAACCGCTGCCCTATGCCGCGATGGTGGGCCTAGTGAAGCACGCGGGCTTTGTCTATTGCCTCGGCGGCGAGGACAAGAAGCAGTCGAGAACGGACAATTGCTTCCGCATCCCTATCGAAGAACTTTAGTCCTCTCTAATCATGGATTCGATTCTCATCCTCATCTTCTCTAAACTCATCCGATGAAACTACGACCCTCCCGAATCCTCCGCGAACTGCGCTCCGGCCAGAACTCCACCGTCATCAAACTGAACATGGGCGATCCCCGCATCGTGGAACTGGCGGGACTCGCCGGAGCCTCAGCGGTCTGGCTTTGCAACGAGCACGTGCCGAATGACTGGCTCAACCTTGAGCATCAAATCCGCGCAGCGAAGCTCTATGACATGGACACCATCGTCCGCGTGAACAAGGGCGGCTACAGCGAGTATGTGAAGCCCTTTGAATGCGATGCCACAGGCATCATGGTGCCACACATCACCAGCGCCGATGAGGCCCGCAACGTTGTGGACATGGTCCGCTGCCGCCCGATGGGCAGCAAAGCACTCGACGCAGGGAACATGGACGGCCTGTTCTGTCAGGTGCCGCTCGCGGATTACGGGCATCACTGTAACACAGAGAAATTCGTCATCCTGCAAATCGAGTCGCCAGAGGCACTCGAAGTCGTCGAAGAAATCGCAGCCGTGCCCGGCTTCGACATGCTGCTCTTCGGTGCGGGGGATTTCAGTCACCGCATCGGAAAGCTAGGTCAGGCCACGTGCCCTGAAGTTGTCGCCGCGCGGAAGCGTGTCCATGCTGCGGCGGTGAAAAACGGCAAGCACGTCGCTGTCGCATCGCTGTTCGGTCAAAAAGAGCAACTCATCGAAGAAGGCACCCGTATCTTCACGCTCGGTGCGGATGTGATCGAACTCGGCACCGCCTTCCACAAGCTCACAAAGGACTTCGGTGGCGGTGCTGTTGCGACTGGCACTGACTCGGTTTACGGGACCAAATAAGCGTCATGCAGACCGACCTTTTTTCCCTCCGAGACAAAACCCTACTCCTCACCGGCGGCGCTGGGCTTTATGGTCGTGGCTTGTCCTCCATGTTGGCTCAAACGGGTGCCACGCTCATCCTTGCTGCCCGTGATGTGGCGAAGCTGCAAGTTGTCGCCGATGAAGAGACAAAAAAGGGCAATCATGTTTTCGCAGAGGCACTCGATCAAGGAGATGAATCTTCGGTCATGGCATTGCATGAGCGCATCAACGCGCAATTCGGCGCTCTGCACGGTCTCGTAAATAACGCGGTGCTGCGACCGATGAAAGGCGCGAATGGAGCGGTGGAGCAGTTCGCGGATTCCATGCGTGTGAATGCCACGGGCGTCATGCTCATGCACCGTCACTTTGGTCAAACTATGGCGAATGCTGGGCGTGGCAGCATCGTGAACATTGGTAGCATCCAGGGCATGATCGGCCCCAGCTACGAACTCTACACTGGTACGGACATGGGTGACATGCCGCCCGACTACTTCTTCCACAAGGGGGGCATGGAGAATCTGACGCGCTTTTATGCGGCGCTTTATGGACCCAAAAGTGTGCGCGTGAACTGCCTCTCGCCTGGTGGCTTTTTCAACAACCAGCCCGAGCCGTTCCTTTCTCGCTACTGCGAGCATACCATGCTCAATCGCATGGCTGATGCTGACGATCTGGGAGGTGCGGTCATCTTCCTTCTCAGTGATGCTTCGCGGTACATTACGGGAGTGAATCTCCCGGTCGATGGGGGTTACACCGCAAAGTAATCACGTTAGGGGGTGGAGTTCTGAGAGGACGTCGGCAATGGCGATGACCGTCCCGCCCTGGTCGCGGCTGCGGATGCCAGCGATGATGACGGCCATGAGTTCCACCGTCTCCTCAAACGGCAGCGGCCTCACACCGGTGTGCAACATGTCGAGAAACGCGACGAGCTGGCCGCGGAAGGCATGGTAAGTGTCTGCGATTTTCAGCGCTAGGTCGCCTTTGGTGCCATAGAGGTGCACCGCTCCGAAGCTGCCATAGGCATCGTGCAGCGCGCCTACGGTGACTTTGACGCCACTGCGGTGAGTTAGGTGCATGACATCGCCGCCGCTGTCCGAGTGCGCTTGCACGGTGAGGAAGCCCTGGCCCAGCAAGGGTTCCACAGCCTCCAGCGCATGGATGCCGTAGCGCTCCCAAGTCTTGCAGGTGAAGCTGGTAATCCAGCGCAGGTCACCGAGTTGGGAGCGTTGGTCAGCGCTCAAGCGCATCTCCGGCGCATACCTCATGCCGCTGGTGGACAGCATGATTTTGCCCGCCTGCTGCCACTGCACAAACTGCCGCAAGTCCGCGATGTTCGTAGCCATCGGCTTGTCGATGAAGACTGGCAGGTTTGCCTCAACATAGGGTTGGGCGCGGCGGACGTGGTCGTTGCCATCATCCGTGGCGATGATGACGGCATCGACTTGGCCGATCACATCCTCGGGCTTATTGACGACGTTGGCGATCAGGCTCGCTGCCGCCACCTTCGGCGCATCAACTGGATCATCGGTCCAGATATGCGTGACGCGAGCACCGGGGATGCAAACGGCTTCGAGCGGTTGCCTGCCCATGTAGATGGGGATGCCGGTATACGGACATTTGGCCATCTCCTCCGGGTTGTAGCCATTGATGATGCCGCTCCAGGAATACGGGTGCCCGTTACCCTCGATCATGCCGAGCATGGCTAGGCGAAGAGGCTGAGAGTGGAGGGTTGAGGGTTGAGATCCTGACATGAGGGCTTCGCAGTTGGGAGCTAGGGAGCTGAAGGGTTAGGGTTGAGGGACTGAAACAGGATGCCGTTTGCGGTGACTTTGGAGACTCTCAACTAAAGACTCTCAACCTGCTGCGAAGCGGCACTCCGCAGCGCGGCCTGGTTAAACTTCAGCGTCTGCACGGCTTCTTCAAAAGTGCAGAGCGGCGTGGGCCTGCCATCCATGCCATCCAGGAAGGCATTGGCCTGGGCGATGAAGATGTCGTCGCGTTCCATGGGCGGCGCGATGTGCCAGGACCAGTCTTTGTCGCCATGCCGCAGGGTGCCCCAGCGCTGGTGATGACCTTCAATCTTCACGCTGCCATGCGCGCAGTGGATCGCTAGCGTGTTCTCATTGGGGGCCTGAAACTGGGTCATGGCATAGCTCACCAGCACATGGCCGTGGCGCGCGATGACGTTGACGGTGTCCTCGACCGTGACGCCTTCCAGCGCCTGATGCGCGGCGTCGCAGAAAACGCGGGTGCAGGGGCCGATGAGCCATTCCACGGCATTCACGAGGTGGGTCAAGGCGTCCTGAATCCCGCCGCCACCCAGGTCATGGCGGGCATAGTAGATATCGCGATACGCGGGCCGGAAGGTCGGAAAATGCTGGCCTGAGGTGCTGCTGACGTGCAGCGCCTTGCCCAGTTCGCCACGGCGCAGGAATTCTCGTGCGCCGACGAGCCAGGGCATGAGGTGATGGACATACGCCACTGCGACGAAACGCTGAGCTTGAGCGATAGCCTCGCGCATCGGCGGCACGAGAGCATTGTCAATGGCCAGCGGTTTTTCGATGAACACATGCAGCCTGAGGTTCAGCAACCTGATCGCAATCGGCAGGTGCAGATTCGCTGGCGTACAAATCACGGCGGCATCATAGTGGTCCTCAGCCAGTGCGGAATCTAGCGAGGCAAACACAGGCACGCCGTAGCGGTCCTGCATGGCGGCAAGCAACACAGGGTTCGTGTCGCAGGCGGAGAGCGTGCAACGCCCGGTCTTTTGAAAGCAGCGCAGGTGCCGCTCTCCGATGCTGCCGCAGCCGATGATGAGAAGGGAAGGCATCATGCTATCTATTTAAGTTATCTGGACTATTAGATTCTGGACAATCCATTTGCTTCAGACCGCAAGCACGGGCGACCCACTAGGGAAAGCTTCCGCCTCTAGGCCTGGTTTTGCTTCGCACGTCTGTCTCCTTCTAGTGCCGATTCGCAATCTCGCCGCTTAAGTCTGGGCGCCCAGCTCGTAGCTGTCGTGTCGGCATGAATGCAGCTAATCATAGCTCAAACAAAAGACCAATTGTTCTCCATAGAACCAATGCACCAAAAAACAGCATTTTATTTCCTAAACATCTACTTGATTGAGAGATAGAAAGCTCTCGATTCGTGTTACACACTGAAAGTTGTGAAGACCCGGTTTCTTTCTGGTCACGACGCTAACTTGGAGAGCCCGCCTGAATTTGAGGGCGTGGGAATTTGGCTGCGGGCTCATCCAGAATCCGAACTACAAATGGAAACACCTGCTTATAAACCGCTTACTTTATTCATGTTTACTCTTTTAGCCCTGCAGAAAAAACCTTGCGGAAGCTTCTGAGGGTTGGATCCTCTCACCCGGTCTTCGCTTGTTACCATTATTTTTTGATTGCCCTGCCTCTCCCTGTCACCAGTTCAAGGAACTGGCGTTGACGCCGCAGTATCTCCCAGTAGCCTCATGGAGTGAAGCTTCCCCCTTTTTCGTTGGTGTTCTTCGCCGCAGTCCTTTCCGCTCAAGCAGAAGACTGGCCACAATTCCGCGGCAGAAACGGCTCCGGCGTCTCCCAAAGCAAAGGCGTCCCATTTGAATTTTCATCTTCCACACAAGTGGCGTGGAAGGCTCATGTCGGCGACGGCATCGGTTCGCCGGTTGTGGTCAACGGCCGACTTTTCACCTCGGCCATGGTTGATGAGCAGGTCTGCGCTCTCTTTTGCTTTGATGCAGCTTCCGGCCGCCAGCTTTGGCGTTCCGTGGTCGACACAGGTCAACTGCCACGAATTACGCCCCCCAATAGCCACGCTTCTTCCACCCCAACCGCGGACTCCGAACGCGTCTATCTCTATTTAAGCACCATCGGTTTGGTGGCTTTCGACTCCTCAAATGGCGCTGAACTCTGGCGCTACGCAATGCCCAAGCCAGCTTATTTAATGGATTGGGGCGCTGCCGCTTCACCTATTATTTACAAGAATTCCGTCATCTTTTGCCAAGACGACGACCTCTCTCCTTTCGTTGTTGCAGTCGATTCCAAAACGGGCAAGCAATTCTGGAAAACCCGCAGGGAAGACATGCTGGCTGGTTACGCCGTCCCCATCATTTGCGAGGCGGAGGGGCGCACCGACCTTGTGCTCGCCGGAAGTGGCAAACTCAAGGGCTATGATCCGGACACAGGCAAAGAACTCTGGACCTGCAACACACTGCTTCGAACCATCATGACTTCGCCGGTGGTTTGCAACGGGGTTATTTACCTTGCGGCACAAAGTTACGGAGACTCCTCACGCACCCTAAAACACGCTCTGCTCCAATGGCTTGACACAAACCAAGACGGAGTGCTCTCACGGGCCGAGGTTCCAAAAGAATTCCACGAGCGCTTCGACGCGTCCGACAAAAACAAAGACGGCATTCTGGGCCCTGAGGAACTCGACACCGCCTTTCAAAGCTCAAGCAACATGGCAGCCGGCGGAAACATCATCCAAGCGGTTCGGGGCGGCGGAAACGGAGACGTTACAAAGACCCATCTTCTTTGGAATCTCGACCACAAAACCCCCTCCAACCTCTCCTCTCCGCTTCTCTACAACGGACGGCTCTACATTGTTAAGAGTGGTGGCTTGGCAAGTTGCTACGACGCTCGGGACGGCACTGTCCTCTGGGAGCGTACGCGCCTGGGTAATCTTGGCGATTACTACGCTTCGCCCATCGCTGCGGACGGCAAAGTCTTCATCACCGGCCGCAACGGCTTTGTCCTTGTTCTTCAAGACGGCCCCCAACTCAACGTACTTTTCCGCAACGATCTTGGGGAGGAAATCATCGGCACACCTGCCATCGCTGACAGCCGCTTCTTTGTGCGCTCCCGCGAAAACATCATCTGCATTTCCGCTCAATCGCCAAAACCAACACCCGCCCCATGAAGGCTTTTTTTTTACTGGCCCTCTGCCTGACCTCTCTCGCGCTGCCCTCGCCAGGCGCAGACAAAATCACCATCGTCCTGAGCGACAAGGCGCCCCCTCTGGAAAAAATTGCAGCGCAGTCGCTCGCGACAGAACTAAAACTGCTTTTTGCTCTAGAAGTCTCCGTGAGCGACCTCGCGCCTGCAGAGCGTTCCTTTTCCATTCTCCTTGGCAGTCCGCATACCAACCCTGCCATTCCGGCTTCCGAGTGGCCGACACTTTCAGACCAAGGCCATGTTCTGAAAAGTACACAAAAAGGTCTCCTCGTCGGTGGAGCAACTCCCGTGGCTACCCTCTGGGCTGCCAGTGAACTCTCCTACCATTTCGGCCTCCGCCATCTCCTGCGTGGAGATGCCGGCCCCATTGAGAGACCTGCCCTGAAGTTTACCAACATTAATAACCTGTATGAACCCACCATCCGCGTGCGCGCTTGGAGCGGTTTTTCTGACCACCCTCACGGACAATCATCCTGGCCGCTTGAACAACAAAAACTGCTTTTTGCACAGCTCGTCAAACTGAAGTTCACCCACCTTGTGCTGCCTCCCGCTCCCGCCACCTTCTCCCCCATTCCCGTGGACGGTGATACCGCGGGCCGTTCGGCCTTTAAAGGCGCACGCTTCTTTTCCTCTCCTGTCGACTCCGGTTTTAGGGAATCCGTTGCCAACGCCGCCACGGATAGCGGCCTCATCGTTGTCAGCACCCCGCCTCCCAACACAATCCGGATTCCCCTCGGTTCTCCCACCGCCTCAGTACTCCCGGAGTTTTCTTCCTCCAGACTGGAAGCCAACTTTAAGACCGTTCAAACATCTCATTCCGATGGATTCACAGCCTCTGCAGTGATGCCTGGCGATCTCAACGCCGCCGCACACTTTCTGAGTCGCGCCGCGTATGATCCTGCGCAGACAACCAAAAAGGCCTTCGAGCATTTAATCAGGCCCATTTGCGGCGACGGCGTGAGCGAGCGTTTGTGGTTGGGTTTTGAACACGTTGCCAACGCCGCCGAACTCATTGGTCAAAACGACCCCTCCCTTGGGATTCCTATGGACAAGATGTGGCTCCGCCACCTCGCTTCCAAATCAGCGCCGCAAGAATGGATTACCAAGGTCAAAAACCACTATGCCGAGGCCGTCAGCGAAATGTATCGGGGCAACACCCGGGGGCGCGACGGAGCGAGACCCCTCATTCTTTATCACGCAAAGCGCATGGAATTCGCCGTCCATTACCTCACCGCGATTGAGGGCCTCCTAACCGCGAGCTATGCAGCTTCTCAAAACAAAGCGGACGCATCCGCAGAGGCCACCGACGCCGCAGTGGAAGGCATCTATAACGCCCTAAGCGCCCAGGCTGATGCCGCACGGGATGCAAGCGACCTCGCGGCAATTGCACTCCTAAACCAATGGGCCTACCGCCCCCTGCTCAAGTCCCTCCACTGAGGCCCAGCGATCAGCGTCGCCGTTTTTTGGCGCATCGCACAGGCGAGCTTTCAGCCATTTCTCGACCGCCTGCTGACAGTGAAAACAGATCACATTGTAGGGCGTCAGCCTTCCCGCGCCGGCAAGGTGACTGGCTGCAAAGAAGTCCTCCTCTGCCTTCTCAATCCACTCAGAGGTCAGCTTTTTCATACAGAACACGCCCCTTGGAAAACACATCCTGCAGAAAGCAGTCTCCCTCCTCCAATCTCCATTCGATGTCCTAGGGATTCTTGACCAAAAGATCCAAAGGGAACGACTTGGGGATAGCAGTACGAATCGCCATCGCACGCTCGCTGTTTCTGACTCCACCCGGATCTTTCGGCATGACCACCATCAGATCGACATCGGAATCCTGGGTGGGATTTCCGTAGGCGTAGGATCCAAACAGCACGATCTTCAGCGGCCTGAACTGTCGGGCCACGTCTTCCGCGTAGGTCTCGATTTGCCGCTGGGTAATCACAATTCAGAGTCGACTCCTGTCCTAGGGGCGCATCAACTCCCTGATTCCCAATGTGGATTGGCCTTGTCCCGTGAACACTCTCCACAAATCCACGGCTAATTGCCGTGCTATCGCCACAACGGCTTTCTTCCTCGCCGCTGGGTTAGGCGTGGGACTGTTCAACACGCGGGCCCATTTCTGGAGTGCCGTGT
>CAMDSZ010000050.1 GCA_945906945.1 Akkermansia muciniphila
CCCAAACCAGGATTCCGCCAACGCAGGCCATCGGGACCAGCTCCAAATACTGAGCAAGGTAGAATGCGAGGGTGAGCTTTAGAATTGCTTTGAAGTAGCCGGCCAGAGGGGTTTTCGCGCCCGCCTTGATGCTAGTTGCGGTTCGCGCCAAAGCTCCTGTGCAGGGAAACCCCTGCACCAAAGGCGTGATAATTTGCACAAGGCCCTGTCCAAAAAACTCTTTGTCTGGGTTGAAGGGCGTCCTTTCATTCTTGGCCAGTCTGTCCGCCATTGAGGAACATAAGACGCTTTCCACCCCAGAAACAAAGACGATGGAGATGCAAAAATAAATGATGTCCAGTATCACCCCTTCATTCATCTGGGGCAAAATAGGGGGCTGGAATTTGAAGAAGTCATTCGGGATGGATCCGTACAAGTCTTTGACCACCGTGATGTGCTTGTCTGCCAGAAGCGTGCTCGAGAGCAGCGTTGCCGCACCCATTGCGATCACCGGGCCGGGAATGTAGACCGAAACCTTCAAGAGATATTTTGCCAGCAAAAATGTCAGCAGGCCCAGCAGAACCGACCAGACGTTGATGATGTGAAGGTGTTGAAAAACCGAGGAAATCGCTTCCATAAAGCCAAGTGTTCCGGAAGGGCTCTGCCCGAAAAACGCTTTGAAACTTTTGATTCCCAAAATGTCCTTGAAATTGGTGAGGGCGATGGACACCGCAATCCCCACTGTAAAGCCAACAATGATGGAGTTCGGCACCAGTTTGGCATATTTGCCGACGCCGAATATCCCCATGATGATTAAAACCACGCCGGAGATAATCGAAACCAACACGAGAAAGCCGTGGGCGGTTTCGAACTGTCCTCCACTTGCGGGGCCGTACTTGGTCATCAACCCGGCGATCACCGGGATGAATGCAGCGGTGGGCCCGTAAACTTGGTACTTGGAACCGCCAAAGGTCCGGCCGACCGCGCATGCCAAGGCCCCTGCGATGATCCCGTGCTCTGGCCTCATCCCCATGGCCATCGCAAAACCCATGGCCATCGGGATGGCAGTCATGGCCACAATCAGGCCTGCGCTGAAATCCTGGTAAACGGTCTTCAGCCAGTTGTCTTTTGCCAAGTCCTCCCATCTGGAGTCAAAGAATGTGAAAAAAAGCTTCAGCCGGCCAAAGGGCGTTGTCGGGAATTTGCTGCTGTTCATAATTAAATAATAATTAAGTTTGGGGGGGTGGTTTGTTTTATAACGCCGTGAGGCTAATTTAGCTGACAATGATCCGCAGCAAAATCACAGGCCGACAGGTGGTGAACCTTGAAAAACCGTCCGCCTACGCCCTCTTACTCCCACCTCCACCGAGAACTGTCAAGGCACAGCAAAAGACGCCCGTCTGTTTTTCGCTGTTGTAACAAAACTTCGCGGTTTTTAGATTCCACCTTTAAATATCTTATCACGCGTTTTTTTTAACAGAGTAGCTCTGCAGTCTCAGTTAAATTTGCGGGCTCGGGCGGGTGGGCGCGGATACCAGCATCCCTCTGAAATGCGACTCCAGCTCGGAAGTGTATGCCGCAGCGTCTGTCCACGTCGCCCGCACCTTTTCCCGCAGCCCTTCCCGGGTGGCGGCGAGGAACGCTGGCTCCCGAGCGTGGCGGACGGCGATGTCCACATACTCCTCCGGGGACGACGCCACCAAACAACCCAGCTCCAGCCGGTTGAGCAACAAACTTCCCGCGCGGCTCGCAGACGTGTTGCCCAGCAGAGTCACGCACGGAACGCCCATCCAGAGCGCGTTCATCGAAACCGTGAGACCGTTGAAGGGGAACGTGTCAAGAATCAGGTCCACGCGGTTGTGGGATTCGAGGTATGCCTGTTCGAGCATGCGCGGAAGCACTTCGATTCGGGACTTATTGATGCCGCGCAGCTCAAGGCTTTTGCGAAGATAGTCGCCCGAGTCGGCGACAAGAATCATCCGGCTCGATGGCGATTGCCGCAGGACCTCGCTCCAAAGGTCGAGAACGTGCGGCGTGATTTTCGCGAGGTTATTGTAGGAGCCAAAGGTGAACACCCCTTCGCGTAATGCAGGCAGCGGCCTCACCGCGGGACTGTTTGCCTCCGGCTTGAAACAAACCGCACCTGCATTCATGCGGACCAGCGCTTCGGAATTATACGCCTCGCTCACGCCGGGCGGATCCAGCTCTGCATCGGTGATCCGGTAGTCGATCGATTTGAGACCGGTGGTCTGCATGCACCCGATCATCGTGACTTGGACCGGGGCCGGCTTGCGTGCAAACACCAGAGGTCTTCCCAGACGCGTGTGCCCGGCAAGATCCACGAGTATGTCGATCTGGTCCTCACGGATGAGCGCCGCAAGCGCCTCGTCCGACACGTCTGGGACGTCGCGCCACTGGTCTACCAGTCCCTTCAAACGCGCAGTGACCACGTCAGACTTTGGGCAGCTATAATAGCAGTACACCTCAAAAGCGGAGCGGTCGTAGCAGTCAAAAACTGGTTCAATGAACGAGGCCACGGGGTGGCGGCAGAAGTCGCCGGAAACGTATCCCACCCGTATTTTTTTTCGGTTCCCGTTAGGAGGAATAGGAATCGGCGTACGCGTCGCCTGCAGTGGCTTTTCAAAAACCTCGCTGTATTCCTCGTAATAGCGGTACAGGTCCGCGGGATTTTTGTGGGGCAAATAATTCGCGACATAGACCATGATCTGGAAGGCTTCTAGCTCCCCGGGTTTGAGGCGCCGCGCCTGCGAGTATTGCTCCATGGCCTCGACGCAGCGGCCCACCCGCGAAAGACAAGCGCCCAACAATAGTCGGTACGCGTAGATGTCCGGGGATTGGCGTACGAGGATCTCCGCAATTTCGACTGCTTCGCCCGGATGATTCGCCTCCCGCAAAGCGGTGGCGAGTTTCGCAAGGTCCAGCTGTGAATCGGGACGCGCTTTCGCGACGCCCATGAGCACCGGCAGCGCCTCTTTGAATCGTTCCAAAAGCATCAGCGAATGGCCGAGCCCGGCCATCACCTCGGTCCATTCGGGTTTCAGCTCCAATGCCTTCCTATACCAATCCACGGCTGCTGCGTGTTGTCCCGCGGTTTGAAGCGTGGTGGCGAGATTCGCGGCGCTGGCGGGTGCGGCAGGCTCGAGGCTTTGAGCGGTTTGGTGGCATTGAATCGCTTCCTTAAAAAGACCCTGCGCGCGCAGCAGACCGCCCAATAGCGCCCAGCCTTTGGGTTGCTTCGGCTCCAAGCGCACGGACTCGGTGAGGGCCTCCATGGCCTCGACGCATTGCCCCAACTCTTGCAGTGCAATCCCAAGCTGCTGCCATAGCAGTCCGCTCCCGGGCTCAGCGGACAGAGCTCTTTTTAATAGTGCAGCTGCGTCCTCCCATTTGCGCTGGGAAGCAAATTCCGCCATCAATGCAAGCGTCTCCGACTCGAGCTTTGAAGGCGCTCGATTACCGGGCGTGTTTGAAATGCGTGATGACATGTGGGGTGGATAAAGCTCAAGCCGACGAGCCGCCTAGCGCCAAATGTGTGGAGGCATAAGACTGAAGGAAACTATGGAGCACCGGTATCGTGCGATGCAACGCTGCAAGCGGGGGACGCATGGTTCCCGGCGGAAGCCAAAGCGACGGACGATGATTACCGGATCCCGCGCTCACGCACCCACTCCGGAAAACGACTTTGCAGCTTGTTGAGCATGTCGCTCGCCTCCTTGGTTTTTCCCGCAGTGCGGTAAGCCGCCGTCGCTTTCTCCATGGAAAGAGGCACGAGACGCTCATCGTCGAAAACAACCGCGATGCTCGCATAGATCTTTGCGGCATTGTCCCATGCTTGCTGGCCCGCTTGGATGTCGCCGGCAATCATCCGTGACTCGCCATTGAGTAAGCCTTCCGGTTGCAAGAGCAGAGCCTCCTCGACGGTTTTCTGCGCATTCTCAAAACGCTTTTGCTGCAGTTCGCATTTCGCGCGAAGCAACAATCCTCTCGCCTTTGGCACGGGATGCTCCACAAGCTTGAGGTAGGCTTCAACGGCGGCCTCCGCTTCCTTGTATTTTTCGAGCTCAAGCCGAGTTTCGGCCAGTTGCAACCAGTCGCTCTCGTTTACTTCAGTAGAGCCCGTGATCAGCACCAACACCGGTTCTGCCTTCGCGGGAGCCTTGGCCTGGCTGAAATGCTGCGCACACCAGCGCAGAACATCGGCGGCAATTTTTGTTTTGCCCTTCGGCAGGTACTCTTGGACGTATTTCCAAAAGTCATCCGGGTTGTTCAGATTATAGCAGCAGTAAATCAAACGCAGGCTGTCCGATTCAAAGTATTTATCGGAATCAAGCATCCGTGATTCGATCAAATGCGCCATCGCCTTCTTGTAATCCTTGGTTTCATACGCCGCCCAGCCAATCCAATGATGGGCCTCGGCGCGGGAGGAACTTTTCGGGTAGTCTGAGAGCAACTTCTCGTAATGGGCCGCCATCCCGGCGTTGTCGTTTTGTTCGCCGCGCAAGAGCGCCATTTGTTTGAGGGCGGTTTCGCGATCAGGAGAATCAGGGTGCTTGTTTACAATCTCGGCGTAGTCCCGCTCGGCTGCCGCTGAGGCCTTGTTGCGGCGCTGTGTTTCTGCCCGCCAGAACAGGGCCGTAGCGGCCAGCGGATGATTCGGCGCCGCGGCAAGGAGCTGGGTCGTCGCGTTGATCGTTTGCTGCGCATCGCCAATGAGCACGGAGCACTCGGACCAGCGCAGCAACGCTTCGCTGCGGCGTTCAGGTTTAAGCTCTTTCGACTTCACAGCCTCGGCATAGGCGGCGGCGGCGCGTTTATAATCTTTGCGAAGCCTTAGAAACTCGGCCTTCATGAGAATGGCGTTGTCGCGTTCCGCGGGCTTCGGATTAGACGCAAGAAACTCGTCGATCTCAACTGGCAGGTGCGGCAGCTCGAGGTTGTACGAGCAGACAAGGCGCCAGTATCGGGCTTCAGCCGCAAGACTCGAATCCGGAGCGAGCGTGATCACTCTGGAATAGGTGTCCACAGCTGGTGCGAACTGCTTGAGCTGGCGTTGAGCATTTGCCAGCAAGATCAGCGCATCAGGCAACTGTGCGGGTTCAATGAACTGCTCCGCCTCTGCAAAGCCTGTCACGATTTTCTCGGCGTTCCCGAGCGAAACTTGGGCACGCAGAATGCCAAGACGGATGGACGGATGCCACGGTTCGGTGCCGGGCATCACGAGAGACTGTTCAAGTTCGGGAAGCGCGGCGGCGGCGTTGTTTTGCTCGAGCTTAATGAATGCGGCGCGCACGAAGGATTCCATCTTGATGGTCGGCGTGACGGCTTCCTTTGAGAGTTTTTCAAACCGAGGCAGCGCCTCCGAATCGCGTGCAGCGTCCTTTAAAAGTATCGCGAGTTGGAACTGGCTCGCCTCGCGGAACGGATGATCTTCCTTTGCATCAGCCAGTGGCGCATAGGCGGCTCGCGCTTCAACCTTGCGGTTAAGAAGCTGGAGCGATCGCGCGGAAAAGTATTGGGCGCTTTGCCTGACTTTTTCTTCGGCGATTTCTATCGATGCTTTTTTGTAATGCGCAAAAGCGTTGGCGTAGTCCTCTTCTTGGAACTCGTATTCGGCGAGTTTGTACGCAGCCACTCCCCCGAGCGGACCGGCTTTGGGAAGCGCCAGTAGTTTGCCGTAATAGAGGCGCGCTGAGTTGGCATTGCCCTGCTTGAGCATCGACTCCGCAAGTCGGTACATGGCGGCTGGGAGCTCCGGGCTGCTGGGGTATTTTTCGATGAACTTGAGGTACTCCGCCGCCGCCGCATCCCACTGCTCTCTTGAGTACAAGGCGTCTGCCAAACCGAGTTGGGCCACGTCGCCGGCGGCGTTCAAGGCGTTTGGCGAGAGGGTCCCGGGAAGGCGCGTGCCCGGTTTTTCGGTCGCTGATTGACGCGGTACGCCGTTGATGAGAGGTGCCTCTTGATCCCGAAAATCGGGGAGTGACCCAGCCGGTGCAACGGGCTGCGCGGGAGGAGCCGTTGGCTGCTGCGCCGGTGGTGGCGATTGCGGTGTTTTGGGTTTGCTGCTCAGCGGAAGCGCCGCCGCAGGTGCTGGTTTTGTGATGCGGACCTGGGGCTGCGGGGCCGGAGGCTGCGGGCTTAGTGGGAGTACCTTCGGGACGGAAAGCGCAGGCTTGGGCGCGGGCTCTGCGGCCCCTTGCGCGGGAGGCGTGGTTGGAGGGGTGGGCTCGGGTGTAGGCTCGGAAGTGGGCTGAGCTGGAGCCGCCGGCTTCGAGGGTTTGACGGGGACGACTTTTGGCGGAGCCACCGGAGCCGCGGTGACCGCTGTCAACAGCGAGGAGAGGCAGACTGCAATCGCCCGTTTCATCAAGGCTTGGGGTTCATTCGGATTTTGAAGTGGCGAAGGCCACGTTCCAAATCCCTGCCTGCCTGCAAGTGTCCAGCACTTGGACGATGTGGTCGTAATCCGTTTTAACGTCTCCACGCAGAATAATCGCGTAGTCTGGGAAAAGAGCCGCGAGACTCTTCAGCCGTTCCAAGAGCGCGTCTCGGGTGATAGGCTTCCGGTCCCAAACGATACTGCCGTCCGCTTTGACGTTCAGCACGGTTTGGTTCACGACCGGATTGCTCTCCTGGCCTGCCTGAGCGGACGGCACCCGGACATCCAGTTCGTTCTCCTTCCGGGCCATGCTCCATGTGACCACAAAAAAGCAGAGCAGCACCAATAGGATGTCCACCATCGGCGCGATTTGAAACGCGACGGTAACGGGTTCGGAACGGTTGCGGAACTTCATGCGTTTCCGGATGCCTAGAGTTCGTCCTCGGTGCGGGCGGGTTCGCGCCGCTTCTGGTAACTCGCTGCCAAAAGCCCCATGACGTGGCTCGAAGCTCCTTCCAGTTCCGATATCAAAGCCTGTGTCCGGTTCCGGAAGATTGAATAAAACCCCGCCGCAATGACCGCCAGAACGAGGCCGCCTGCGGTCGCAACCAGCGCTTCGGAAACCCCGCTGGCCAATAGAACGTCGCGGGAAAGAGAAGCGCTGCCTTTGCCGATGGCTGCGAACGAGCGGATAATCCCGACCACCGTACCGAAAAGCCCGACCATCGGGGCCAGGATGCCGATGTCCGCAAGGTAGGCGACCCGGTGCTGGATCGCGGAAGCCTGCATGCTCCCTTCTGATTCGGCGACCTCTTTGAGGCTTTCGAAGGGCACCCCGGGGTTCTTGGTTGCAAAATCCAGGGCACGCTGAACCACCCGGGCCAGCGCCTCACCGTGTCGGTTTGAGACCGCGAGGACCCCAAGATAATCCTTCTTACGGATTAATACTTCCACCGTGTTCAGGTACTGCCGGGACGCAATCGTTCCTCGGCGGATCGTCAGGGTGAATACCAGAATCAGCATGACCGTGATCACGGAAAGCGCCCCCAAGGGGATCATGGCCCAGCCGCCCTTTTGGATGAGATCCCACAGGTGAAACGCATCCTCATCGTCGGAAGCGGCTTCGACGGAGTCTGCCGAAAGGCGGGCCGAGCCGATTTTGGGCGGCACAGCCTCCAGAGTGGCGGGGCCAGACTCCAACTGGGTGACCGCAGGCGACCCCGGCTGCTGCTTAGACGGCTTTCCCGCACCTGTTTGCGCAAAAGAGATGGTGACGCTGCAAATAAGCGCCGCAAAAGTGGCAATAGCTTTCATGAAATCCTTGAGCTGACAGATTGTACCCAGCGGGGCACAGGATGCAACCACCTCGCCAAAACCACGCCCCTTAGGGAAGCAAATAATGGCCGATTGATTCGTTATTTTCAGAGAAAAGTATTGGCTAAAAGCTTCTGTGAGCGAAATGCAATTGAAAATAAAAACTAGTTTCAAGGTGTTCAGGGGTCTTTGAACACAAGGAGCCGGCGCAAGAGCCCGCAGGAGCGCAAGAAAGCGCAAGAGCCAGGCAAAACGAGTGGCGGCACTAGCGGAGGATCTCAAACCCGCGGCTCGCGAAGGGGGCGATCCAGTGTAATTCCTCTTTGCGGATATGGCTTTTGAGTTCGCTTTCCCGGACTGCCTGAACGAAGGCCAACAGCTCCTCCCGGTCCCCGCAGGCCTGCAATTCCACCCGTCCATCGGGAAGGTTGCGCACCCAACCGGAGACTTCAAAGCCGCAGGCTTCCCTGCGAACGCAGTGCCGGAAACCAACCCCCTGCACGTGGCCCTCAAAGAACAACTGAACGGCGGATTGGTGGGACATTTGTTTCGGATTAAAATGGGCTGAACCCGAAATCACAAAACATTTGGTGAGGGTTTCCCTCCGTGCTTAACCGATAATTCAGCTGAGCCGGCAAACTTTCACCGGCCTGCACCAGCCTAACAAGCAGGTTCCGAGCGGTGTTTAGATTCCCCTCTTTGCATAGTTCAGTGAGCGTGTATTCTTTGTATCTTAACTTTCGATCTTTAGGTTAAACACCCAACCCCAGAGAACGCATGGATGTTTCTAGTCAATCCAACCCTCCCTCCCCGAGTGACTCGGAGTCCGGCAAGAGGGGCCCAAAATCCCCCAAGCGCAACGGGCAGTCCCCGCCTCAGGTGGATGTCCCGGCCAGACCCCCCGCACTGGCATTTTCCAGCACGGAGCTCTGGATCGCCCTCGCTATCGCCCTTCTGGTGATCATGGTTTTTGGTCAGGCCTGGCAGTTCGGGTTCCTGAGTTTCGACGACAACCAGTACATTCAGGAGATTCCCGCGGTGCAGGCGGGTCTGGCTCCCTCGAGCATCTGGTGGGCGTTTACCAACAGCCATGTGGGCCAGTGGCACCCTCTGACGTCGCTGTCCTTCATGTTTGACAGCCAGGTGTCGGGTCTGAAGGCGGGCTGGTTTCACCTGCACAACGTCCTGCTCCAGGCCGCCGCGTCCGCCCTGCTGTTTCTATCCCTCCGCCGTCTCACAGGCGCGACTTGGAGGAGCGCGTTCGCCGCGACTCTTTTTGCCATTCATCCGCTGAGGGCCGAGTCCGTTGCCTGGGTCACCGAACGCAAGGACGTGCTCAGCGGTCTTTTCCTCATGGCCACCCTGTGGGCGTACGCCTATTACGTGGAAAAACCGGAACCGCCCCCTAGTAAAAAGTTCTCGCTCTCCACGGTGAAGTTCATCGGTTTGTGGTCGAGCCTTCTGGTGATGCCATTTCTGCCGTTGCTGGATGAAAAGTTCACCGCAGCCATTAGTGCGCAGTTGCCGGCAGCGGCCCAGACCCTGCTGATTCTCAAGCGCTGCCTTTATGTGCTGGGTGTGATTGCCTGGTTTTCGTTTCTCTTCGCCACGCTTCCCTTCAGGCTTCGCATTCTGTGCATCCTCTTTGCGCTCGGTCTCATATCAAAGCCAATGTTGGTGACGGTGCCGTTTGTTTTCCTGCTGTTGGACTACTGGCCGCTCAACCGGCTCAAAATTGAACCAGACCCGTCGGATCCGACCCAGAACTGGGGCAACGTGTTGCGCGGGCTCATCCCGTTGGTTCTGGAAAAAGTGCCCTTGTTCATTCTGGCATTCGCGTCAGCGATCGGGGCGGTTTACGCGGTGGGCGAACCGTTCCGGCCGATCCCGATTCTGGACCTCGTTCCGCGCCTGATGTACATCCCGATCTCGTATTGCCGCTACGTGTGGCAGTTCTTCGTGCCGACGCATCTTTCTGCGCACTACCCTTTCTTCGCCGTGGGACCGCAGCCGTCTCACGCGTTGGTGGCGCTTGTGGTGTTGTTGGTGATTACGGTGCTTGCGTGGGTGGTACGGCGCAAACAACCGATGTTTATTGTCGGTTGGTTCTGGTTTTTAGGAACCATGCTGCCGGTCATCGGGCTTGTTCCCGGCGGCATCCAAATCGCCGCGGACCGTTACACTTATATTACGCAGATCGGATTGGCGATTTGCGTGTCCTGGACTTTGGCCGCGATCGCCCGCAAACGTCCGGCGGCCGCCAAGGCGGCCGTTGAAACCGGGGCGGCCGTTGAAACCAAGGCGGCCGTTGAACTCGGGGCGGCCCCGGGGGAAGGGCAGCCCGCGGTGCTGCAGCAGCTCTGCGTTGCCGTTGCGGCTGCAATCGTGGTGATGCTCTCCATTGGAGCTTGGAAACAGGCCCAAACTTGGAGGGACGATGAAAGTCTCTGGGCGCATTCCCTCGCTGTTACCGAAGAAAACGATTACGCCAACGAAAAGTACGCTTCCGCCATCCAGATGAAGGGCGACAAGGGCGACCGAAACGTGGCTGAAAAACATTTCCGGGAAGCGCTACGGCTCAACATGCACATGGTCGGTTCGTTGAACAATCTGAGCGTGCTGCTGCGTTCGAAAGGGGAGCTCGAGGAGGCTGCTCACTTTCAAAGTCTCGCCGCAAAGGAACACCCGCGTTGGGGACTCATGCACCGGAACCTCGCAAGCATCTACGCGCAGCAGCGCAAATTCCCCGAGGCCATCGATGCCTTCACCAAGGCGGTGGAACTCAGCCCGGGAGACTTGGAGGCGTGCTACAACCTCGGTCTGTTGCTGAGCGAAACCTCGCAGGATCCCGAAACCCTCAAGAAGGCGGGCGAATACTTTAGCAGAACTGTTGCGCTGCAGCCGCGCTTTGCGGAGGGCCACTTCAGCCTAGGCAATGTGTTCTACAGGCTGGGTAAACAAGACGAGGCCGTCGATGCATTCAAACGCGCCATCCAGGCGGAGCCAAAACACGCTCGCGCCTACAACAACCTTGCAAGCCTGCTCGGCGCTCGCGGAGACAAGACTTCGGCGATCAACTACTATCAGTCCGCCATTTCGCTGGATCCGAATTATCTCGAGGCGTACCGAAACTTGGCCGAGTCGCTTCTGAAGAACGGTGCGGTGGCTGATGCCGTGAACGTGTGGAAAGCCGGCCTGAGCCACGGGGATGATCTGCAGGCGATTTACCGACTGTCGTGGATCCTTTCCACACACCCTGATGTCAACATTCGCCGCGGATTTGAGGCGCGCGACTTGGCGGCAAAGGGCATCGAGTTGACTCAGGGTAAAGAGCCCGCTTTTCACGATGCGCTCGGCGCGGCGCTGGCGCAGCTTGGAAAATTCGATGAGGCTGTTGATGCCGCAAAGAAAGCCTTGGAGATCGTGCCGGGCGGCGAGCAGGGGCAGCTGGCACAGGGCATCAAGGTGCGGATTGAGTCCTACAAAAACAACACTCCCTACCGGGAGACTCCCCCCACGCAATAACGCCAGCGGGGCGTTTTGCGCGGCGTGAACTGGCATGCGCGTTCTCATCACAGGCATTTGTGGATTCGCTGGAAATGCGATCGCACGTTCGCTGTTGGCGCATCGCGAGGGATTGCAGATTTTTGGTATCGATAATCTTTCCAGGCGGGGATCCGAAACCAACCTGCCTGCGCTGCGCGCCCTCGGATGCACGGTACAGGTGGCGGATTTGCGGGATCCAGCAGTGCTCGCGCAGCACGGGCCGGTGGACTGGCTAATCGACGCGGCTGCAAACCCCTCGGTGCTCGCGGGGCTTTCCAGCGAATCGACTTCCCGCGAACTGCTGGACATCAATCTTTTTAGTACGGTGGCGATGCTCGAATTCTGCCGCACGCACAGTGCGGTGTTCACTCTGCTTTCCACAAGCCGCGTGTATGGCATTGAAGCGCTGCGTGCGATTCCTGTGGAATTGCAGGGCAATGCCTTTCGGCCAGTGCCCGGTGCGTCTTCGTACGCGGCGGGAATCCCCGAGTCGTTTTCATCCGAACCGCCCTTGTCCTTGTACGGCACATCCAAATTCTGCGCGGAGCGCCTTGCCTTGGAATACGGAAGTGCGTTCGGCTTTCCGGTGTGGATCAACCGCTGCGGAGTGCTGGCCGGGGCGGGCCAGTTCGGGAAGGCGGATCAGGGCATTTTTTCGTTCTGGATCCACAGCTGGGCGTCGAAAAGACCGCTGCGTTTTCTCGGATTCGGCGGGCACGGACATCAGGTGCGCGACTGCCTGCATCCCGTCGATCTGGTCCCGGTGCTGCTCAAGCAGGCTGCGGCTGGATCTGGCGGCGCAACGTCCGTCCCGCGTGTGGTGAATTTCAGTGGCGGGATTGACAGCGCTCGTTCGCTGCGGGAGCTCAGCGACTGGTGTGCTGACCGGTTCGGGGAACAAACTGTGGCGCAGGATGCTCAGGAGCGTCCTTTCGACCTGCCCTGGGTCGTCCTCGACTCGGCCCTCGCGCAAAAAACATGGGATTGGTCCCCTTCCCGAAGTATGGTTTCGATATTGGAAGAAATCGCGGCTCATGCGCAGGCCAATCCACGATGGCTGGACCTGTGCGGATAGTGCGCGATTTGAAGCCCCGGACCGATCCACTGTTCACCGCCAAACCATTCTCCCATCCAGTGAGCAGCGAGCCGCTCCAGTTGTTATCAGTCGTGATTCCCGCCAGGAACGAGGAGGGGGCGATTCCCCCGATGCTTCGTCACCTGCATCTGGAGCTTTCGTTGCGCGGGATCCCGCACGAGATCGTTGTGGTGGACGACGGGTCCACGGACCGAACGTGGGAGGTTCTCTCGCAGGCAGCCGCGGAAATCCCCGAAGTGCGTCCGGTGATGAACCGCGGGCTTAACGGATTCGGCCGTGCGATCCAGCTTGGGCTTTCGCAGATGCGCGGCGACGCCGTGGTGATCATGATGGCGGACGAGTCGGACGATTGCCGTGATGTGGTGCGCTATTGGAACGCACTGAACGAAGGCTACGACTGCGTGTTTGGGAGCCGCTTTTTGAAGGGCGGTGGCGTGATTGATTACCCTTGGGTAAAGCTTGTGTTGAACCGGGCGTTTAATTTTTTCATCCGCCTTCTGTTTCGGATCAAACTCAACGACACCACCAACGCGTTTAAGGCGTACCGGCGTTCGGTCATTCAGGGCGTGAGCCCGATCCTTTCCCAGCACTTCAACCTTACGGTGGAGCTGCCGCTCAAGGCGATTGTGCGGGGCTATTCCTGGACGGTGATTCCGATTACCTGGAAAAACAGGCGCTTCGGGGTGGCGAAGTTAAAAATCTCCGAAATGGGCAGCCGCTATCTTTTCATCTGCCTGTACGTGTGGCTTGAGAAGACACTGAGCCGAGGCGACTACCGTAAACGGTCCGACGCGGAGCCAAGTCCTCCAGCTTCCCCGGGCTCCGCCGACCGCATAGACCCGCCTTCTTCCGGGCAGACAGCTTGAACACTGCCGCCCTTTGACGCTTAGCTAAACCCCATGGCAAAACCGCAAGTCCTCGTCACAGGTTCCTCCGGGCTCATCGGCTCGGAAGTCTGCCTGTATTTTCACGAACAGGGTTGCGCCGTGCATGGGATCGACAACAACCAGCGGGCCGTGTTCTTCGGACCGCAGGGCGACACCAGCTGGAATCGTGAGCGTCTGACTGCAAGCATTCCCGGATTCGGACATCACTCGGTTGATATTCGCGATAGAGAGGGAGTGCTGGCGCTCATTGAAACGCTGCGCCCGGCGGCCATCGTGCACACGGCCGCACAGCCCTCGCACGACCGCGCCGCGGCGATTCCCTTCGACGACTTTGACACCAATGCCGTGGGCACCCTGAATCTGCTCGAAGCCGCGCGCAGGTTCTGTCCCGAAGCGCCTTTCATTCACATGTCCACCAACAAGGTCTACGGTGACCGGCCCAATTCCATCGCGATGAGCGAGCAGGAAACGCGCTGGGATTACGCGGACCCGGTGTTCGCCAACGGCATTGCGGAGGACTTTTCCATTGACCAGTCCACGCACTCGCTATTTGGCGCGTCAAAAGTGGCAGCGGACGTGCTGGTGCAGGAGTACGGCCGCTATTTTGGAATGCCCACCTGCGTGCTGCGCGGGGGCTGTTTGACCGGTCCGAATCACAGTGGGGTGCAGTTGCACGGATTCCTGAGCTATCTGGTGAAATGTAATCTCGAGCAGCGGGAGTACACGATCTTCGGGTACAAGGGGAAACAGGTCCGGGACAATATCCACAGCACGGATGTTGCGCGCTTTATCTGGCAGTTTTTCCAGAACCCGCGAGTGGCCGAGGTGTACAACATCGGCGGAGGCAAACAAAACTCCTGTTCGATCCTGGAGGCTTTCAAAATCACTGAGGAGATTTCAGGGCGCGCCCAACAGTTCCGCTACGAGGACACCGCCCGCGTGGGCGATCACATCTGCTATTACAGCGACCTATCGAAGATGCGCGCGCATTATCCAAATTGGGACATCTCCATCTCGCTGCGGGCGACCATCGGGGAAATTGCGCGTGCCTGGGGGGCGCGCATGCAAAAATCTTGAGAATTGCGGGAATTAACACCAGATTCCCCTGAAAGACGCTCGGACTCAGCCGCGTTGCTTGACCATTCTGAAGCAACTCCGTTACGTTTCACGAAAACCATCCTTTAACCGGAGGCACTCAACTTGGACCTTAAAGAAATCAAAGAGCTGATCGCTCTGATCCGCAAAAACGACCTCTCTGAGTTTTCTCTTGAGCAAGAGGGCTTCAAGATCACCCTTAAGCGTGGAGGCGACTTCCAGCCGGTCATCACTACCCAAGCATTCGCCCCCGCGCCAGTGGCGGCGGCTCTCGCCCCGGCGCCCGCAACCGCGGCCCTAGGCGCCGGCTCCGCAGCGAGTTCTGGCCCGGCCGCCGGCGACCGCGATCTGCCGTCCCCGATGGTGGGCACCTTTTATTCGGCCGCCTCGCCAGAATCTTCTTCTTTTGTTTCGGTGGGCCAGCAGGTCACTCCAGACACCACCATCTGCATCATCGAAGCCATGAAGGTGATGAACGAGATCAAGGCCGAGACCTCCGGCGTCATCACCGAAATTCTCGCTGAAAACGGAAAGCCCGTCCAATACGGTCAGGCGCTGTTCCGGATTCGCTAGACGATTCCGAAGGAAAGCCTCGGTTGATTCGGCGGTCTGGCTGATGGCGCACCCCGCCGCAGCCAGTTGTCAGGATCCGCCCCAGTGAAGGTTCAACGCAAAGCTCTGTATTTATCGCATGTTTAACAAGGTCCTGATCGCCAACCGCGGTGAAATCGCGCTTCGAGTCATCCGCGCTTGCAAGGAACTGGGAATTAAAACGCTCGCCGTTTATTCCGAGGCCGACGTCGACTCACTGCACGTGCAGCTCGCCGACCAAGCAGTGTGTATCGGGCCAGCGCCCAGCGCCCAGTCTTACCTGAAAATCGACCGCATCATCTCCGCGGCCGAGATCGGCAACGTCGACGCGATTCATCCAGGCTACGGGTTTCTAGCCGAGAACGCACACTTCGCCGAGGTGTGCGCGAGCTGCAACATCAAGTTCATCGGGCCGCCCCCGGACGCGATCCGCTCGATGGGCGACAAAAACGTGGCCCGTGCCACGGCGCGCGCAGCTGGCGTTCCTGTGACCCCGGGTTCTGAGGGGCTCGTTGAAAACGAAAAGGACGCACTGCGGATTGCACGTGAAATCGGATATCCGGTGATGATCAAGGCGGTCGCGGGGGGCGGAGGGCGCGGGATGCGTCCGGCCCACAACGATGGCTCGCTTGTTCAGGGATTTCACGGCGCGCGCATGGAGGCGGAAAAAGCCTTTGGCAACGCGGGCGTGTACATCGAGAAACTCATCGAGAACCCGCACCACATCGAGTTTCAGGTGATGGCGGATTGCCACGGTAACGTGGTGCACATCGGCGAGCGCGATTGCTCCATGCAACGCCGCAATCAGAAAATAATCGAGGAATGCCCGAGCCCGCTGATGACCGACGACCTGCGCACCCGCATGGGCGACGCATCGGTGAAGCTCGCGAAATCGGTAGGATACCAAGGCGCCGGCACCATCGAGTACCTCGTCGACAACCGTGGGAATTTCTACTTCATGGAAATGAACACGCGCATTCAGGTGGAGCATTGCATCACCGAGGAAGCGTACGGTATTGATTTGGTGAAGGAGCAAATTAAGGTCGCCGCAGGCGAGCCTCTTTCGCACTACGTCCGCGACGCCAAGCGCCGTTATCACGCAATCGAATGCCGCGTGAACGCCGAGGATCCGTTTAACAACTTTTCGCCCTGCCCTGGAAAACTCGAGCTGTACTACGCTCCCGGCGGCCGCGGTGTGCGTATTGATTCGCATGCGTACACGGGCTACACGGTTCCGCCGCATTACGATTCCATGATCGCTAAGGTGATCGCGATGGGGACTTCTCGGGAAAACGCGATTGCGCGCATGCGTCGTGCGTTGAGCGAGTACATCATTCGCGGCATCAAAACGACGATCCCCTTCCAGCAGGCGATCATGCACGATCCCGACTTTGTGCGCGGTTCGTACGACACCGGGTTTGTCGCCAAACTCATCGATGCGCGCGGCGCGGAATTCGGCAAGAAACAGCCTTAGGACGGGAACAGCCTCGCTCGGAGCTAAGCTTTTGCCGCCCCTGGGAGCGCGTAGCCCCAGCTGCGCTTGCACGCTCACATCGGGATGTCTTCTCCGCCTTGGCCCCTTCACTGCTGCGCAACCTCTTCGGTCCAACCCGCGTCTGGGCGCAGCTGGGGTTACGCGCTCCCAGGGGGGCGTGATTTGTTCTGGTCCGGTTCAACCTGAACTCCGAAGTTGAAGACGCGATTCCGCGCTCGCTCGGCTTTCGAACGTTCGAGTTTTTGAT
>CAMDSZ010000051.1 GCA_945906945.1 Akkermansia muciniphila
GACCCAGTCGTCTCCAAAGCGCCAAGGCTAGATACACGCTGCCAAATTCACGTACTCGTTCGACCGAAAGATTCGCCAGGTCGGCCAATTCCCATTGCGTGTGGTCGGACGCATTTGAGCTATTTTTTCCTTTTTCGAGCAGAAGCTGCCGGGGCGCTGGCTTGCGGCCTTCCAGCAGCGCTTCAATGTCCTCCCATCCTGCGGCAAGGTCCTCTTCTGAAAGCTTGCCCAGCGTGGCGACCACGCGTTGGCGAGGGCCGAGCTCGGTGCGTATGGTCTCGCACAAGGTCCAGTATTCATAAACCTCGCCGTTGGACTTTTTGCGGTTCTTGCGCAGAAACATGCCGCCATGTTCCGCACTGTTGATTTTCCCAACAAGGGGGTCTTCTCCACTACAAGCACCCCAGCCGATTTTTACTCTGTGGCGTGTCGAAGGTTTACCGGCGTCTCTCTGTAAATTTTTTCAACCTACAAACCAAACTGCGGAACTTGGGCTAAAGCGATAAACTGTTCGGCCCGACTAGCGCGAGTGTGCCTCGGCATCCACGTTCACCACCGTTTCAGCCAGACGGGTGAGGCGCCGGTCGCACTCCTCCTCCTCCTCGAGGGTCTCCTGCAATAACTCCGCCACCCCGGCCTCATCCAGGACTTCCGCAAAAGCCCGCGCACATCCGTAACCCGCAATCTCATAATGCTCCATGTGCTGAATCATCGAAATGATCGCGGCGTCGAGTACATCGGGTTGCGCCTCGGTGGACTCGAATTCTGACCACGCGGAGATCATACCGATGATCCCGTGGCTGCGCCCGGCGACCACCGGCACGCCCAGCTTCTGAAAACACTTTTCCAGGCGGGTCTCCTGCTTTTTGCTGTCCTGAAAATGCTGTTCGACACACTTTCGAAGCTCTGGATGCGTGATCCGCTTCAAAAGTTTTGGAACTGCCTGCAGCAGCTGCCTCTCCGCCCCGAGCAAATCCTGGAGTTCCGACACCAAAAGGTCCTGCAAAGAATTTAGTTTCATAACACTCCTTTCTACGCAACGGACGCATCGGATGGGGCTAAGGTTGTGAGGTGGAACCGCGGATTTTTAAAAGTCCCTTGCCCCTTGCCCGCCCGAGAATCAATGCTACATTCTTAACACCTGTGCTAAAGCTCACGGCGAGTGCGACTGATCGAAATTTCGATTGGGAGTTTTGTTTGGAGTCTCTAGCGGGAAACGGGGGCGTACTGGTTTCGACTGATAGGTGGAGACACAGACGGCATGCCGAGGAAGCCTGGTTGGCCTCGTTAAAAACTCTGGGCAAACAAATAAACGCTAACGATTACGAAGATCTAGCTCTTGCTGCTTAATTAGCGGCAACGTCTCCGAGCCAACGCCTGCTAGGCACGGAGGCGACGTTAGCAGGCTGGCCTTGGGGGGGAGTAACCGCCGCCTAGGGCGAGATCGACCGTGGTTGCCCGGGAGAAAGTCACCCGCCCGCCGGTGGCGTTCTCCTTAAATTAAAGGCGAGGCTAAGCATGTAGAAGTTTGTGACGAAGTCTTTCAGGACAGGGGTTCAACTCCCCTCGCCTCCACCATTTTGATTTTTCAATACTTACAGCAAAACTGAGGCGCCAGAAGTACTCCCTGTAGCGCATACTCCGCCGACGTCCCTCTCCATGCCAGAACGTGGAATCGCCTGTTTTTAGCCCACTTTTTAGCGCCCCCCGTCCGCGCGCATTAACCAGTTCATACAAAGCGTGTCTGTCCGAATTTTGGAATTCCCAAAAAAGCGGGATTCCGTGTCCCCGATAGTGAAATTACCTTGATCAAACTCGACTAAGACAGTCTTTGTTCAATCAGGGCTCACAGCGCGATTCCCTACCCCCATCAACGCTATCTTTCTTACCACGCCGGGATAAGATTAGTCAGGAGAGTGGGACCCCAGAGATTTAAGCGCTCGGAGACTCGGCATGCAGCGGGATCAGAGGGAACGCCTCCACCGCTACACCTTGACAGCAATGAGCGAATTCGGGCACCCGATTGCCGACTTCAAAGCCATTCCATCTCAACGGCAAATCACTGAAAGCAGTCAGCTCGGCGACACTCAATTCGTACGGTGAATGGTGCACCTGCCCGCGGGAAAGACATCCATCTTTGAGGGAGAAGAAACTGTAGCGTTCCGCTAGGTGAAACTCCAAAGAGCCTGGCGTGGCAACCAAAGGGCGAGACGACTCCCCCCAAGCATAGTGCGCACTTTGGCTCTGCTCTCTCCTGCTACAACACATCGAAAGACCCGGGCCGCAGGAAATCCTAGCATGCTCGTAGGGCAGTCCAAATCCCAACCGTGCAATCCAGACCGCGGGGGCCCGGTCGCAGTCGAGTGAAAAGAACCATACACCCGGCTCTCCTGACACCGACCGGACGTAAGTCCTAACGTTTAGCTCGTTAAAGAACGAAAGCCAAGGCACCGATGGCAACCCTGCTGGTCGGATCGATCTCATCCGAAACCCGACTACAGCGACGTACGCTTTGCCCTCAAAACAATCAACACTGAGCCCAGACGGTAGGCGGGATTGAATCGCTCCGGCTTCATATTCCCAGTGCAGGAAGAACAGATCGTCCCACTTTTGATACATTACCGGACGACGCAAAGGCCGGACGCGAGCTCTCAGCAGCCTTTCCGTCGCGTCGTTCATTACAGGAGCGTACCCTGCGACTCTCGATGGTCAAGACGTTCAGCCGAAACGAAAGGTCACTGCGTAAAAGCAAAAGCCAATCAATCCGTAAAACGCGAACAATTAACCCAAGACTAAAACTGCTACAGTTCTTGCTCGACGTGCTCAACTCACCTCGTTCGGCATCGGCTGCTCGATTCAAAGACCTGAGCACTTAATCTATCACTCGAAAATCAGGCACAGCGTATCCGAGTCACCAGCTCACCATACCCACCACACTATGCCGCGAACACCCCATGGCATAAGTGGCACGTCAAACAAGAATCGGCTTGAGGATCTTCCCGTGTACGTCCGTCAACCTGAAGTCGCGACCTTGGAATTTCACAGTCAATTTCAAATGATCCACGCCCAGCAAATAGAGCATTGTCGCATGCATATCGTGAACTGCGACAGGGTTTTCTACGGCCTCGTATCCTAGCTCATCAGTGTTTCCATAAACGACCCCTGGTTTGATTCCACCACCCGCCATCCAAATTGAAAAACCGTGGTTGTGATGATCGCGGCCGCTGCCCCCCTGGCTCATAGGGGTGCGCCCAAACTCACCCGCCCACACAATAAGAGTCTCTTCCAGCATCCCTCTTTGCTTGAGATCTGTGATAAGCGCCATGCAGGCCCGGTCAATCTCAGATGCCTTCAGCTCTATTCCGTTCTTTACTCCACCGTGGTGGTCCCAATCCTTGTGATAGAGCTGAATAAATCGCACACCTCGTTCAGCAAGGCGCCGAGCCAAAAGGCAGTTCGCGGCGAAACTCCCGTCGCCAGGCTTGCAGCCGTAAAGATCCATCACGTGGGCCGGCTCCTGTGATAAGTCCATAAGCTCAGGCACGCTGCTCTGCATTTGAAACGCCATTTCATATTGAGCAATCCGGGCTGAAATTTCCGGGTCGTCAACGAGCCGATCGTGAGCTGCATTCACTGCGTTGATTGACTGAACCACGTCCTTTTGTTGGGTCGCACTCACTCCGTTTGGAGTCGTCAAGTAAAGCACCGGATCGCCTTTTGCCCTTAGCTGAACACCCTGAAATTTACTGGGCAGGTAGCCGGACGCCCACTGCCTAGCTGCGATTGGTTGGTTCTGTCCACCTTTGCCAAGGGAGGTGAGAACCACAAAGCCCGGGAGATCCTGCGACTCGCATCCTAGCCCGTAAGTGATCCACGATCCCATGGAAGGACGGCCCGCAATCTGCGAACCGGTGTTCATGAACATGTGGGCCGGATCGTGATTAATCGCGTCCGTGTGCATCGATCGAATCAGGCAGATTTCGTCAATGACGGAGCCGATGTGGGGAAAGAGCTCGCAGATCTCCGTTCCATTTTTTCCAAACGCCCTAAAAGGATGCTGAGGACCAAAACACTTAAGTTCCTTGCCCTGTAGCTGTGCGATCTGCTTTCCCTTGGTCATGCTTTCAGGCATCGCTTGATCGTGCATTGCCGCAAGCTTCGGTTTCGGATCAAAAGTCTCCAAATGAGAGGGACCGCCGGCCATTGAAAGATAAATGACTCGCTTAGCTTTCTTGGGGAAATGCAACGGATTCACAACGCCCCTCGCAAAGTTATTCTCGGGTGAGGAGGCGGACAATTTAGCCTGAAGAAGAGCGAGGGAAAGCGCGCCGACACCAGCAGAGTTCCTGCCTAAAAAGGCCCTGCGAGTCATCTGCTGTGCGTTGAATTGAAAAAGTTCCTTTTGCAGGTCCATAGCGGTGGTTTTTTGAAGTGATGCTCAGTCCCGTGTGATTATGAACGGGTGATCGTCTCGTGCAGGTTCAGTAGAACTCGAGCGACACTGGTCCATGCCGCAAGCTCAGGCGTTGAACCAGTTCCGGGCCGCTCAGAGATTCCAACCTGCATCAGACTCTCGGCGAATTCAGGCGCTGCAACAAACTCACTCAAATGTTTTTGATAAAGCGCCGCCAGCTCATTGGACTCCGTCTCGCTGGGCGCACGCTGCAGCACCTGATAGAAAGCCCACGCCAACCGACTCGGAGTATCACTTCCACTGAGGCGTACGATTTTTGCCGCAAGATTTCGAGCTGCTTCAACGTAAGTTGGATCGTTTAGAAGCACGAGCGCCTGCTGTGGAATATTGGATCGAATGCGGTCGGCCGTGCACTCCTCGCGAGTCGGAGCGTCAAATGCGAGCATACTCGGATGCAAATAGGAACGCTGCCACCATGTATAAAGGCCTCGCCGAAACTGCCGGTCATCCTTATCGTTTGGATAAGTCCGCGCTGGGAAGTTCAGATTTTCCCAGTAGCCCTCAGGCTGGTAAGGCCTGGAACTCGGGCCCCCTATCGACTTGTTTAGCAAGCCGGAAACATTCAACGCAGTATCGCGCACAAACTCCGCCTCCAAGCGCCAGCGTCCCTGCCTTGAGAGCTCCCGGTTGTACGGATCAGACGCCATCAACTCTCGGGAGGCCACCGACGTTTGGCGATATGCGCGGCTGGTAACGATGAGTCGCACCATGTGCTTCACATCCCATCCGCTCTCGACAAACTCACAAGCCAACCAATCCAACAGCTCTGCGTAGAGAGGGGGTTCTCCCTGCGTACCGAGGTCATCGAGCACTTTGCTGAGGCCGCTCGCGAAAAACTGCTTCCACAGTCTGTTTACAAAAACGCGTGCAGTTAGTGGATTCTCCTTTCCGACAATCCAATTAGCGAGATCCAGACGCGTTAACGGACGATCTGGAACATTCGATCTTGGAAGATAGTGCGGCAGCGCCGGCTCAATGAGCTCTCCAGAATCATTCTGCCAGTCTCCCCTTGGAAGAATTCTAACGGTTCGCTTGTTGTCGGTATGGATCGACACAATGCAATGCGCCACCGACTTCTCAAAATTCGAAAGCGCCAGTTCAGCATCGGTAATGCTACGCCGCAGCTCTGCGAATTGGGGGGCAGTCGCCCGAAAGTGAGAAGCCAGTTTCGCGCTGTCTGCTGAGCTCCTTTTTTGGGATGGAATTCCGACTATCTTGAGAATCTCTTCGGGGTACTGAACTCTGGGAGCCCGGATTGGCGCCGGAGCTTGAGTCGCTGAAATTCGGAATCTGCCGAGCGTCTGATTATCTCCGGAGGCCTGGCGCAAGATGATCGTGACTAACTTCCCCTCCGGAATGGGACTTGCCATTTCCAAGTAGATGGAGGTGTCTTGGCCGATGAGTCCAACGTTGGACCATCCATTGCGCTCATCGTTTTTTTCATCAATCGCCTGTTTGGCAGGATTCGTTTTTGACTCGTAAGAGGCGGAAGCCTCAGAGACTTTGAGGGAGTGATCGCCATCTTTGACGGTGATTTCATTAATGATAAACGCTCCTTTGGGAGAGCGGCCCGGCCCTTTGTTCGGTAGAGATTCGGAACTGAGAGCTTCCAATTTAAATCCCATGGTTGTGCCCGGAGGGGTCTTAAACGTGACAAAATAGGAATCAGAGGCAGCGCTGCTGGCAGCGGGCACATCGATGATGCCGTCCCCCAGGTGGCTTAATTTGGACCCCCGATCGGCGTGTAACTTCTGAGGAATCAGTATTCCCCAACTTACATCAGTATGACCGTTCGAGAGACCGGCCTCCCACTCGACCTGCTGTATCTTTCGCTCCTCCGATTCGGAGCGAAGTTCATTTTTGAAGCGTGTGATCTGGGAATTGAGTTCGGCAAGTTTCTGTTCTTCCGACGCCGTAGGCACAAGAATGCCCTCTTCCCGCTTCCCAATCACGCCCTCGCTAATATCAGCGAAAAACGAGCCGAGTGCGTAAAAGTCACGTGTCGAGATGGGATCAAACTTGTGATCGTGGCATTGAGCGCAGCCGATGGTCTGTGCCAGCCATACTGTACCCACAGCCCGCACACGATCTGTGAGCATTCGAGCCTCGTAGTCCTTAGCCTGTGCGCCGCCCTCTTCCGTGGTCAGAAGCAAGCGGTTGAATGCGGAGGCAACTTTCTGCTCCAGCCTGCTATTTGGCAAGAGATCACCAGCGAGTTGCTCGATGGTGAATTGGTCGAATCTCTTGTTTTGATTGAAGGCATTAATGACGTAGTCCCGATAGGGCCATACATTGCGGGGATTGTCAGAGTGGTAGCCAATCGTATCTGCAAAACGTACCACATCCAGCCATGGGATCGCCATACGCTCACCGTAGTGCGCTGATGCAATCAGCGTGTCAACGAGTCGATTGAATGAGTCAGGCGATTCATTGTTTTCAAACTCCTTCACAGCATCGGGAGTTGGAGGGATGCCTGTTAGGTCCATGTAAGCCCGCCGAGCCAAGGTGCGTTTGTCTGCCTCTATAGAAAGCCTTAGGCCGACCGTGGCAAGGCGACCCTCAATGAAATAATCAACCGGATGAGCATTCGTCGGCACAGCTTTCCTCGTTGGAGGCGTGTAAGACCAATGCGGCTCGTATCGCGCGCCCTGGCGAATCCACTCATCGACAAGCGCACGCTGCTCCTTGGTGAGATGTTTGCCATTCTTTGGAGGAGGCATCACTTCGTCCGGGTCGCTAGAGTGAATACGACGATGCATCTCGCTGGCTTTGATGTCGCCTGGAACGACAGCTGTGACTCCGTCTTTCTCTTTTAGAGCACCCTCTCGCGTGTCCAAACGCCTGTCAGCCTTCCGATTTTTAGGATCAAATCCATGGCACTGAAAACAGTTGTCCGAAAGGATGGGCCGAATGTCTCGGTTAAAGAGAATTTCATGCTTGTCCTCAACCTGCGCCATTAAACACAGCGACATCGAAACCCAACCAAAAACTATTGGATAAAACACGGGGCGCTTACTCATAAAAGAAGACATCGTTTTTTGACACTCACCACCAAAAGGGAGCGGTCACACATCAGGCGATCGTTTTTTCAAAAGTGATTCGGGGGGGTGACGATCTATCAAAAACTTTCCGAGGCCAACCGGCGCTAAACTCAGCCCTCAACTCGTCAGCACCAGCAGTTGCTAGATTGCCTCCTAGAAAATGAGCGTCTCAAGCAATCCTTCCGCGAAAAAACACAACAACATTTCCAACTTGCTGGATCAAAGCGCTTGAAGTGGCTTCAGCGAGTTGAACCGCAAGTACCTTACGTTCCTTTTTAAAATCAGCAAACCGGACTTTGACGAGTTCGTGCTGGGTCAACGCCGAGTCTAGGCTTTTCAAGACTGCAGCAGTGACGCCGCCTTGCCCGATTCGAATGACGGCTTCCAAAAGCTGTGCACGTGACTTCAGCACGCGCTTCTGTGCTCCAGTTAGAATGGGAATTTGATCGTTCACTTTGTTGGTGTTTGTTCAATCAATCCCTTCTGCAGCAATTTCTGCAGTTTTGGAGTAATCACCATCGCGCAGTAACCATTTTTTGAGGCGTTAAGATTGTAGTAGTTTTGATGATACTCCTCCGCCTTGTAGTATACCTTCAGCGGTGCGATCTCTGTTACAATCGGATCCGTAAAGTCCTTCTGGGCGTCGCTTTTGGATTTTTCCGCGGCGAGCTTCTGCTCTTCGTTCTCGTAGAAGATAACTGAACGGTACTGGGTTCCGCGGTCGGCACCTTGCCGGTTGAGGGTGGTAGGATCGTGGGCTGCCCAAAAAAGCTCAAGCAGCTTTCCAAGAGGGATACGAGCAGGGTCGAATTCAATTTGAACGACCTCCGCATGTCCAGTATCCCCGGCACACACTTGCTTGTAGGTTGGATTTTCCACCGCGCCTCCCGCGTAGCCGCTGCTGACGTTTACTACTCCATTGATGCGCTGGAAAACCGCCTCGATGCACCAAAAGCACCCTCCACCGAAAGTGATCCTTGTTTTTTTAGTCGGCTGGCTTTGATCTGCAGCAAAAGAAGTCATGGCAATCACCAAGAAGGTTAAGGAGTGGAGGAGGGCTTTCATGTACACCCTAACCCTTAGCGGGCAGCGAGCCTTAGGAAAAGAAATCTCGCCGCAACACCTCGCGTCGAACCCTCTCACAGAAAGAGGACTCGGCCCACTAAAGCCCTTTCACGGCTCCCTTTTCGCTGAAAATGCGATATCTGCAGTGACGTAGGGCACGTAGAACCTCCATTTTCGACAAATGGGAAAGCCGTCGAGCCACAAAGCTGAGTCCATCGTGTATTTCCCCGAGGCAGACTTCCCAACCTTAGCTTGCTCGTCTATCGGTAATGGATGATGAATCCACCCGAACTACTCGCGCCGGCCGGCAATTGGGACTGCGTGCGAGCGGCCGTCGCCAACGGTGCTGACGCCGTGTATTTCGGGCTACCGCGCTTTAACGCACGGATCAGGGCAGACAACTTCTCCGAGGAGGATCTTCCGAAGGTCGTAGAGTTTTGTCACCAGTTCGGAGTGAGGGCCTACGTTGCACTCAATACACTCGTGTTTACAAGCGAGCTCGACGATGCTGCCCAGACTCTTTTACTGCTAAGTCGCTCAGGCGTCGACGCCCTAATTGTTCAAGATGTCGGTCTCATCAAGCTTGCTCGGAAAATTGTGCCTGATTTGCCGATTCATGCTTCAACGCAGATGACGCTGACATCACCTGAGGGTGTCGAGTTCGCGCGAGAACTCGGCGTCGAACGGGTAGTGCTAGGCAGGGAAGTCTCCCTACGAGAGCTTGCCCAATTTAAGACGAACAAGCCGGACTCAGTGCCCCTAGAAGTTTTTGTCCATGGAGCGCTTTGCGTTGCCTACTCTGGCCAGTGTCTTACAAGCGAGTCACTCGGCCAACGCAGTGCCAACCGAGGAGAATGCGCTCAGGCATGCAGAATGCCGTATGACCTTATTGTCGATGGAAAACAGGAGCCTCTAGGAGATAGGCGTTATTTACTTTCGCCCCAAGACTTGGCGGCCGTTGAACAGATCCCAAAGCTCATCGAACTCGGTGTCTGTTCGTTTAAAATCGAAGGCCGCCTGAAATCGCCGGAATACGTAGCGGCGGTGTGCCAGGTTTACCGAAGAGCCATTGATGCTGCCCTTGCGGGAGAGCGCTCCCTCGACACCAAAGCCGATCGATATCAATTGGAAATGTCGTTTTCGCGCGGACTCTTCACCGGATGGATGGAGGGCGTCAACCATCAGAAACTGGTGCCTGCGCGATTTGGGAAAAAACGGGGCCCCTTTGCAGGGTTTATTTCAAAGGTTGGGATAGACTATGTGGAGCTGGAGCAAGCAACAGCGCTTCTACCCGGCGACGGCATCGTTTTTGATACGGGCGGTGACACCAACAGCGAACAGGGTGGTCGTATTTACGAAGTCAGGGGTAGCCGCCTTTTCTTCCAGCATGGGCTCATTGATTTTGGACGCATCAAACAAGGTCATCGCGTTTGGAAAACACATGACCCAATTTTAGAGCGACGCCTCAAACAATCCTTTACCGCAGCGATTACACCGAAAAAGAGGACCAGAATATTCATTCATGCAGAGGGTTCAAACGGCCATCCTCTTCGTGTGCGAGCGAAATCCGAGCATTCGGAAGGAGTCATCGCAGAGGCAGTCTCAGAATTGAATTTCGAACCAGCCCGCACCGCTCCTCTAAGCGAGCAGCGACTCGCTGAACATCTCGGGAAGCTAGCTGACACCCGCTATCAAATCGCCGAATTTACGTGTAGTCTCGAAGGACCACTAATTTTGCCGATCTCCGAGATCAACAGGGTCAGACGCAAGCTCGTGGATGCACTCGATTTTGCTATCAAGGGGAAAACTCAACGCAGAGAGGTGCATTGCAAATGGCAGGATTCACTAAGCGAGCCTGAGTCGGGTCGCAGTTCACCTCAACCCAACACTCTTTCGGTGCTTTGCAGAAGTGAGGAGCAAATTCAATCTGCGTTGGACTGCGGGATTGATGAGATCCTACTGGATTTCGAGGATGTTCGTCGGTATCGCGAAGCGGTTGCGTTGATCAAACAAAGATCACACGCTGGCGTCTGGCTTGCGACGCCGCGTATTCAGAAAGCCGGCGAACAAGGATTTTTTAAGCTTATTGAAGGCGCATCGTCAGACGGCGTTCTGATCAGGAACCTCGGAGCCGTTGATTTTTTCAAACAGTCATCAAGCCCGGCGGCAAGTCGTCTTTTGGGAGACTTTTCGCTGAATATTGCCAACCCGATTGCTGCCTGTGAATTTTTACAACGCGGCCTCGAACGCGTGACTCTTTCATACGACCTGACCGCCGAACAAGTAACTGAGCTTACCTTGGCTCTTCCGGAATCACTGCGCGACCGGCTTCAACTCACAATTCATCAACACATGCCTATGTTCCATATGGAGCACTGCGTGTTTGCCGCCTTTCTCTCGACTGGGAAATCACATTTGGACTGTGGAAGGCCCTGCGAGAAACACAGGGTTCACGTTCGTGACAGGGTGGGCGTTTCCCATCCGTTGAGAGCGGATGTTGGTTGTAGAAATACGCTTTTCAACGCAACACCGCAGACTGGAGCCGCGTTTTATACCGCGCTCCATTCATCGGGCATACGGCACTTCCGCATTGAACTGCTTGAGGAAGACGCTGAGGAAAGTCGGTCTGTGATTACGGCGTACCAAAAACTGCTCTCAGGCGAGGCTGATGGCTCAATGCTATCGAAAAGACTCAATGCCTCCACGCAGTTGGGAGTCACCGGTGGTACTCTTGCCGCGCGCGGCTCTCGGTAGGACTGTGCAAGGCATGAATTCCAAATCAGAAGCGGCAGGTATTAGGAAAGTCTCCCATCAAATTGATTTGGCATTACGCCTGAATATTATCGCGGGTTTTTTCGGGATGTTCTGGCTATCCGTGCCTCTTGGAGCGCCATTGCCTTTGATGATGCAGGGGCTGCAGGCAAGTGCGACCCAACTGGGTATTTTGTCGGCCTCATGGCAGATCGCGACTCTTGCACAAATCCCGGCTGCTTTTTTAGTCGAGCGACTCAGGAGACGAAAGACCGCGTGGGTGATCGCGTGCCTTTGCCACCGCATTCTCTGGGCGACTCCAGCTGTCGTGCCCATGTTGTTCCCAAACCAACACGAAACTTGGACAGTAATGATCATCACCGGTCTGTCTCTAAGCAACTTTCTGGCGAATCTCGGAACTGCCTCGTGGTTAAGTTGGATGGCAGACCTGGTTCCTGCGGAAATCGCCGGACGGTTTTGGGCCAAGCGTCAGTCAATTCTCTCGCTTGCACTGGTTGTTTCCACCGCACTGTTCGGGTTGATTTTGGATGCACATTCTCCTGAGGAATTACTCAAGGGCTTCCAGTGGGTGTTTGGTCTTTGCTCTGTCTTCGGGGTCGCGGATGTGGTCATCCACAGTTTCGTTAGCGAGCCCGAACAACCTCCACGCCACGAAACTAGTGGGATAAATAGCCGCCTCAAGGAGCCCTTTAAGGCCCAAGGGTTCGGCCGGCTTGCTTTTGTAATGGGCATTTGGACATGCGCTCAATCGATAGTCGGCTATACGCTCGCGCTGCCCGGTTTTTTCAGCATGGTGCACCTCCGACAGGAGTATGGCGCCTCCCACGCGCAGGCTTCTTGGATTTTTTGCGGCGCGGCGTTCGGAGCTCTTCTGCTAACTCCTCGATTGGGGCGCTGGATTGATTCAGCTGGAGCCCCTGCTGTTTTCATCCGACTGATCGCAGTCATTCCGCTGACCATGCTGGGATGGTGGGGCGCACCCAAGGGGATGCTGATTCTTGGAAATCAGGAAATCCCGATAGCTGTTTTATACATGGGGCCGGTCGCAATGATTCAGGGTGGGCTGCTCGCTGGGGCGCTCCTGTGCCAGTTTCGTCTAACCCAGATGGCAACCTGCGCTCAAGGGCGTACGGTTGCCATGGCGATCCATTGGTCCATATGCGGAATTGGCGGCTGTGCTGGGGCGATGCTTGCGGGAACAATCCAAGATCGGATTCCACTCAGCTGGATCAAATCTCTTCATGGCTCATGGAGTGCTTTTGATTTACTGGTACTAATCAGCGCTCTCATTTGCTGGATTTTCGTGCTCCCGTTTGCATTGGGTCTGAGATCGAAATTATTCAACTCTCGACAGAGCTCACCCATTTTATCCCAAATGAGGTCAGCACGAACCCAGTAGCCTCACTCCTGAGACAGCTGCCAGCTCTCGATTTTCGATATTCGCTCCAGTTTAAACCAACAAGTTTCATGCGCGGCGCACAAAAAAAACACCGTCATAAATCGAAGGATCCAAAGGTTGTTCAAGCCGCGTTGGTTGTCGCCGTCCAAAACCAGCGCAGCAATTTTCTCGTATCAATTGGAGAACAAAGCCCGTTTTACAGACTTTTTGACCATCTGCCAGATGTCGCGTTTTTTGTTAAGGACTCAAGTTTCCGAATAATGGGCGCAAGTCGGCTATTCTTCGAGCGGTTCGGATTTCACGCAGAATCTGAAATAATCGGGAAAGACGATTTTGAATTGTTTCCAGCGAGACTCGCCGAGGCATTTCGAAAGGATGATCAAGCAGTCATTGAAAAGGGGGAGCCGCGGCTAAATTTGGTGGAGTTATTCTTCAATAGACAGGGCATTCCCGACTGGTTTGTCACCAACAAGCTTCCGCTCTTCGACAAAAAGGGAAACGCCATTGGCATCATGGGAACGACGACCAGTATTGAGACTAGGAAAACGCTGCTGCAGCCATTTCTGAACCTCGAGAAAGCGGTGAGTTTTATCAAAGATCATTTCCGAGAAAAAATTTCAGTCGAGCAACTCGCATTGCATGTCCACATGTCTGCTCGGCAGCTGCACCGACGTTTCTGCGAAGCTTTTGGAGTGGGGCCTCAAGCCTTCATCTTAAAGCTGCGAATCCAAGCAGCATGCGAAGCGTTGCAGCGCGAGGGGGCGCTGATTGGGGATGTGGCTCAAGATATCGGCTTTTGCGATCAGAGCGCGTTTACCCAGGCTTTTCAGAAGCACATAGGATTGACTCCAAGGCAGTTTCAAATGGAATTCAGACTCCGCAGAGTCGACCGAAGCTAGTTTTCGGGGTGAGGGGAATTGAGCTGTCACGCGTTGGTTTTCTGTTGACCCCCCAGAGCCGGTTCACTTACTCTACGCTCGCTTTCATCAAGAGTGGCAGAGGGACTGGCCCTGTGACGCCACGGCAACCGCCCGGGTATTCGCGTTCGCGCGAGTTTCGGGGACCAGGTGCCAATTCCAGCTCCGCGCAAGCGGGGAAAAGATGAGATGCTACCGAAGGTTTAAAATCTTTGGCAGGCTGCTCATCCCACTGTTGAGAAGGCGCGTCCACCGAATCTATGGAATCCAAGCCTTTCTTCAGCAACTTGAAGTGCCGCGAATGCGGACGCCTCTACCCGAAACAAGCTATCCACGTCTGCGAATTCGACTTCGGTCCGCTTGAAGCAGCCTATGATTATGAGGAGATCGCCAAGAGCATCTCTCGCAAGGCGATCGAATCACGACCTCATACCATGTGGCGGTACCGTGAGCTGCTACCCATCGACAACGAACCGACAGTTGGAGCGCAAGTGGGATTCACCCCGCTCGTTAAGGCGGACCGTCTCGCCAAGGTTCTTGGAATTCGGGAACTTTGGATCAAAAATGACACCGTCAATTACCCTACCTTGTCATTTAAAGATCGAGTAGTCTCCGTCGCTCTAAGCCGGGCAAAGGAGCTCGGGTTTCAAATTGTGGCGTGCGCTTCGACGGGAAATCTCGCGAACTCCGTGGCGGCAAACGCGGCGGCGGCGGGCCTCAAAAGCTATGTGCTCATTCCTTCAGACCTTGAGCAGGGCAAGGTGCTCGGTTCTCTCATCTACGGAACACAGGTGATCGGAATCAATGGTGCCTACGACCAGGTAAACAGGCTCTGCTCCGAGATTGCCGGAAAATATGGATGGGGATTCGTGAACGTAAATCTCCGCCCCTATTACGCGGAGGGATCAAAAACCATGGGTTTTGAAATCTGCGAACAGCTCGGGTGGCGGATTCCGCAGCACACGGTTGTGCCAATGGCATCTGGTTCTCTCCTCACGAAGATTCACAAGGCTTACAAGGAGTTCAGCCAACTTGGCATCGTAAGCGACACAAAATTTAAGATACACGGCACGCAGGCAACAGGATGCGCACCCATTTCGCACGCGCTTAAGAAGGGCACCGACATTGTTAAGCCGGTGCCGAAACCCGATACAATTGTAAAGTCACTCGCAATCGGGACCCCCGCTGACGGCTACTATGCCATTCATTCAATGAGGCAGACCGGAGGCTCCGCCGAGGACGTGACAGATGACGAGGTGGTGGAAGGCATCCGCATGCTCGCGGAGTATGCAGGTATATTTGCAGAAACAGCTGGAGGCGTAACGGTTGCAGGGGCCAAGAAACTCATCCAGTCCGGACATATCGGAGCCGACGACAGTGCCGTGCTCTGCATCACCGGACACGGGCTTAAAACGCAGGAAGCGATCGTCGGAAAATGCGGAGAGGCGCGCATCATCGCACCAAACATCCGTGAGTTCGAAGAGAAAGTCTACGCGGCCGACATGGCCGCTTCGAAAGCGTAACACATTTATTTTCAACAGTTAAAAACATAAAAACTTTATCCTATGCCAAAAGTCAGAATTCCCACCCCACTTCGCAAGCTTACTAACGAGCTGGAGGTCATCGATGCAGCCGGCTCAACAGTCGCCGAGGTGCTTGATAACGTTGAAAAAGCATTCCCAGGCCTCAAGGAGCGGATTTGTGACGAAAACGGGCAGGTGCGCCGCTTCGTCAACGTATTCGTCAACGACGAGGACATTCGGTTTCTTGAGGAATCTGCAACGCCAGTGAAAGAGGCAGATGAGATCTCGATCGTTCCTGCTATTGCAGGGGGCTAGGGTTCGGGATAATCTTTTCCGCATGGCTAATTCTCAGACGCGCCTCTGGTTGATCTTCCCGCCTAAGCTGATCACTCGTCCGATTCTTTGGGAGCTCTCGAAAGAGTTCTCAGTTGTAACCAACATCCGACAGGCCAGCGTGACTGATGAGGTTGGAATTGTATCGCTCTCACTGGAGGGAGAGGCGGACGAGATAAGCAGGGCGATCGCATGGATGGAAGGGTTGGGGGTCAAGGTTGACCCAGTGGAGCTCAACACGATCGCGAGTTAGGCGGCTTAAGGTTTTGCAGCGTGGGAAGCTCCTCCTCGCAGGAGGGTTCGTTGCTCCTCCCGAAGGATCGGCCATTTTTTCGCACTTCAGTAATTGCAGCCCAATTTCAAGGGCTCGTCACTCGGCGCAATATTGTGAAGTTTACCTGCCCTCGTTCGTCTTTTCGACGAGAGCGGCAATTACAACGGGGGGGCCGTTGCCCCCGTTCTGGTCTTCACAAAATTCTTACAGATGAAAAGCACTGAATACGCGAGAGTTGTCGCACAATCTTTTCATCAAACCGAAAACCAACCCTTGCCTCATGGAGGTGCGCACCCTACAAAACCCGTTCGCCACAGAACCTGTTTTGTACCCGACTAAAGTCCACACATCGGATTTTCGACCCATACGTCGGCAAGTCTCCGGTGCTTCGACGGGCAGACGCGGCGATGTAGACCTTTTTCCCACAGTTTAGTTGCTTCCACCAGATTCATGAATATCCACGAATACCAAGCCCGCGAACTATTTCAAAAATTTGGGGTGGCCACTTCCAAAGGCCACGCTGCTTCAAGCCCTGAAGAGGCACATAAAGTTGCAGCATCGCTCGGAGTAAGCCAAATCGTCGTGAAGGCTCAGATTCACGCTGGCGGCCGAGGGAAAGGCCTATTCAAGAATGGATTTAAAGGGGGAGTTCACGTTTGTAAGACCCCCGATGAAGCCCGCGATCTGGCTGCAAAGATGCTCGGCCAAACATTGGTCACACCCCAGACTGGAGAGGAGGG
>CAMDSZ010000052.1 GCA_945906945.1 Akkermansia muciniphila
GGATCATCTGAGTGGGAAAACAGACAACGATGACGCCAACAAGTTGCTTCAGCGTGAGTACCGGGCGGGGTGGAAGCTTTTGTAAGCGCGTTGCGGAGTCCGTCAGGGATTCGACGGAGTGAAATCGCAAAGATAGTCATTCTCCCGGGGTAGTTTTCATTCCAAGCAGGGCAGGGCCACCGACTTTCCTGCCCCGGACAAAAGTCATCGGGACCGCGATGGTGCGCATCGCTAGTCGAAGAGCTCTCCTTGCAGGTAAGAGTGGGGTCTAGCGCGCTCACACAATCTTGCTCCTTTTGGGGAATCGCTAACAAAGCGTGGTCCTTGTGGGTTGTCTGGTTCGGTCTACACAAAGGCACCACTCCTATGTCTCTACTCGCGCGCTCACTGTTTTTGTTCATTCCTTCGCTGATGTCTGCGGCGGAGCTCACTCCTGTGGCGGCTCCAGATCTTCACTCGCCTCTTTCCGAACATTGGCAGATTCGGCACGGTCTTTGGGAGGTTACCTCGGGCGTGATGACGGCTGCAGAGTTGCCCGAGAACAAGCACGCCGCAGTTCTTTGGTACGTCTCGGCAATGCAGTCGGGAGCCGTCGAATGCGAGGTTCAGTTTTCTGGAGCCAAGACTTTTATTCTTGGTTGCGACGGCGAAAAGCACATTGGGCGGGTGGTAATCCAGCCGAAATTACTGCGGCTCATTGACGATTCCACTGAGGTGAAAGGTAAAAGTCCGGGTACTGAGCTGGCTAGTGCCGGTGTTGACACTCAACCTGAACAGTGGGTCAGGCTGCGCTACGAGTGGGACGGTCAAAGGATGGCAGCGGAGTTCGGCGGGGGGAAGGTGGAGGCCACGCACGAGAATCTAGGCAAGGCTAAGACGCGTTGGTGGATGGCGGTCGGTGGGGCCTCGGTGAAGATCCGAAATCTTAAGGTATTTGGCGGGAGCTAGAAGCGTTGTGGCTTCCGGGTATTTTTAGGGTCTGCGGGAAGGGGCGGTCTGCGGGGAGGGCGGGTTTGGAAAAAGAGGCAAAGAAAAAGACTGCCGGCAGATAGTTTGTATGCATACTAATTTACGGCGTCGGTTGCCCGTCGTCCCCAATTGTTTCTTCACCCCCTTTCGCATCCCTACTCGCGCGCCCTCCCTCGAAGCAGCCCGCTCAATAGTCTTTTTTGCTATGGTCCAAAAATACCGTTACATCTCACTGCTTTCCGTAGCCTTGGTCGGTTCGCCTCTCTTCGCCGCAGAGAAGAAGAAACCGGCGGCGGGAGCCAACACTGAGAAAGCTGCCGCGCCTTCAAAAGCCTCGATGAACCAGACTGCGTCGTGGTTGGAGTGGCGCGGTCCGTTTCAAAACGGCACGACAACCGAGACTGGGTTGCCGGCGAAAATAGACTCGAAGGCGGCCCTATGGACCGCTGATCTCCCCGGTCAGTCGACTCCCGTGATCCACGAGGGCCGCCTGTACATCAATGGATACCTTGGCGAGGCGGAGGATTTGCAGGAGGCGGTGACCTGCTTTGATGCGGAGACGGGGAAGCAGTTGTGGCAGCACCGCTTTAATGACTTTTTGAGCGACACCATTTATTTGAGGTACTCGACCTCGAGCCCTGCCATTGACGCGGAGACTGGCAATGTGTACGTGCAGTGCACGCAGGGGTTGTTTTCATGCTTTTCCAAAGATGGCAAACTGTTGTGGCAACACTCGCTGATGGAAGAACTCGGGCGTTTGACTTTCCCAAACTCCCGGACAGCGTCGCCACGGATCGATCGTGAGCTTGTGATCACGCGCGGGATTACCTCCAACTGGGGAGCGAGTGGTGCGGCGGGTGATCGCTTTTATGCTTTCGATAAACGTTCGGGGGAATTGGTCTGGAGTAGTTCCCCGGGTGAGCGTCCGCAGGACAACACTTTCTCTCAGCCTCTGCTGACATGGATGGACGGCAAGCGGGTTCTAATTTCCGCTGGTGGGGATTCGACGATTGTTGCGATCAATGCGAGGAATGGAGATCCGATTTTCCGATTTCCCGCGGCGAAGGCTGGCGCAAAGGGCGGGATCAATGCAGCTGTGCAGCGTTACAAGGACACGTTGCTGGTCATTCATGAGTCTGAGAATTTGGATTCAAGCGAGGTTGGCCGTGCCGCCGCTTTCAAACTACCCATGGGATCCAAGCCGCCGGAGCCCGGCAAACCTGAGGTCTACGAGGCTAAGAACCTTGAATTGTGGAGAAATCCGCTGGGGAATCTCGCGAGCTCGCCGTGCGTGGTGGGTGACATCATGTATCTGGTGACGGGGACCGGTGAGCTTGCAGGGGTGGAAGCGAACACCGGCAAAATTTTGTGGAAGAAAAAGCTCGCCGCCGAGCAGCGCCAAAGTTCGCCTTTTTATGGCGACGGCAATCTCTACGTCGCCATGTACATCGCCGATGCGGCTTCTGCTGACAAATCTGCGGCCGGCGCTGATACTGGAGGAAACGGCGAGTTATTTGTAATCAAGCCTGGCGCAACAGATGGCGAAATTGTGTCGCGCACCGTTCTCGAGGGGCGATGCTACGGGTCACCGATCGCTTTCAACGGAAAGCTCTACATTCAGACTGACCGTAAACTTTATTGCTTCGGTAAAAAGGGAAATAATCCCAGTGCCGCGTCTGTTCACTCTTCCGACGGATGGGAGGGAATCAAGGCGGGGACGGTAGCAAAGCTGCAGATCATTCCAAGCGAGATGCTCTTGAAGCCGGGCGAAGCTCAAAAGGTGCGCGTACGCGGTCTTGACGTGAATGGGTTCACGGTTGAGGAGAACATCGAGCTGGGCCGCCTAAAGTTTGATACTTACGTGCCGCCAACTGCACTCGTAAAAGCAAAGATGAAGGGTGCATTCGACGAGCAGGGGCGCCTTGTTGCAGATGCGGAGCCGGTCGCGAGTGCAGGTGCTTATCAGGCTACACTTGGCGAAATCAGCGGCACGATGCGCGCACGGGTTTTACCTGACATTCCTCTATCGATTGATTTTGAGAAAAATGATCTCAGTTTCACCACAGACCAGCCACCGGTGCCGGCGATTCCCAACACGCTCGAGCCGCCGACGGCATTCGCGTATCCTCCTCTTGCCTGGAACGCTGCGCGCTTCCGGTTTGATGTGCGCAAGGCGCCGGGCGCGGATGACAATAAAGCACTCTGCAAAACCATAGATAATAAGCTTTTTCAGCGTGGCCAGATCTTTATCGGCCGCCCCGAAGCTAAGGATTACACCATGTCAATGGATGTGTTGTCTGAAGGCAACAAGCGCAAGATGAGCGAGATCGGAATGATAAACCAGCGATACCTCGTGGTCTTGAAGGGCAACTATCAAGAGCTCGAAATCAGCTCCAACCAAGAGAGGCTCCTACACAAGATTCGGTTCCCTTGGGCTCCCAACGAATGGTACACCATAAAAAGCCGCGTGGACGTTGATTCAAAAGGCTCTGGAGTCATCCGCGCAAAAGCTTGGAAAAAAAGCGATCCAGAACCTGATGCCTGGACCCTTGAGTTTGTTCACAACACCGCACATACCAAAGGCGCGCCGGGGTTTTACTCTTTCAGCCCCCAAGAGCAGCGCGCGTGGATTGATAACATCACAGTCACCCCGAACGCGGCATCGAAGCCGTAGCCGCGTTTCCCAAACTCCGGGTCAAACACAACGTCCTAACCTCGCTTTCGATCCCCACCGAATTCAACCCATGAAAAACGTTTCTCACCATCATACTCTCGCTCTGAGCGGCATTGCGCTCGGGTTCCTTCTGTCAGCCGACATCGGAACTGCCGCAGATTGGCCCCAGTGGGGCGGAGATAATCCAGGGCGTAACATGTACTCGCCCGTGAAGGGTCTTCCGGTTTCCATCAAGCCCGGCAACTTCAAGCCGAATTCTGAGGAGATCGATCTCGCCACAACGAAAAATGTGAAGTGGATTGCGAAGCTTGGGTCGCAGTCATACGGGAATCCGGTGGTGTCGAAAGGCGTCACACTGGTTGGTACAAATAACGCGTCACCCCGGGACCCTCGATTCAAGGACGACAAGTCCATCCTGTACGCGTTGAAGGAAAGTGATGGCGGATTCCTTTGGCAGCTGACGGTGCCGAAACTTGCCTCCGGTAAAGTCAACGATTGGGAGTATCTCGGTATTCTCGCTTGTCCCTGCGTTGAGGGTGATCGGGTCTATATCGTGACCAGTCGTTGCGAAGTCCTGTGTCTCGACATCAAAGGGCAGTCCAACGGCAACCAAGGTCCTTTTATGGACGAGGGCCAGTACATGGCGGGACCTGGAAAGCCAAAGCTCGAGGTGTTGCCAACGGATGCGGACATTCTCTGGAAGTACGACATGATGGATGAGTTGGGGGTGTTTCCTCATAACGCATCGAATTGCTCCGTAATCATCGACGGCGATACCATTTTTGTTTGCACCTCAAACGGTCAGGACTGGACGCACGTGAACATTCCGTCGCCTCAGTCTCCCTCGTTCATCGCTCTCGACAAAAACACTGGAGAGTTAGTGGGCGAGGATGATGCCGGAATCGGCCCGAAGATTCTCCACGGACAGTGGACATCGCCCTCCATCGGAGTGGTGAACGGCAAGAAGCAGGTGTACTTTGGTGGAGGAGACGGGGTGCTTTATGCGCTAGATACGAAGCCGGTCAAAGAGGGGGATTCAAATTTTCTCAAGCGAGCCTGGTGGTTTGACTGCGTGCCTCCGGAGTACAAGAAGGATAAGGCCGGAAAAGCGATCAAATATCCTGCCGCGGAAGGGCCGAGCGAAATCAACGCGACACCAGTGTTTTACAACGACCGGGTATATGTGGCGATTGGCCAGGATCCCGAACACGGCGAGGGTGTGGGCCGCTTGCTGTGTATTGACCCGACCAAGAGCGGGGATGTGACAGCTTCAGCGTTGGTATGGGACTACAAAGGCATCAAGCGCTCTATCTCCACGGTGTCGATTGATCCGGACAATGGTCTGCTCTTCATCGCTGATTTCTCGGGTTTCGTGCACTGTCTTGACTCAAAGACGGGCAAGCTCCATTGGGTGCATGACATGCAGGCGCACATGTGGGGTTCGACCTTTGTGGCGGACGGCAAAGTGTATGTCGGTGACGAGGACGGGGATTTCGTCGTGCTTGCGTCTTCGACTGAGAAGAAGGTGTTGAGCGAGTGCAATGTGGGTGCGCCGATCTTTTCCACGCCGATTGTGGCGAATGGATTGATGTACATCTGCTCGCAGACACACATGTTCGTGGTTGGAGATGGGGCGACCCCAGTTCAGGCCGCGGCAAAACCCTAGTGGCTTGCTTATTAGCTGACGGGCGGGGAGGGCGTTTCAAATAGTGCGTCACTCCGTCGATTTAGTCGGCGCCAACGGTTATTTACCAACGCGGTACAAGCACGAGGTGAGGCGGACAGTTTATTTCGACGCACTCAGTTTTTAGTTTTATGAGCACCAATTCAAATTCCAGCGGCGCCATTCCGCCCAGCACTCGCTGGCTGGTTCTCATCATCGCGAGCATCGGCTTCCTTTTCGACACCTATGAGTTGCTGATGACTCCCTTGGTCGGAGTCCCTGCAATTGCCGAGCTGCTTGCGTTGCCTCCAAACAACCCCTTGGTCACGGATTGGACTGGCAGGATGCTTTGGATTTCAGCGCTGTGTGGTGGTGTCTTTGGCCTGATGGGGGGCTGGTTGATTGACCAGTTTGGACGCAAAAGAATCATGGTGTTGAGTATTCTTCTGTATTCTTTTTCCCCGTGTGCAGCGGCATTCGCGACATCGCTTCCCGTCTTTGTATTCTTCCGGAGTCTGACTTTTGTTGGCGTATGTGTGGAGTTCATTGCGGCCATCACTTGGCTCGCGGAATTGTTCGATGATCGGAAGCAGCGTGAGTTCGCTTTGGGTTTCACTCAGGCGTTCGCATCGTTGGGGGGAATTCTTGTGACGGCGGTTAACAGTTGGATCGTGGTTCATGCTAATGAACTCCCGAGCCTTCCAGTGCCGGATTTTTTGAATGTGCACGCCTCCTGGAGGTACACATTGATGACCGGATTTTTCCCTGCGATTCCCATCGCGCTGCTGCTGCCATTTGTGCCGGAGTCCCGAGCTTGGGTGGAGCGCAAGGCTGCGGGGACCATGTCACGCCCAAGCTTGAAGGGGTTGTTCGCTCCTGAACTGCGTCGTACAACCCTCGTCACGGCTGGTCTCTCCGCATGTGCGTACGCGGCTGCATTCGGCGCATTGCAGTTGACCCCGCTGCGGGTGATTCCGGGAGTGCCTGAATTGTCCGAGCAAAGGGCCGGATTGAAGCCGCTGCAGGACGAGGCAAAGACGCTAAACGTGGAAATGATTTCCACCAACGCTCATGCACAGGATGCGTTTGAGAAAATGCCTGGGTTGCGTGCGCTTGGGGCAAAGCGCGCGAAAAACAGAATTGCTTTCAGAGCTGCAATGAAGACTGGAGACAAGGCTCGAGCGGACGCATTGAATGCCGAGTTTAAAGAACTGACCGCCGAAATGGAGCAGCTTTGTGCAAGCGACCCCGATGCAAAGACCGCAGTGCTTAATCGGGAAAAGCTTCTCAAGCAGCTTGGCGATAATCGGGAAAAACAGGAGCCGCTTGATCTTGCGGTTAAGGCCCGCGCAAACAGCGCGCAGCTGTGGCAGGAAATCGGTGGCTTGGCGGGGCGCATCGCGCTTGCTCTGCTTGTGGTTCTTGCCGTGGCACGAGGTACGTTGCTCCGGATTTTTCTCGTGCCTGGGCTCATCGCGGTTCCGCTGACGTATTTTGGTTTGTACGCATCCGGTGGGCAGGCGCTCAACTGGGGCATTGCTGCGTGTGGGTTACTGATCGTCGCTCAGTTTTCATACTTTGGAGAGTTCCTGCCCAAGGTGTTTCCGTTGCACCTGCGTGGTACCGGCGGATCGTTTGCGACGAATGTCGGTGGTCGCATGATAGGCACTTCCGCAGCCTTCCTGACCACGAACATTGTTGCTCCAATGGTGCCGGGCAACTCGACCTTCGATAAAGTGGCTTTTGCGGCGGGAATCGTCGGAACGTCCGTTTTTTTGATCGCACTTCTGCTTAGTTTTTTACTGCCGACCCCTCCATCTGGGGATGGTGAAGCCCCCCGCTAGCCCGCTTTCTAGAGGACATTCTTGATTCGTTCTCCGTCGTTATTTTTCCCAAAAACACACCCAATTATGAGCACAACCACACCCGAAGCAGCGCAGGACCAATTGGACGCGCATCTGCGTGAAATCATCAAATGGCATTTTAGCGATGAAACCGGATCACCTTTTTGGCTCAACTGGGCTGCGAAAGCCGGTTGGGATCCGCGCAAAGAGATCCAAACCACCGCCGATCTTAAGAAATTTCCTCACTTTGAGGACGAGTGGCTCAGAGATCTGCAGCCTGAAGTTTGGGTCCCAAAAGCTTTTGCTGGCCGGCCGTTCAATATCTTCGAAACCGGCGGTACGACTGGGATGCCGAAGCAACGCATCGGTTGGGACGACTACAAGGTGGATTACAGTGAGTTTAGTGAAAAGATTAGCGACGAGCATTTTCCACGGAACCATTATTGGTTGATGATGGGGCCCACCGGTCCCAGACGTCTTCGGCTGGCAATCGAGCATCTAGCCAACGTGCGGGGTTCCGCGTGTTACTTTATTGATCTGGATCCGCGATGGGTGAAGCGTTTGATCTCAAACAAGCACTTCGACCAAGCCAAGGCCTACATGGAGCACGTGGTAGATCAGGCTGCTACAATCCTAAAGCATCGGAAGGTGAGCGGACTCTTTACGACTCCAAAGCTTCTTGAGGCTCTCGCAGAACGAGTGGATATCTGGGATGCTGGAATCAGAGGCGTTTTCTGTGGTGGAACGACAATGTTACCGCAGTATGTGCGCTTTATTGTGGAGGAAGTGCTTGAAAACCGGATCGGGTTTTATCCGACGTATGGCAACACCTTGATGGGCCTCGCTGCATCGGTTCCGCTAACCCCCGAAGATCAGTACTCGATCACTTATTATGCCCCGCAGCCGCGTGCAATCCTGCGGGTGGTCGATCCAAGCGACACATCGAAGACAGTTGAGTATGACGCGTGGGGCAGGGTGGAATTGACGACGCTCACCAGGGAGTTTTTCATGCCTCGCTTTTTAGAGCGTGACGAGGCTATACGTCGAAGGCCGAGGAATCAGTATTCATGGGACGGAGTCGCCGAGGTTCGGCCGTTCGGTGCGATGGAAAAGAAAATTGTGGAAGGAGTTTACTAATGAACGCGTCAAACCTCACACCTCATCTGCCCGCTCTTCGTCGAGGCAAGCCTTACGAGAGCCTCGAAAAGAACGAGATCGTCGACTACAGCACCGGTGCGGTTGTTGCAACCGTCAGTCAGGTTAACGCGGGAGTGCTCAAAAAAGATCTCAAGAACATCGGTGATGCACGGGCTGCTCTCCGGAAGTTTTCTGTCGCTGAGCTCATCGAGATCTCATCGAAAGCTGGCGAGTTATTTTTAAATGGGACGCTTCCATTGGGTGACAAGGGGCATACGCAGAGTGCGGATCAGTATGTGGCCACCCTTGCTGGAACAAGCGGGCTTCCTCACGTGATGGTGCGCAGAAACATGGACAAGATCCATCACGCTCTAACAAACATGCAGACCGTGCTGAACGGGCTGACCCGTGGGCTTCCGCTGGAAGTCATCGATCGCGGGTATGGAGAGCAGAGTGGCGCAGCTGTAAGTTATTATCCAACTACACAGGCGCTGGGGCTGGTGATGCCGAGTAATTCGCCGGCGGTGAATTCACTTTGGCTGCCAGCAATCGCGCTCAAGACGCCAGTGATCATCAAGCCGGGGCGGGAAGAACCATGGACGCCGTTCCGTCTGATCCAGGCATTCATCGCGGCCGGAGCTCCAGCTGAAGCCTTTGGGTTTTATCCAACGGATCATGAAGGTGCGGGTGAGGTGATGCGGATTTGTGGCAGGGCTCTGATTTTTGGCGATGCGAACACCGTCGCGCAGTATCGAGACAATGCCAAATTCTCGGTACACGGACCTGGGTTTTCAAAGATCCTAATCGGAAATGATTGTGTTGATAATTGGGAGCAGTACATCGACCTGATGGTTTCTTCGATCTCCGACAACGGTGGGCGCTCATGTATCAACGCGTCCGCGGTGGTTGTGCCACGGCACGGGAAAGCGATTGCAGATGCGCTGGCCAAGAGGCTTGGCCCGATGAGGCCTCAGCGCCCAGACAGTCCCGATGCTAGACTTTCGGGCTTCGCCAATCCGAAGATGGCCGAGTACGTCGATGTGGCCATCGAGGAGGGACTCAAGACTTCGGGTGCCACCGACATGACTGAAAAATACAGGGGCGGTGCACGGCGGGAAGTTTTCGAGGGCGGCACATATTTGAGGTCGACGATTGTGCATTGCGAGTCATTCGATCACCCGCTTGCTAACCGGGAGTTTTTGTGTCCATACGCCAGTGTAGTTGAAGTTCCGGAGGCAGAGATGCTCGATAAAATCGGTCCATCTCTTGTCGTGACGGCGATCACTGAAAGCGATGAGTTTCGTTCCCGCTTGCTGGATTCAGCTTTGATCGAGCGCCTTAATTTAGGGCCAATTTCAACGATGAAGATCTCATGGGACCAGCCGCACGAGGGGAACATGTTTGAGTTCCTGTATCGGCGCCGTTCCATTGAGCGAGCGTGATCTCAGTACATTCCGACAGGTGCCCATCAGAGTATGCTGCCTTTCGATTTTCAGCCCCGCACGCGCGTCGTTTTTGGTAGCGGCACGCTGCGGCGGTTGGGCGAGTTCGCCTGCGAGCTCGGCGCGAAACACGTTTTGATTGTTACCGACAAGGGAATTGTAGGGGCGGGGCATGCTGGGCGCGCCCGTGAAATTCTTGAGAAGGAGGGGGTGAGTGTCTCGGTTTTCGATGGGGTGCGTGAGAATCCTGACACCGAGGATGTTTCATTGTGCGTGGGTGCAGCCCGCGAGTGCGGCGTAGATTTATTTGTCGGACTTGGGGGCGGTAGTTCGTTGGATACAGCGAAAGGTGCAAACTTTATCCTTACCAACGGCGGGCAGATGCGGGATTACCACGGAATAGGCAAGGCAACTAAACCGATGCTGCCGCTCATCGCGGTGCCTACAACGGCGGGAACCGGTAGCGAGTGCCAGTCATTTGCCTTAATCACGGATCCTGTCACGCACTTGAAAATGGCCTGCGGCGATCCAAAGGCGGCGGCACGCATTGCATTACTGGACCCGGAATTAACAGTCTCGCAGCCTGCCCGGGTGAGCGCGTGCACCGGAGTGGATGCGCTCGTGCATGCGTTGGAGACTTCCGTCACTAAGAAGCGCAACGAGCTCTCGAGACTATTTTCGCGCGAGGCATTTCGTTTGATTATTCACGCCCTTCCGGAGGTGCTTGCCACACCGGAGGACGTTGCGGCCCGCGGTGCCATGCTCTTGGGGGCAGCTTACGCGGGCGTAGCGATCGAGAACTCGATGCTCGGTTGTGCGCATTCGGCAGCGAATCCCCTTACCGCGCATTTTGGGATTGTTCATGGTCAAGCAGTGGGGCGATTAATTCCGAGCGTGATGAGGCGCAACGCGCGAGAGGAATTCGTCGCAGATGAGTACAATACCTTGGCGGAGTTGGCTGGGTTTTCATCGGTGGAAACGTTGATCGGGCGGATTGAAGAGATCCTTACGATTGCGGGGCTGTCCGCTCCCTTGGGGCGGCTTGGGGTCCGGGAGGATTCGATCGGTAAGATGGCGCGCGAAGCGGCTGCGCAATGGACAGCTTCCTTCAATCCTGTTGAGTACGCAGTGAGAGATTTCGAGGAGATCTACCGGGAGTTGTTATGATGAGCGCAAGCTGCACCCTTTTGGGCGATGTCTTCAAACGAAGACGGGCGCGCCTGTTGGTGTGGGGCGCAATGGTATCTCTCGCATTTGGATGTGTCAGAGCTGAGTGGCCGATGCATCGTGGTGGGCCGCGTTTGGATGGATATGCAGCGATGGATGCGGGTGCCGTTCCTCAACTGGGCTGGCGTTTTAGCGCTGGCAAACCGATCAAGGGTGGCGCTGCGATTGCACGTGGGAAGGTTTATGTCGGCGATGATGCAGGAGTTTTCCACGCATTAAGTCTCAAGGATGGCAGCGAGATTTGGAGCGCAAAGACACAGGGACCAATCGAGGCGACCCCTTTAGTAGTCGGGCCCTTGGTCTATATTGGCTCGGTTGATGGAAAACTGTACGCCTTCGATACGGAGAATGGGGATGTGCGCTGGGTTTACGAAACTGGTGATAAGATCATGGGCGGGGCTAATGTCGCGGACGCCCCGGATGGGTCCGGACAATGGATCCTGTTTGGCAGCTACGACTCGAGTCTTCACTGCGTGGATGCTTCCTCCGGCAAACTCATGTGGACGTGCAATACGGATAATTACATCAACGGAACACCTGCGCTGCTTCCCCGAGGCGAGATTATTTTTGGCGGATGTGATGCGCTTCTTCGGATTATCGATCTGAAGGATGGAACGCAGTTAAGACAGATCGAGGCCGATGCCTATGTTGCTTCCTCGGTAGCAATCGCGGAGGACGGCTCTGCTTACGTAGGGCATTACGGCAATGTCGTTTTGGGAATGGATATCGCGAATGCGAAAGTTTTGTGGACTTATCGTGATCGCGCGTTTCCGTATCTTTCGAGTGCGGCGATTTGTGGGGACCGCTTGGTGATTGGGGGGAATGACAAGCGCGTGCACTGTATCGCGCTGGCTGACGGACATGGAATTTGGCAGTTCTCAACCCGTGGAAAGGTCGATGCATCTCCTGTGATCTGCAAAGACACAGTTGTGGTGGGGTCCCAGGACGGACGCTTGTATGGGATTGCTTTGTTGGACGGAGCGGAGCGCTGGGTGTACGACATTGGCGCTCCTATTGTCGCCTCGGCTGCGGCGTCCGACGGTTGGATTGTGGTGGGTGCCGAAGACGGGTCGTTGTATGCCTTAAAGACACTGAAAAAAGAATGAGCGCAGAATCTTTGCCAAGCCAGTCATGTGATCAGGCTGAAGTAAATGAGGAGACGAAGGCCGGGAATTATTTCGTTTCCAATTACCCACCTTTTCATTTTTGGGACCCCGGGACAGCGAGGCACCTTCCTGAATTGCTCGACGTTCCTTCGGCAATCGAAACGCCACTGGGTTTGTATTTTCACATACCGTTCTGCCGGAAGCGGTGTCATTTTTGTTACTTCAGGGTTTACACCGATAAAAATGCGGGCGAGATCCAACGCTATCTGGATGCGGGGATCCGGGAATTGGAACGGTACGCGAGGGCCCCTTTTGTGAATGGTCGCTTGCCACAGTTTGTGTACTTCGGCGGGGGGACACCAAGTTATTTAAGTGTGCCTCAGTTGCGTTCATTGACGGACCGCATGAAGGCGCTGTTGCCGTGGACCGCGGCACAGGAAGTTACCTTTGAGGCCGAACCTGGTACTCTGAACGAGGCAAAGCTGCATGCGATCCGTGAGCTTGGGGTTACGCGCTTGAGCTTGGGGGTTGAGAATTTCGACTCCCACATTTTAGAAATAAACGGACGGGCCCATAAAGCGGATGAAATCCAGCGCGCTTACAAAGCAGCCCGTGCTGCGGGGTTTCCACAGATCAACGTGGATCTTATTTCCGGGATGGTGGAGGAGACCGATGAGAATTGGCGGGAGAACATACGCAAGCTTGTCGATATGGCGCCGGACTGCGTAACGATTTACCAGATGGAGGTGCCGTACAATACGGGGATCTACAAGCAGATGAAGGTGGACGGGAAACTCGTGGCGCCTGTTGCAGACTGGGCCACAAAGCGGGGGTGGGTAGATTATGCATTCACACAGCTTGAGCAGGCTGGGTACACGGTGACCAGTGGGTACACGGCGGTACGTGATCCATCAAAAACGAAGTTTGTTTACCGTGATTCTCTCTGGAAGGGAGCGGATCTGATTGGTGCCGGCGTCGCGTCTTTCTCTCACATCGGAGGCGTACATTTTCAAAACGTAGCTGAGATTGGGCAGTACATCGACACGGTTGAAGCGGGGGAGTTGCCCGCGTCGAGGGCGCTGGCCACCACACCTGAAGAACGGATGATCCGCGAGCTGATTTTGCAGATGAAGCTCGGCAGGGTGGATTCTTCATATTTCCAGCAGAAATTTGCTGAGGATGTGCGAGTACGATTTGGCGCACAGTGGTCCGATTTGGCGTCTCGAGGGCTGGGTGAATGGGATTCGGGTGGGTTTGTGCTGACTCGAGCCGCTCTGCTTAAAGTGGACACGCTGCTGCACGCGTTTTTTCTGCCGCAGCATCAGAACTCCCGCTACACATGAGTGCGATTCCCGCAGAGTTTTCCAGCCTGATTCAGATGTTTCGTCCGGATGGGGTCGGGCAAGTTAGTGTGATCGATTCTGCTGAGCTTCCGACGCCTGCGGGGCGTCTTTTGGCTCATAACGGGGACATGACTTCGCGTCTTGAGGCCCTGCATTGCGAAGGGATCTGTTTGCATGTGGTCAATTCTGTTGTGGAAGCGAATGGCCGGTACCTTCGCGAAGTCGTTTTGCGAAAGGCTTCAAACTCCTTTGCGGTTGAGTACGGGGTGATAGAGATTGTTCTGGCGAGCTTCGATGCGCGGCTGCGCGAAGAAATTGAGCAAGGCAAGGTTCCTCTGGGCGGAATTCTCAACCGCGAAAGACTCAATTACTTCAGTCAGCCCCAATGTTTCTTTAGCGTATTTCCCAATTCATGGATGCAGGAGAGCTTTGGAGTCCGCGCAGGGGTCGAGTTGTATGGGCGTTGCAATATTCTCAAGCGTGGTGATGGAGTATTGCTCGCTCGAATCGTGGAAGTTCTTCCTTCTTTGGTGCCGAACCAGACTAGTCCATCGGCAGTGAATGGGGCTGGGTGCCGTTGAGTGTTGATTCGTCTCAGGGCTTATGAATTTCACATGAAAACTTTTCGTCAGATCAAGACATCGTATTTGGGGCAAGTTTGCATTTGGCTGTTTTTTGTGATTGTGGCAATCCCATGTTCATTACTCGCGGATTGGCCTAGGTTTCTCGGGCCATCAAATGATTTGAGACCGGAGCAGCAGGATGCGAAAAGGCTCGGTCCGCATGCGGCGCTCAATAAGGCTTGGGAGTTTGAAAAGGGTAAGGGATGGGCAACGCCAATCGTTGTGAGTGATTCTGTTTTGGTTTTTCATCGTCTTGGCTCCGATGAGGTTTTGGATTGCCTCGACGCCAGCAGTGGCCGCGCGAAGTGGCGCTATTCATATGATTCACCATACAGGGACCGTTTTGGCGCAAGTGATGGAGTGCGATCGAGTCCGGTGGTTGCTGGAGAGAAGGTATTTTTATTTGGGGTGACCGGACAGCTGCATTGCTTGGACTTGTTGAGCGGCTCGAAACACTGGGTGCGCGACCTCAAGAAGGACTATGGAATGCGTGATAATTTTTTCGGACACGGCAGCTCTCCTTTGGTGGTCGGCGAGAAGGTGATTGTTCCCCTCGGTGGCGAGGGGCAGAAGTGCGTGGGAGCTTTTGATGTAAAATCCGGCCGCGAGTTGTGGATTGCTAAACACGAATGGGGAGCGGGCTATTCGTCCATGGTGCCCGTCTCGGTTCGGACTGGGGCTGGGTTGCGGAATTTTGTTCTCCTGTTTACCGGTGGTGAGACACGTCCCCCTACTGGCGGACTTATCTGTATGGACGTGGCAAGCGGCGAGGTTCTGGGAGCGATATCGCATCGGGCGCGGATTGCTGAGTCGGTCAACGCAGCGAGCCCTGTGTTGGTTGGAGAACGCCGGGTGCTGGTGACTGAGGGGTACGGTGCCGGCAGCCTGCTGGTGGAAATCCGCGATGACGGATCGTTAGTTGAAGTGTGGCGCACGGCGAAGCTTGGGAGTCAGTTCGGCACGCCGGTTTGCCGTGGCGGAATGATTTTTGGTTTCGACGGCCAGAATCCGCGCCTTGCGGAGTTGGTGTGTTTGGACGCCCAGACGGGGATGGAGCACTGGCGGGATGATCTTGGGGGTAAGTTCGGGCGAGGTTCGTTCGTGGATCTAGGCTCGGATGGGTTGTTGGCAGTTGGGGAATCGGGGGGACTGGTTTTCTTTAGTGACGAGAGAGGAAAGTGTAAGATTTTGGCGAGCCATTCGCTTTTTGATGCCCCGGAAACTTGGGCTGGGCCCGCCGTTGCTGGTGGGCGCCTATTTGTTTCCCAGAACGAAAGGTCGAGGGGAGGGGAGTCCCCGAGGGTCATCTGCTTCACTTGGTAATGGATCTGGCTCGGGGGAGGGGATCTTGGTTGCTCGTTTTGGGTCGAGTCCCTACCCTCAAAGACGTTACTTGCAGGATCGCTCAACTTGCCCCGGCCCTCACCGGGTTGGGTTGGTCGCCGTTTTTCGATCGGATGTTGAGTTTCTTAACCGGTGATGATGCATGAGAAGGGTTTGTGATATTTCGAAAGCGATGGAGGCCGCGCATAGGCTGCTGGTTTTTTTAGTCTTATGTTCTGGGCTGAATGGCTGCGTTGCGGTTGGAGAATCTGCAAGCGAGCCAGTGAAGACGATGACTGTGAGGACAACGGCATACACCCACACCGAACCCGGCGGGAGTCACTCTGCGATGGGGACACGACTGCGCTTCGGAGGTGAGCTCTCCTCGGCCGCAGCCGACTGGAGCTGGATGCCGGTCGGTACCCGGTTTCGTCTTTTCGACCGTGGTGCATGGCGGTCGTACGTCATTGAGGATTATGGGAGCGCCTTGGTGGGGAAACAAACCATTGATCTTTACATGCCTAGCGACTCGATGATGCGAGCGTGGGGGGTGCGCACCGTGAGCATCGAGATACAAGAGTGGGGGTCTGTCGCCATGAGCCGTATGCTTCTGAGCCAGCGGCGCAACTCCGGAAGCGTCAGGTCGATGCTGGCGTCAATGCCCGAATCCGACGGAGGCAATGAGCGATAAGCCGCGGGGCCGCTTACGAAAACGAGGAGAGGCTCACCTCGCCTGCATTCAATGTCCGCAGGCAGCCGTCCTGAGTCTGGACAATCAGTCTGCCTTCGTCATCCAAGTCGGCGGCAACCCCCTCGGTTGTTTTTTGTGTCGGTGTTTCAAAGCGGACAGGATTTCCCAATAGCGTGCTGCGCTCGCGCAATTCTTGGATCATTTCAGGATGCTTATCCGCCGCGCTTAGAAGGGTCATCTGCAGATGGGAGATCAATCTGGCTGCAAGATCGGTGCGGTCGATGGCAAGCCCCAGAGCCTGCTTGAGCGAAGTAGCTTTTGTTGCAATATCTGAGGGGAACTCTGATTGATTGGCGTTGATCCCGATTCCAATTACCGCAAATGGCCCTTTTTTCGAGTGAGATCCCGTCTCAATGAGGATCCCTGCCACTTTGCCGGATC
>CAMDSZ010000053.1 GCA_945906945.1 Akkermansia muciniphila
TACGCCGTCTGAGCTTCGACATCACCGGTCTTCCACCGTCGACTGGAGTCCTGGAAAAGGTCAAGCAGCCGAAGCCGAATTCTTTTGTTGAGGAGTATGTGAACGAGTTGCTGTCTTCTAGCGCCTTCGGCGAACGCTGGGCAAGGCACTGGCTTGACGTAGCCCGCTATGCGGATTCCTCCGGACGCGGCTCGAACGTTCTATTTCCACATGCTTGGCGCTACAGGGACTACGTCATCAATTCATTCAACCAAGACAAACCATACGACCAATTTGTCCGGGAACAGATTGCAGGCGACCTTTTACCGGCCAGTAACGCCTCTGAGAAAAACTCAAATTTGATCGCCACCGGTTTTCTAGCCATCGGCCCGAAGCCACTTGAAGAGCGTGACAGCCTGCAATTCAAATTAGACATCGTAGACGAACAGCTCGACACAATGGGACAAGCAATGCTTGGGCTTACGATCGGCTGTGCCCGCTGCCATGATCACAAGTTTGATGCGATTCCGCAAAAGGACTATTATGCGCTTGCAGGGATTTTTCGAAGCACGGAAACATTATACGGAACGGTTGGAGTCATCACCAATACCCATCCCTCGGGGCTCAATGAATTGGACTTATCTGCGTCTCGTATCGACGCAAAGTTCAGCCGATCGCTGTTGAAAAATGAAATCGCGCGAATCGAAAAGCAGCTCAAAGAACTCTATGGCAGCAATGCGCCAAGTAGTTTCAGGCTACCCGACGATCCGCAGAAAGCACGTGAATCGATCGCCGCGCGTTCCCGCCTCGCAATGGTCACTCAGCGACTGAAGGAAACCACTGAGGACGGTCAGATGATTCCGCTCGCCATGGGAGTGCGCGACACCAAGAACCCGGCGAACATGCCGCTCTACTCTAGGGGAGATCCAACAAAACCACTCTCTACAGTCACACGCGGTTTTCTGCAGGTTTTACCTGAATCCTCCAGCCTGCTGAATGAATCTACGAGCGGCCGGCTCGAGCTAGCTGAATGGATAACTTCCCCGCTCAACCCCTTGACCGCGCGAGTTTATGTAAACCGTGTCTGGCAACACCTCTTCGGTAGGGGCCTCGTGGCCACTCCAGATAATTTCGGGGGCTCAGGGGAGCCTCCGTCACATCCTGAGCTTCTTGATCATCTTGCCGCCGAATTCATCGGGCACGGATGGAGCCTAAAATGGCTTGTCCGGGAAATCGTGCTTTCCCGAACCTACCAACTTTCCTCACACATCAGTTCCACCGCATACGCTCTCGATCCGGATAATGTGCTTCTGTGGCGAATGAGTCCCCGAAGGCTTGATGCAGAAGCAACGCGGGATGCCATGCTCACCGTAGCGGGTACACTCCAGCCCCGACCTCCGGTGGGATCAGTCGCTGCACGAGTCGGTGATGGATTCGCGGCACTTGCATCGACTTTCGAGTCGAAGGAAACCGAAGCAGGTTACCGCTCGATCTATCTGACAGTGTTGCGGGACCAAACAAACAGCGTCCTGCGTATTTTCGACTTTGCAAACCCTAACGCAGTAACCGGCAGGCGCGAGGAAACCACCACCCCCGCACAGGCTCTCTTTTTACTCAACCACCCGATCCTCCTATCGCTGGCAGAGGCGTGGAGCTACCGGCTTAGTTCAACATACGAATCTCAAACAGCTCAGATCACCGCGGCTTACCAGCATGCGTTCGCCAGAGACCCATCCATCGATGAATTGCGCAACAGCGAAGAGTTCATTGAAAAAATGCGGGCCTCGACACAGGAGTCCAAGCCCGAGACTCGGCAGGTCGATGCCACTCATAAAATAAACAGCCGAGCGCTCATCGCCTTTTGTCAGGCCCTGCTTGTTAGCGCTGAGTTCAGACTCCTACAATAAATTGAAATGAGCACCGCACACCGATTCTCACAATTTTCAAGGAAAGAGATGCTCAAGACCCTTTCAAGTGGGTTTGGCTATCTTGCCTTTGCTGACCTCATCAAGAACAGCTCGGAAGCAGCGCCCTTGGAGGGGCCGCTCGCGGTGAAGCGGCCGCATTTTTCACCCAAGGCGAAACGGGTCATTTTTCTGTGCATGAACGGTGCCCCCTCACACGTTGACTTGCTTGATCACAAACCAGCATTAGCGCGCGCCTCTGGACAAATCAGCCCCAGAGGATTTGGAGCGGCAGCCAAACTAATGCCATCGCCTTGGAAGTTTTCGGCACACGGAAAAAGCGGCACAGAGTTTAGTGAACTTCTGCCGAACATCGCCTCCCACGCGGATGAACTATGCGTGATCCGTTCAATGCACACGGACGTCCCAGCCCACGGACCGGCGAGCATACAGATGCACACCGGAAGCGCACAATTCATCAGACCTTCCCTCGGGGCGTGGACGTTGTACGGCCTCGGTAGCGAGGCTGAAAACCTGCCAGGCTTCATCAATTTGAGCGCCACGATTGCAAACGGGGGTGCTCAAAAGTATGGCAGCGCATTCCTGCCTGCTGCATTTCAGGGCACGCCGATCGGAAATCTCGGGCCGTTCGGGAAACCAATCGGCGAACTCAAAATAGAAAATCTCAGAAATTCGCGCCTTTCGACTTCCGAACAACGCGTTCAACTCGATTTCATCCAATCCCTGAACAAGCAGCGACTGATAGAGGATGCGGTAAATCCCCACATCGAGGGCATGATTCAGTCGCTGGAGTTGGGGTTTCGCATGCAAAGTGAGATCCCTCATCTGCTGGATTTGAGCGGCGAAGACCAAGCCATGTTAGAACGCTATGGCATCGGATCTGACCCCACAGACTTCATGGGCAGGCAATGTTTATTGGCGCGGAGATTTGCCGAAGCTGGCGTTCGCTTCATCGAAGTAAATCATGGCGATTGGGACGACCACCGGGGGATTACCGAAGAATTGCCGAGGCACTGCAGGGAGGTAGATAAGCCAGTGTCAGCCCTTTTGACCGACCTGCGGGAAAGGGGTCTTCTGCAAGACACCCTCGTGATATGGGGAGGTGAATTTGGACGCACTCCACATGCGCAGGGCAACGGCAGGGACCATAATTCAAAGGGGTTTTCCATTTGGATGGCGGGCGGTGGCATTAAAGGAGGCATCACCCACGGTGCCACCGATGAACTTGGTTACGAGGCAGTCGAAAAGCCGGTGCACATCCACGATTGGCACGCGACAATCCTTCACCTCCTGGGGCTTGACCACGAAAAGCTGACTTACCGCCATGCAGGCCGTGATTTTCGTCTCACGGATGTAAAAGGTCAGGCGATCCACGAAATAATCTCCTGAGAGCCCGCGCTTATAGTTTTTGAGTGTAGCAGTTTCGGCAGAATGCGTTGCCAAGCTCACCGCTGGGAAGATCGTTAGGGGGCCTTGTGGAGAAAGGCCTCCAGTACCGTCCAGTACCAACTCAAGCACTGTGGCCCAGCCGCCAACCACAACATCGCCCCCAACGCAAGATATGGCCCGAACGGAATTCGAGCAGACCACTCACGTCTTCCCGCCAAAGCTCCAAGCAACCCTACAACGGAGCCAACGGTAGCTCCCGCGAACAAGGCAAACAACACCGCACGCCAGCCCAAAAACGCACCTATCGCCGCGAGTAATTTCACATCCCCAAACCCCATCACTTCCCTCGGAATCACCATTTCCGTCACAGTGGCGGAAATTCTTGAAACACAGTTCAAATCGAAACTGCTTTTGCCCGCATGCAGCGAGTTTAATGACCAACTCCAAACGCCCCGCTCCAAAACAGCGCCGTCACAGTCTCCTTTCTCCACCTCCATTCTCAGGGATTCCGTTCCTCGAAAGAAAAACTCGCTCCATTTGATAGCCTCGCCATCAACATTGATAGAGGCATCCAATCCACTTCGCTTCCACGTCACTGCAACCGGCTTTTCAAAGCGAAGCCTTCTGCGCCCAAACACCAATCTGCCAAGTTCCACAACGGTCCACAAAATTCCGTACCCCACAAAACCACCAAGCAAGGAGGCAAGCGCTCCACCACGGAAGCTGGACTCGGAATGCATTTGCGGAACCAGAGAAGACCAAATCACACCTGCGGCCACCCCGCCCAAGCTAACTTCGTCTGGTATAATAAAGTGCTCGAGATCAACAAAGGTTGCGACCACCATAAGCGCCACCAGAGTGGCGTACGCACCAAAAAGAAGGAAAGCTCCTGCATCCAATCCTAACGCGAACCGCGCGGCGATCCAGGCGAACAACACTGAGGTCAACACCTCGACTAAGAAATATCGAGCCGCTATCGCCCCTCCGCAATCGGGACACCGGGCTCGGAGCACGACCCAGGAAACCAAAGGAATATTCCTCCACCACGGAATCAGCTTTTTACATGAAGGACAGAACGAGCGGCTCGGTTTCCATACGGACAGGTCTCTTGGAAGCCTGTAAATACAAACATTCAAAAACGACCCAACCATCGCACCCAGCAGGGCTGCGACGCCGATCCAAATCGAGGACGGAAGAATGGTCTCCACAGTCCGCATCCCACACGAGCGGACGCCCATCGGTCAATGACGGAGCGCGGACTCACTCGCGTCAACACGAATCCTCACGCCTCTCCGGAGCTTGAATCCTGCACACGTCGCCGAAATGCTAGGGGTGTGATTCCCTTCCATTCTAAAAAGAGGCGATTGAAATGAGACAGGTTTGGAAACCCACAATCCCGGGCGACATCTGCGACCCTATCAGAGCTTTCACTCAACAGCCGCGCTGCTCTACCCAAGCGCAGCTCGTTTAAATACGCAGGCAATGTTCGCCCCGTCCGCAGTCTAAAGAACCGGCTAAACGCGCTCTCACTTAAAGCAGCAACTTCAGCGACCTCGCGCCGACTAATTGATTTGCGAAGCCGCGCGTGAATGTACTGCATCACTCGGCTCACACGCTCCTGGTCCTTTGCGTCTACCGGAGCCACATAACCGGCGGATGACAAAGCCACCAGCCCCCGAGCATTCGAAAGTTCATCCAAGATCCAGAGCAACTCAGAAACTCTCCTAAGAGGAGAGCTACGCAGCAAACCCTCAATTCTGGGTGTCACCCGCTCCCGAATGGCTCCCTGAACCGACATCCCAAACCTGGCCCTTTCATAAAGATTCCGCACCGCTGTGCACTCCTCGCCGCCCAAGAGGCTTCCGGCGAAATCATGCCGGAACTGAACAATAATCGCATCAACATCACCCGCGTCCCGGTCCTGATACCAAACGTGAGGCAGGTTGCTTCCAACCAGCACGAGGTCCCCCGCCGTTAGTGCCGAAATGCTGTCACCAACAATGCGGTATCCCCCGCTCTTACGCACCAATGCCAGCTCCAGCTCAGGGTGGAAATGCCACGGCGTGCCGTAGTGTCGAGAGCAGATATGCTCGCAAAAAACGCTCTCGCCCGGTCGTAACGGGATTTGTTCTCTGATAGCCAGCCGCTGCACAGCACAAAACTATCAGAATTCGTCACCCCATCCAGTCACAAATCGTATTCAATGCGCCTCGGAAATTCCCGTCACCTCAATCTCTCACCCAAAGCAAAGGTATGAAACATTTCAACGTCGGTATCATTGGATACGGCTGGGTCGCAACCGCGCACATTCCTGCAATCAACGATACGAGACAAGGCGTTGTCAGCGCCGTTTGCTCGTCCCGCCCACAAGATCCCGATTTATTAAGCAGCAAATACGGGTCTGCCATCAGCACGTACACGTCTGTTGATGCAATGCTCGAGGATCCGTCCATCAACGTGGTGTCGATCTGCAGTTTTCCGCAAGACCACGCAGACCAAGCGGTGAAAGCCGCGAAGGCGGGCAAGCACCTCATCATCGAAAAGCCTCTTGCGCTCTCGTGGCCAGACTGTGAGCGGATTGAAAAGGCAGTCAGAGATGCTGGCGTTCAAGCGTGCATTTGTTTTGAAGGCAGGTACTCGGGACAGTTTCAGTCCACCCGTGCAGTGATCGATTCAGGGCTGCTTGGCACCATTCATTACGGAGAGGTGGATTATTATCACGGGATTGGACCGTGGTATGGACAGTTTCGCTGGAATATCAAAGAAGACGCAGGTGGGAGCGCTTTACTTACTGCGGGATGCCATGCATTAGACGCACTGCTGCTTTGCATGGACGGAGAAGTCGAGAGTGTCACAAGCCTTTCCACAAAATCTTCGAGCCCGATTTTCGAACCTTACGAGTACAAAACCACCAGCGTCACCCTACTGCGCTTCAAGGACGGGAGAATCGGCAAATGCGCCGCAGTAGTCGATTGCCTACAACCTTATTACTTTCACACCCATTTATGCGGCAGCGAAGGTAGTCTGCTCGACAATAAATTTCACTCCAACAAGCTCCAATCGAACAAGGCAGCATGGAGCGAACTTTCGATGAAGATGATGGATTCTGGCGACGTCTCAGATCATCCATACACGGCTCAATTCCAAGCATTCTTCGACGCACTCGAGCGCAATGAAGAAATGCCGCTCACCGGTCTGACGCACGCAATGCGCACACATCGAATCATCTTTGCGGCGGACGCTTCAGCAAAGTCCGGTCAGCCAGTAAAACTCTAGCACACGCCATGCCCTCTGTTCTTGCGATATTCGCCCATCCCGACGACATCGAGTTTCGCGCAGCAGGCACATTGCTCCTGCTCAAACAACGCGGCTGGGAAGTGCATTACTGCAATCTTTCCAATGGCAACCTAGGTAGCGCTGAGATGAGCATCAGCGAGACAGCGTTGGTGCGCAGGAAGGAGGCGCAGGCATCAGCGAAGCTGCTCGGAGCAACGTGGCATCGCTCCATCTGCAGCGACCTGCAGGTCTTTTACAATGACGCCACAATCCGCAGGGTCTGCGCGCTCGTGCGTGAAACCAAACCTACCGTCCTCTTGACGCATCCAACGCAGGACTACATGGAGGACCACACCAACACTTGCAGGCTAGCCGTCACGGGTGCGTTTGCGCGCGGGATCCCCAACTATCGCAGCACCCCGCAAAGGCCGCCACACTTGGAGCCAGTGACCATTTACCATTCAATGCCACACGGACTCTTGGATCCGATGCGCCAGCCCGTGACGCCTGAGGCGTACGTCGACACCGGCGCGGTGCATTCGCTCAAGCGCGATGCATTGGCTTGCCACCGAAGCCAGAAGAACTGGCTCGACCTTACCCAAGGAACCGACAGCTATCTCCATGCATTGGATGCCGAGTCCAAAACGCTTGGAAAACATTCGGGGGCTTTCATTCACGCCGAGGGATGGAGCAGGCACCTTCACCTAGGTTTTGGCGATGCGACAGCCAATCCCCTCAAGGATGCATTGGGAAAAGCATTCCGCTTTGCACCGCAGCCGTCTGTTTAACACACCTCCTCGACCACTCCAAAACTCAGCCGTTATTTATGCCAAGAAAAACAAGCTCCCTTGCACCCTCCTGGTGGGATTACACGACACTTGACCGGGACCTGATTGATACCGTTGCAGCCATTACTCCAGAGCAACTTCTTCGGCTTTCTCGCCCGGGTTTCCGAGTGGTTTTCTACGACACTTTGCAGGAGTTTTATTGCGCGGAAGCACTCGAGTACATCCACGCATGGAAGCAGGCAACGCCGGATAATCCGGCGGGAATTTGCGGCCCCATTGGCCCCACAGAGCAACTCCCTCTTGTCGCGCAAATGGTCAACGAAATGCAGCTACCTCTCCATCACGCTCATTTTTGGGGAATGGATGAGTGGGTAATCAACGGCGAGTCAGTGCCGGTGTCGCATCCCTTGTCATTTGAAAAATGCGACCGCGAGTTGTGCTTTGATCGGATCGACCCAACGTTGGTGATGCCCGATAGTAATCTCCATTTTCCACAGGCCAACACAGCTCCTTTCCGCAAAAGTTGGGAGTCAGGTGTGCGCTGTGTGGTCATGCAGGGTGGGCAGGGCGATATCAAGCACTGGGCGTTCAACGATCCGTTGCCGCGCACAGGTACACACAAAGACGCGCCCCCGACAGCGTCGGAGTACCGCTCACTTGCCACGAGAGTGGTGGACTTACATCCGGTGACCATCGCGCAGAACGCCCGCACCTCGGGAGGTGGAAACGTATCGCTTGTACCAACCCAGGCTGTGACCGTCGGACCGCGCGAAACTTGGATGGCTGAAAAAGTATCAATCTGGCATGCAGGCAACCACGACAACCCGTTTGGACAGCGGCTCACCGCATTTATGATTGCGAATCGGATTGTGGACTCCTCCGTTCCGATGTCGCTCCTAGCAGAGCACCCAAACGTGCAATTCAACTACTTTCGCGGTGGCATCGGCTCCTGCACCGTGCAAATGCATTAGTGGAGACGGGGAATCAGAGAGGCTGGGAAGAACGGGGCAAGAGCAATAATCTGGCCTAAGATGCGGTCCCGTGAGACAACGTCAGATGGTCACATCACCCTTTTCCGCCCTCGGACTCTCCGAAGAAATACTCAAAGCCGTGGAGCAGATGGGGTTCCAAGAGCCCTCAGCCATTCAAGCTGCTACAATTCCGGCCCTCTTGTCAGGTAAGGATGTGGCCGGTCTGTCACGAACAGGATCCGGAAAGACGGCAGCCTTCGCAATCCCCGCGGTCGAGGCCGTCGATCCGAAACTAAAGAAGCCCCAGGTTTTGATTCTTTGCCCGACTCGAGAACTGGCAGTTCAGGTGGCGGGCGAGGTTGCGAAATTGAGCGCATTCAAACGCGGGGTCACAGAGCTCGCGATCTATGGCGGGTCCTCCTACGGGGCACAGTACCGCGGCCTCGAGGAAGGCGCACAAATCATCGCGGGCACCCCAGGGCGTATTATGGATCACTTGGACCGTGGATCCCTCAAACTCAGTCATGTTCGCATGATCATTTTGGATGAGGCGGACCGGATGTTGGACATGGGTTTCCGTGACGATATGGCATCGATCCTCAGCCAGGCGCCGGAGGAACGTCAGACCGCATTTTTCTCAGCAACCATGCCGTCGTCCGTAGAGCACCTGATCAAGTCCTACACCAAAAACCCGCAATGGGTGAGACTCGAGACCCGTGCTGAGGCCGCACCAGATATTGATCAATGTTATTATGAAATCTCCCACGGATCTCGGATCGGAGCCCTCTGCCGCGTTCTGGAGTCCACGAGCATGCGTTTCGGAATCATTTTTTGTTCAACCAAGAACGCTGTAGATGGAATCACCGAACATCTGATTCAGGAGGGATACCAAGCAGATAGGCTGCACGGCGACATGTCGCAGGCAATGCGCGAGCGCGTGATGCGGCGCTTCCGCGAGCACAAGCTAGAGTTTCTCGTCGCAACGGACGTTGCGGCTCGAGGCATTGACGTGGATGACGTCGAAGCGGTCATCAATTACGACCTCCCACGTGATGCCGAGGATTATGTCCACCGCATCGGCCGCACTGGCCGCGCGGGCCGAAGCGGAAAAGCCATCAGCTTCATCACGGCCCGCGAATTCTGGCTGCTCGACAAAATCCAGCGGATGACCCGGATCCGGATCCGTCGCGAAAAGGTACCCACCCCGCTGGAAGCGGCCAAACACCGAATGGAGGCGCTCATCGCCTCGGCGATTGCACTGATGGAGAGCGGGACTTTTTCCGCCAATCCAAGCAGCGTTCAGAAACTGCTTGCGGCAGCGCCCTCTACGGACGCGGCGATCGAAGCGCTGTTACACATGCTCACGCACCGCAAGTCCGCAGCGCCAAAAGCCGAAACGCAGGAGTCTCAACCCCGGCTGGACCAAGGAGGCAAGTACTCACGCGGCGAGGGAGACGCGGGCGGGGCCCGTAGATCTTACCGGCAAACGGAACGTGGACCCGAGCGGCAATCGGAACGACAGTCCGAACGGACGTCAGCCAGCCGCCCGGAGCGGCGTTTTGACGGCCCCAGACCGGAAGGGCATCGAAAAGAGAGGGCGCATTACGAGCAAAAGCGGGAGAGCAAACCGTCTTTCCCCCAGAGTCCACAGCCGGCCCGGGCACCCCGCAAACTCGGAGATAAGAAATGGACTAAGACCTCCTCTCCGGTGGCGAAGTCGTCCGAGAAACGGAAGCCGAAGACTCCCGCTCGGAGCGAGTAAGCGGGAACAATTTTACGCTTTCCTGACTCGACTGCGAGTTTCAGCGGGCCTAAGGATATCAGGGTTATGAAACGTCGCGCATTCCTCCTCGCTCTCTCAATTCTTATGACAAGTCTCCAAGCAGCCTCGGCACCAGACCTGTTGAACATCCCCGTCAACGATATCTCAGGCAAACAAACCAATCTTGGTGCGCACCCTGGCAAAGTAATTTTGGTCGTGAACGTGGCCAGCAAATGCGGGTACACCCGACAATACGAAGGACTGGAGGCACTCTACAAAAAGTACAAGGATCGCGGTCTGGTGATCGCGGGTTTCCCGTCCAACGAATTTGGCGGACAAGAACCGGGATCCGACGAAGAAATCCTGAAGTTCTGCACCTCAAAGTTCAATGTGACTTTTCCGATGTTCAGCAAGATCAGCGTCAACGGAAGCGGAGCGCATCCTTTGTTTGCAGCACTCACTGGATCCGCAGCAGGACATCCTGGACCGATCAAATGGAACTTTAACAAGTTTCTCATCGGCAAAGACGGCTCCCTGATCCAGCGCTATGAATCGAAAGTCGAACCTGATTCCCAGGAACTCGTCGCGGCGATCGAAAGCGCGCTCGGCAAGTAACACGATCTAACCACCGATTTAATCTGAGCGCCCGGCAAACAACCGGGCGCTTTGTTTTTTGGGTGACGCCGCTGGTTGACGCCTCTTTCCAAACACAAGCCTCTCTGATCGCCTCATCAAGAATGGGCTGAGCCGCTTTTCTTACACGCCATGAACTCCGGTTTTCTCGACAAACTGATCGAGCGCATCTCAAGGGTGCAACCGCAGGAAGTTGAGTCGTACCTCCTGCGACTTGCGGACGAAAAAGGTTTTCTTGAAACGATATTCAACGCGATTCATGAGGGAGTGATCGTCACGGATTTGAAGGGTAGGGTCAGCTACCTCAACCGGGCGGCGTGCGAATTTTTCAGCCTCGCAAGGGAGCAGGCGATGGGAAAACCGCTTAAGGAATGCATCAAGGGGCTCGAATGGGAAACCATGTTCGCCACCGGCACGCTCATTTCACGCGATATGGAAGTGTTCTATCCGCAGCACAGGTACCTGAACTTCTACATCGAGCCGCTGCAGTTGGAGGAACCACAATCCACTCGGAAAGGAACCGAGTCATTCAACAAAGAGGCAGTTGGATTTGCTGTCATTCTGAGGGACATCACCGAAAACAGGAAGTCCACCGAGGAGACCATCCACAGCGAGAGACTGTCGGCGTTGACGCTTCTCGCCGCCGGCGTGGCGCATGAAATTGGAAACCCACTCAATTCCCTCCACATCCACCTCCAACTATTAGAACGCAAACTTCGCAAAGTCCCGGAATCATCGCGTCACGAGTTGCAAAACGCTCTTGAAGTGGCGAAGGGCGAGATCCAGCGCCTTGACACGATTGTACAACAATTTCTTGGAGCGATCCGCCCAGCGCACCTCGAGCTAAGCCTTGAAAATATCAACGTCCTTGTTCGGGAAAGCGTCAGCTTCCTAGCACCCGAGATTGAAGACAGAGACATTACCGTGAGAGAAGATTTGCGAGCCGATCTTCCGCTCGCAGAGGTTGACCGTACGCAAATCAAGCAGGCGTTTTTCAACGTGATTAAAAATGCATTTCAAGCGATGCGCTCAGGAGGCGTCTTGAAAATTGAGACGACGCTACACGATAACTTCATCCGGATTACGTTCTCGGATACGGGCGGCGGGATTTCCCCCGCAGACATGAGCAAAATTTTTGAACCGTATTTTACAACCAAGGCGGGAGGATCGGGACTTGGCTTGCTGATTGTGCGCCGTATCGTGCGGGAGCATGGCGGCGAGATCGATCTCGTGTCGCACGACGGTGAGGGCTTGGAACTAAACATCCGGCTGCCTTTGAGAGATCAGCGCGTGCGCTTGCTCCCCCCCCCGTCCGAGCCCGCAAGCCACCTAAAGGCAGATGGTAATGGAGGCGAGGAGAGCTGGTTGGACAAATCTCAGGATCTTCCCCATCATCAAGGCTTCTGAGTCTCGGGCGCACCAGCACCGGGCTTAGTAGTTCCCATCCCCATCCCCTTTCAAACCCCACCATGAGCTCAAAAAACATCGAGTCCCACCTTGTCGAGAAGCGCGTATTTAAACCCTCAAAGCAATTCTCCAAAAAGGCACGGATTGGGAGCATGTCGGCTTACAAGAAGCTCTGGGAGGAATCCATCAAACGGCCAGACAAATTCTGGGCACGCGAAGCCGCGGAGCTGTGCTGGCAGGAACCGTGGAAAAAAGTGCTCGAATGGAAGGCTCCTTTCGCAAAATGGTTCATTAAGGGCAAAATCAATGTTTCAGAAAACTGCCTTGATCGTCACTTGGGAACCGCGCGGCAAAACAAAGCAGCGCTTCTTTGGGAGGGGGAGCTTGGTGAAAAGCGCACGCTGACCTATCAGCAACTGCACCGCGAGGTTTGCCGGTTCGCAAACGTGCTCAAAGAGCACTCTGTGAAAAAGGGCGATAGAGTGATCATCTACATGCCAATGGTGCCCGAGGCTGCGATCGCAATGCTGGCCTGCGCTCGAATCGGCGCCACACATTCAGTGGTATTCGGCGGTTTCAGCGCTGAGGCCATCCGTGATCGCATATCAGATTCACAAGCCGTCGTCGTGGTGACAGCCGATGGAGGGTACCGCAGAGGGAGCGTCGTCGGCTTGAAGAAGAACGTGGACGATGCGATCAAGGACGACGCTCAAACCATCCGTAGCGTGATTGTTTTCCAACGCACTAACCAGCCCGTCAGCATGACCGAAGGGCGCGATTATTGGTGGCATCAGGAGGTCGCGAAGGTGAACGCGGATTGCCCGCCCGCGGCGCTAGACAGCGAACATCCGCTTTTCATTCTCTACACTTCAGGCTCAACAGGAAAACCAAAAGGCATTCTGCATTCCACAGGCGGCTACCTTGTCGGCGCGTACACGACTTCCAAATACATATTCGATCTTCGTGATGAAGACGTTTACTGGTGCACCGCCGATATCGGATGGGTCACCGGACACAGCTACATGATCTATGGACCGCTCGCAAACGGTGCCACATCGCTCATGTACGAGGGGGCTCCAAACTTCCCCGAGAACGATCGTTTCTGGAAAATCATCGAAGAATATCGCGTAACGATCTTCTACACCGCACCAACTGCCATCCGGTCCTTCATCAAGTGGGGAGACCACTGGGTGACTAAGCATGACTTATCCAGCCTGAGGTTGCTCGGATCCGTTGGGGAACCCATCAATCCCGAGGCGTGGATGTGGTACCACAACACGATCGGAGGCGGCCGTTGTCCGATTGTCGATACATGGTGGCAGACGGAAACTGGCGGCATCATGATTTCACCGCTACCCGGTGCGATTCCAACCAAACCCGGATCCGCGACGCTTCCGTTTTTCGGGGTCGATGCCGCAATCGTTGACGACAACGGCAAGGAAGTCGGGCCAAACGTCGGAGGCAAGCTTGTGATCCGCAAGCCCTGGCCGTCAATGCTCCGAAACATCCACGGCGACACGGCTCGGTACAAAGAGGCTTACTGGAGCGAATTCAAGGGAGTATATCTCGCAGGGGACGGCGCGCGTCGCGACAAGGACGGCTACTTCTGGATTGTGGGACGCATCGACGATGTCTTGAACGTGGCGGGACATCGCATCGGCACCAGCGAAGTCGAAAGCGCACTTGTATCTCACCCGGTGGTTGCAGAAGCCGCTGTCGTCGGCCGCCCCGACGAACTCAAGGGACAGGCAGTCGTTTGCTTTGTGACGCTCAAAGAGGACGTGACTGCGACCGATCAACTTCGCGATGACCTCAAGAAGCATGTGCGCCATGTGATCGGTCCGGTTGCCACTCCCGACGACATCCGTTTTGCAGAAGCGCTCCCAAAGACACGCTCGGGCAAAATCATGCGGCGCCTGCTGAAACAGGTTGCGAGCGGAGGCGCCATCACGGGCGACACCACCACTCTCGAAGACCTTTCGATCCTATCCAAGCTTGGCTCGAGCGAAGACTAACAACCCACCACAGCAGGTCTTCCGAATTCAGAATGCATGAGTGAGACTCCCGAAAAAGCAATCCCCTCACCCCATCACCCTCCCGAGGCAAGTCGATCCTTGTCTCGGTCGGCAATCCTCTGGATGGCTGCGCTCATTTTATGCCTTGGAACATCTGCAGCGTTTACCTGCAGGAATGATACAAACCGGTCGACTCTTGAAACACTCGGCCAACCCACCGCGGTGGGAGACCGCGCCACATACCCTCAGTCTGAAAACGCAGAGGAGGTTATTCAGTTCGAGAAGAGGAAGCTCGTCCTGAGCGCCACCCCTGACGCACTCCGCGACTCGAAGATGCGTCGTGTCGCTCGGACTGACAATGGCAAGTATGGCTTATACCTCCCAGCGGAGCGGGCCACACAACTGGAAGGATCCGGCGGTCCGTCTTGGTACATCAAGGCGGGGCCAAACCTGTTTATCAATGCGACCGTGAGCGAGGCTCCCAAATCTGAGTAGGTCGATCCAATCAACCCGCTTCACCTCACGATACCTGCACGCCCGGCACCCCCTGCGCCAAGAGTGCAGCCTAGCGAGTGGACTCCACGCAGCCCGTGCAAGACAAGGCATCACGGTTTATCTGCGACCTCAGGCGGCGCTCGAGTGAGAGTAGCGCAAATCGCGCTGCGGATCCAAATTCCATCTCGCTGCAACTTGCAGCAGGTCGGCATTAATCTCCCACATATCCGGAAGAGACTCGCCCGAATACTCGGGATTCCCACCCTTAAGATTCATGCAGCCCTTGTTGTTTCCGATCAGCGCGATTTCCTCCACCTCCTCGGCGCTCAGAACCGTTGCAGGAACGCCCGCGAGATCTCGAATTTTATCCTCAATCAATCGTGTGCCCTCACCTATTTCCTGGATCAGCGTTGGAATGGCGCACCTCACAGGCGTCTGCGACAGATTCCAGACGCATGCCAGTTGAAGCAGGCTGAGCCCGTGCCGCTCGGCGACGTGCCGCATTTGATCAATCTTCACGTTTCCTGCTTCCACCCATCCCGCAGGCCGATAGCTCCGATGATCGTGTTTCGCAAACTCATGTCCGCTCTTCACGTCATCGTGAAAGAGTCCGCCGTGATCAACCACACGAGTCATGAGTTTCACATCAAAACGCTTCGCGGCCTCCAAGCAAAGACTGCCAGGCCAAGGCTCGAGAGGATTTAGAATCACCATCGCGTAGTCCAGCAGCGCTCCGAACCGCTCAAAGCAGAGCAGCAAGTCCAGCGTGAAGCCATTCGCGGGCCCCGGGGCAACCCCGATGTTGCGCGCCAACTTCTGCTCCTTCACCCGCTGCATTCCGTTCCAAACCGCGTCCGAGCTGTATCCGATGTAGTCCGGATTGTGCAGCATCAGGCAGTCGAATGAATCAACACCGCAGCGCTCCAGCTCCTTTTCCGTCGCCATCTGGATATAGTCAGCGTACTCGCGAGGTCCGCGCAGCGACTCGTTTGTAAAGCGGGGAAACCCTTTTGCTCCCAACCGCTCCCCCTTGTAAAAATCGTGCCCGATCATTCCAACCAATGCGTAAGAATCTCGATCGATGCCTCGCAGCGCGGTTGCTAGCAGAGAATCCGCGGCTCCGTTGCCGTACACATCCGAAGTCATGAACGTTCTAATCCCTGTCTGGTGGGAGAGCTGAACAGCCTTCACGAAACGTTCATCGCTGATTGGTTCACCAAAATGCATAAACCGGCCGCCGTTCCATGTGCCAAACGCTGTGCGAGTGATATCCATAAATGTAGTGGAAACTATGATCCACGAAGCCGGCGAAATGGAGCCGGTTTTTTATAAATTTACCTTCCAACAGAGAAAACCCGAAGCACACCCCATAGCCTGCGCTTTGCCAACTCCCGGGTACCATGCATGCTGCGACCGTGCCATCCATCCCTAAAAGCGCCCGCATTTCCGCCATTCTCGAAGTTCTTGAGCGCACCTATCCCGACGCACACTGCGAGTTGAACTTCCAGTCCCCCCTGGAGCTTCTGATGGCGACGATTCTTTCCGCCCAATGCACGGATGTGCGCGTGAATCAGGTCACAAAGGTCCTTTTCGATCGCTGTAAAACCGCCCGGGACTACGTGGAGATCCCAGTCGCGGAGCTCGAGTCCATCATCCGCTCGACGGGATTTTACAGGGCGAAAGCGAAGAACCTCAAGTCCTGCGCAAGCGCGCTTGTGACCCGCCATGGAGGCGAGGTTCCGCGATCCTTGGAGGAGCTCACACAGCTCGCCGGAGTGGGCCGAAAAACAGC
>CAMDSZ010000054.1 GCA_945906945.1 Akkermansia muciniphila
CCAACAATTCCACGGGCGATTAACCAATCCGACAGTGTTCGCTGTACTGCCTACTAGCACCTGCGCGCAGCCCATCCCTCCAGCCCATCCCTCCAGCCCATCCCTCCAGCCCAGGCCCCAGCCCGCCTATCCCTCGGTCGTCTCCCAGATCTTCAGCTCCAGCGCCTTGCGCGCCGCCTGCACCTCGGCCTCCTTCTTACTGCGCCCCTCCCCCCGTCCCAACTCCTTCCCCAGCCAGACAATCCGCGAGATAAACTGCTTCAAATGCTCCGGCCCGGATTGGTCCACCACCTCGTACGCCGGACTCTGCGGCGCGATCGCCTGCAATAACTCCTGAAGCCGACCTTTCGGATTGGCGCTTGGATCCTCCAGATCCAAATTTTCCAAGTGCTCGCGCGCTTCGGCCAGAACGACCCGCCGCACCGTGACGTAATCCGAATCCAGATACAGCGCGCCGATCAACGCCTCGTAGGCATCCGCCAGCGCCGAAGAGCGCGTCCGGCCGCCAGTCGCTTCCTCGCCGCGCCCCATCATGAGGTAACGCCCCAAGTCCAGCGCATCCGCGCTCAGCCGCAGCCCCTCGCGCGACACCAACCGCGCCCGCAGCTTGGTGAGCTGCCCCTCAGGCAGATCCGGGTACGTATCGAACAAATATTCGGTGAACACCAACTGCAGCACTGCGTCGCCGAGAAACTCCAAGCGCTGGTTGTCGAAATGATGCCTCTGCGTTTCGTAGCCAAGGCTTGGATGCGTCAAAGCCTCCGCAAGCAAAAGCGAATTGCGGAACTTGTACTGCAATCTTTCTTCAAGCGGATTCATAACACAGGCGGCTTCCGAGCCCTGCGAAGCGGCCGAATAATTCCCAGCGCCCGCGACTCCTGAAGCACGCACATCATCCCTGCAGCAGTTGGCGTACCTGAGCCAGCGCGTCGCTGATCTTCGCCGCGTCTTTACCCGCGCCGCGCGCCATGTCGGGACGCCCGCCACCCTTGCCTCCCAGCGTCGGAGCGATCGCCTGAATAATTTTTCCTGCCGCAAATTTACCCGCAAACGCCGCGCTGCTCGATGCCACCAACGACACCTGGCCGTTCTGCGTGCTTGCGAGAAACACCACTCCCTCAAACCTGCCCTTGAGCGCCTCGGCGATCGCCTGCAAATCGTCTCCCGACAAATCCTGCAACACGCCCAAAATTGCAGGCGTGCCCGCGATAGTTTCCGCACCCGAAAGCAACTGCGCAGCCCGCTGCGCCGCCTCACGCTGGTGTGCCGAATGCAGCGCCTTTTCAAGATCCCGATTCTGGGCGAGCAATGCGTCCACCTTCCGCTCCAATTCACCCACCGGCGTACCCACTTTTCCTGCCAGCGCCTTCAAACGCGCGGCTTCGCTGTTTGCGAGTTGATAAGCCGCAAGGCCCGCAACCGCCTCGATCCGGCGCACCCCAGCTGCAATCGCACTTTCCGCCACGATGCGGAACAACCCGATCTCGCCCGTACTCCGCGTATGCGTCCCACCGCACAACTCCATCGAGTAGCCGTTAAGCGCGCCGCGCTCACCGCCCACCTGCACCACACGAACGGAGTCACCGTATTTGTCGCCGAAAAACTGGAGAATATCCTGCCGGGGCTTCACCTCCGCATAGGGCACTTCCACCCAGCTCACATGTGCGTTTTCCACAATCTTTTCGTTCACCAAACGCTCCACTTCCTGCACCTGCTCGGGCGTGAGTGCCGCGCTCGAAAAATCGAACGTCAATTTTTCAGGCCCCACAAACGAACCCTTCTGAGTCGCATCGCGGGACACCACCCTGTGCAACGCCCAATGCAAGAGATGCGTCACCGTGTGATGCCTCTCAATCGCACGCCGCCTCGCAAGGTCGACGGTGATCTGCACATGGGCACCCACTTCGGGAGCCGCATCGTCGGGGCCGCACTCGATGAAGTGCAACCATGTGACTCCGCTCTTCGTGGTGTTGGAAATGCGCCAGATGTTCGGGCCCGAGCTGAGTTCTCCCGTGTCCCCCACCTGTCCGCCCAGCTCCGCATAGGCCGCCGAAGTGTCCAGCACCACCGCCGTCTTATCCTTGAGCGTCACCACTTCGAGCACCTTCGCATGCGCCTGCGGCGTGTCGTATCCAACGAAATGCGTGGGCTCCATCGTCTCAATTTGCGAGAGCTCGATGACCTGCTTTTTCTGCGCCGCACGCGCGCGCTTGCGCTGCTCATCCATGAGACGCTCAAAGCCCGCGGTATCGACGCTCAACCCCAACTCCCGCGCCATCAGCTCGGTGAGGTCCAGCGGAAAACCCGACGTGTCGTACAGTTGAAATGCAAACGCACCCGAAACCTCACTCCGTCCCGCGCTGCGCAGCTGTTCGACCTCGTGCTCAAAAAGGGAAACGCCGCGATCGAGCGTTTTATTAAACGCCTCCTCCTCGCGCCGCAGCACCTCCTGAACGACGCTCTGCCGGGTACGGATTTCCGGAAACACATCCCCCATGTGCCGCGCCAGCACGTCCACGAGCTTGTAGAAAAACGGATCCCGGAATCCAAGTACGCGCCCGTACCGCACAGCCCGGCGCAGAATCCGGCGGAGTACGTAGTTGCGGTCGTTGTTGCCCGGCTGAATCCCGTCGGCGATCGCGAAGGAAAGCGTGCGGATGTGATCAGCGATGACTCGGAACGCCACGTCGACCTGCTCCTGCGCGCCCTCTGCCACGAGCTGCCCCTGCGCATTCGCACGTGGAAGAGTGCTCGCGTAGCGCTTGCCACTCATTTTTTCGAGCTCGTCAAAAATCGGGCGGAACACGTCCGTCTCGTAGTTGGAGACGCGCGCATTCGCGAACTCGGTGAAGTCCTTGGTTCCTTGAATGATCGAGCATACGCGCTCAAAGCCCATCCCGGTGTCAATGTGCTGCGCAGGCAAAGGCGAAAACGTACCGTCCGGATTCGCATTGAACTGGATGAACACCAGATTCCAAATCTCGATGCACTGCGCCGAGCCTAGGTTCACAAGCGACCCCTTTGTGTCTCCGAGGGGCGTAAGATCCACATGCAGTTCGGAGCACGGCCCGCAGGGGCCCGTGTCGCCCATCATCCAAAAATTGTCCTTCTTGTTCCCGTTGACGATGTGAACGTTCGGATCCAGGTCCGCGCTCCGGAAAAGGGCGGCCCACAGATCCCAAGCCTCCTGATCCCGCGAGGCGGGGTCGCCCAGGGCGGGATCGGGCTGGTAAATCGTGGCGTATAACCGCTCCGGCGGGAATTTCCAGCGGCCGATCACCAGCTCCCACGCCCATTCGATGGCTTCCTTCTTAAAGTAATCCCCGAAAGACCAGTTTCCGAGCATCTCGAAAAAAGTGTGATGGTAGGTGTCCAAGCCCACGTCCTCGAGGTCGTTGTGCTTGCCGCCGGCACGGATGCACTTCTGCTTGTCCGCGGCCCGCGTGTCCGAACCCGGCACCGCCCCGGCCCAGCGCGACACGTCCGCGTTCTTCTGCCCGAGAAAGATCGGGACAAACTGGTTCATCCCCGCGTTGGTAAAGAGCAGATTCGGGGAATCCGGCATCAAGCTGGAGGACGGGACAAGGGTGTGATGTTTCTCGCGGAAAAAATCGAGAAACGACTGTCGGATCTGGGCGCTGTTCATCATAGCCGGTGCAAAAGACCTTGGACTGTAGGGGTAAGTTGAAGCCGCGCCAATAGAGTTGTGCGCCCCGCCCTGAACGCCCCTTTGCAGCCAACCGCCGAGGAGCCAACCGGTGAGCAAGCAACCCACGCCCCCGCATCTTCGCCTTACGGAAACCTTCAACAGGGCCAACCGCTGGCGAATTTTTACCACATCGGATCAGCGCGACTGCTCGGAATTGCGCACGCTTTTTTGCAAGTGTCTGAAAATGAGATGTGAGTCCAGCTTGGCAAGACACCTGCTCTAGGTGGGAGCGTGCTCCTCAATTCCTATCAAACCGCCGATCTGTTCGACGAACTCATGGACCCGCACGGGAAAGTTCGTCCGTACTACGAAACCGTCGCTAACTTCTTCCAGGACATTCCCGCCGAGGAGTTGGATCAGAAGGTTAAAAGCCTGGAGCTCCTGTTTCTGAAACAGGGAGTCACCTTCACGGTGTACGGGGACAAGCAGGGCACGGAACGCGTCTTCCCGTTCGACCCGATTCCGCGGGTCATCCCTGCGCAGGAGTGGGAAGTCGTGGAAGCGGGGTTGGTGCAGCGCATCACCGCACTGAACCTCTTTCTGTACGACATCTATCACGAGCAGAAGATCCTCAAGGACGGGGTGATTCCGGCGGAAGTCATCCACGGGGCAGCGCACTTCAGGCCAGAATTCGTGGGAACCTCCGTTCCAAGGGACACTTATATTCACGTCTGCGGCACGGATCTAATCCGCGACCGCGACGGCAGCTACCTTGTGCTCGAGGACAACGGGCGTTGTCCCTCAGGAGTCTCGTACGTGCTCGAAAACCGTGCGGCCATGAAACGCGTGATGCCGCAACTCTTCGGCCGAGCCGGGGTGCGCTCGGTGGACACGTACCCGGCGGACCTGCTCTCGACGCTGCGCTTCATTGCGCCGCGCCAGACTGCGCATCCAAACTGCGTTTTGCTCACGCCCGGGGTTTTCAATAGCGCCTATTTCGAACACTCGTTCCTCGCCCGCGAGATGGGAATCGAGATTGTCGAAGGCCGTGATCTGCTTGTGCTTGATGGCTTTGTTTACATGCGCACCACCCGCGGACTCCAGCAAGTGGACGTGATCTACCGGCGCATTGACGATGACTTCCTCGACCCAACCGTCTTCCGCAAGGATTCGATGCTGGGTGTTTCCGGACTCGTGGATGCGGTCCGAAGAGGCAACGTAGTACTTGCGAATGCCATCGGAACAGGAGTCGCGGACGACAAGGTCACCTACGCGTACGTGCCGGATATGATCGATTATTACCTCGGACAGGAGCCGATCCTGAAGCAGGTCCCGACCTACCTCGCATGGAGGGCAGACGACAAAAAGTACATCCTCGAGCATCTTCCCGAACTGGTGGTCAAGGCCGCAAACGAAAGCGGCGGATACGGAATGCTAATCGGCCCCCGCGCTTCGAAAGAGGAGATCGCTGAATTCCGAGCCAAAATTGAAGCCTCACCGCGCAACTACATCGCGCAGCCGGTCGTCTACTTCTCGCAGCATCCGACCCTTGTGGACGGAGCCCTCGAGGGGCGGCACGTGGATCTGCGGCCCTTCATTCTGTGCGGGGAAACCATCAAAGTGCTCCCCGGCGGACTGACGCGTGTTGCGCTCAAACGCGGCTCGCTTGTAGTCAACTCATCTCAGGGTGGTGGCAGCAAGGACACGTGGGTGCTGGCTTCCTAACCTTCCAACCAACCACTCCCTATGCTTTCACGTGTTGCCGACCACCTCTATTGGATGTCTCGTTACATTGAACGGGCAGAAAACCTAGCCAGGCTCATGCAGGTAAGCGTCGAACTCCTGCTCGACGGCGCCGCGCTCGGGGCGCAAAACCCGGACCAGTACTGGGCCCCCGTGCTCTCAGCGACGGCCATGGAGGGTGCTTTCCGCCTGCTTTATCCAAACCCTCAGCCCGGAGACAGCAGCTTTTTCCTCACGCTCGACACCCGCAATCCGGACTCGATCATTTCGTGTGTTCAGGAAGCCCGGGAAAACGCACGCACGGTGCGCGATCAGATTTCGGACGAAATGTGGACAGAGCTAAACGAGCTGTACCTTCAAATCAGCTCCCAAAACGGCGCGGCGTTGCTGAACAACTCGCCCCAAGTTTTCTTTGAGCGCATCATCCAGTCATCGCTGCAATTTGACGGGATCACCTCCGCGACGCTGCCAAGAAGCGAGGGCTGGAACTTCCTGCAACTTGGACGTTTCCTTGAACGGGCCGACAAAACCAGTCGCTTCGTGGACATCAAAACACAGACGCCGGAAGGTCTGGACCCGACCGCAGAGGTTCTCCAATGGGGTACGATTTTGCGCGCGTGCTCCGCTCACGCACCCTACCGCAAGTCGAACGGGACCGAGGTAAGTCTGGAGCGGGTGCTCGATTTGCTGGTGTTTTCGACGGACTTTCCACGCTCGGTCCGGTTCTCAGTCAGGATGGTGGACGAGATGCTGCACAACATCTCGGGACACCCGACCGGCCAGTATTCCAACGAGTGTGAAAAGCTCGCCGGCGCCCTTCTCGCACAGCTGAACTTTTCGGGAACGACCGATGTCCTCAGTAAGGGCGTTCACGCGTACATCGATGAGCTTCAGGTATCGCTCAACAACCTCGGGCAGGCCATTTTTGAAACCTATGTAAAGCTACCCCAACAGGTTTCGGGCATCTCAAGGCCACTGGTCTTCGACCCGTTTGAATTCCACCTTCAAAAACAACAGCAGCAACAACAGCAACAGCCGCCAATCACCCCGACTCGTCTCGGCTTCCTTGAACACCACAGCACCCCTCCACGGGCTTCGCACGTTCATTCTGCCCCGCTTTCCGTCGCAGGAGGCATATGAAGCTTAAGATCACCCACTCGACCCGCTACCTCTACCCCACTCCAGTCCAGCGCAACGCAAATGAACTGCGGTTAACCCCTAAAAACAGCCCTTGGCAGGAGCCTCAATTCTTCATGCTCCGCGTGCTGCCCTCGACGCGCCTTCGAAAATTCACGGATTTTCACGGCAACCATGTGACGTATTTCGAGGTGGAAGAACTGCACTCCTCGCTCACAATCGACGCGACCTGTAACATCACCACCTGGGACCGGTACGGAGACGGCCTTCCCCCAAAGGTGCCGCTCTCTGCGCTTTCAGACGCGAGCGCGATGGAGATGATTGAGCCGTTTTTGACACCTACTAATATCGTACAAATACCGCCCGAGATCTGGCGCACTGCGGTCGACGTTCGCGCCGAACACTCCGATGTGTTCGGGATGGCCAAGGGCATCATGGAATACGTCTACAAAACCTGCCGGTACGTTCCCGGAGTCACCGACGTGCACACGACCTCGACGGCTTTCGCTCAAAATCCACAAGGAGTGTGCCAGGATTTCGCGCACCTGATGCTGGCGATGTGCCGGAGTGTCCAACTGCCGGCACGCTACGTTAGCGGCTACTTGTTCGACGCCAAAAGGACGGAAGTCCGTGGAGCGCACGCCTCACATGCTTGGGTGGAAGTGTGGCTACCTGGCGTTGGGTGGCACGGCATGGATCCCACTAACAACTGCCTCACCCACGAGAATTACGTCGTTCTTGCCGCAGGCCGCGACTACCACGACGTCCCGCCCGTAAAAGGAAGCTTCTGGGGAGCTCCAGAACGCGAAATGCAGGTGACCGTGCATCTTGAAGAGCGCTGAAAGCCTGCTTGCCGTGGGAGTTTGCATAGAACTAGAGTCCCTGGCGTGGATCTGCCCACCCGCGTCACCCCTCACTTCCGATCCGCCCACGGTCTCTCGCGCGGACTCGGGCGGCACCCGTTGTTCCTCGGCTGCATGGGATACGTCTTCGTCTGGGCAGTGACGGTCTTCCTTCCGGCGCTTGGTGCCATTGCCGCCCCGGCGGGTGCCATTGCCGCCCCGGCGGCAGTGCAGAAACCCGCCCCTGAGGCGACCATCGCCAAAAACCTCCGCTTTCCTCTCACCTCAAATGGGGAACCGTCCCCAGTTGGTGAGGTGACAGTCGAGCGCATCGCAAAGGATACCCGCAAGAAGAGCTTCTCCGAAATCATGCGCCTCGATTGGTTCTCAGGAATCATCGCCGAGGGAGTGAGTGTGCGTTTCGAACGCCTGAACCTCCAACCGCTGCCCAGCATTCCCGCAAAACTCTGTACACTCGCCAAAGTCAAGCGCCTCGAGATCCATCACCTCAGTATTTACGCACCGGGCGACTCGGTTCCGCGGCTCATTGCAGGCGAAGTACAGACACGTCCGGACGGTACATGGAGTCTCAAGCGTGTGCTCCTCGCGGGACGGCCAAGCATGAACAACTGCACACTGAACATCACTACCGAGGGAGAGCTTCGCATCGCCACTCCGCTTGGGAAATCGCTGGCACTGCGCACGCTACTGACAGAAATCGACAATCCCGCTTTTGGGAGTTCAGCTGCAGATCTCCGAAATCCGCAATCGGATGTCGCGGCAGATATTGCACCCAAATCCCCACTCGCCCAAGGACTGCAGGGCAAGCCAAATCGGTAAGTTCCTCTTTTGTTTATTCCCTCGCAGTCGCGTGTCAGACTTTACGCGAAATACTCGCAGCAATACTCAAGAGCCCGATTTGGACAGCAGGCTTGAGGCTCAAACCACTTCGATTGGGCAAGGTGGCAGCGCGTTAAGAAACGCTTTCCCGTAATTTTTCTGAAGCACACGCGGATCCAAAATCACAACAATGCCCTTGTCTGTGCGAGTGCGGATGAGCCTCCCCACGCCCTGTCGCAATTTAAGAATGGCTTCAGGTAGCGAGTAGCTCGAAAACGGGTCCCCGCCCTCCGCCTCGATCTGCTGCAGGCGCGCCTCGATCAAGGGATGGTCCGGCACCGCAAAAGGCAGTCGCGTGATGATCACATTGCTGAGTGCCTCGCCTGGCACATCCACACCGCTCCAAAAACTCTCCGTTCCAAAGAGCACATGCCGGCGGTCCTTCTTAAACTCCGCCACCAACTGATGCCTCGGCATGCCTTCACCCTGGATCAAAAGCGTGTAATCCAGCTCATCCAAGCGCTCGCGAACCTCCGCAGCGACTGCCTGCATGGTTTTATAGCTTGTAAACAACACAAACGCGCGCCCCTCGGTCTGCGCTACAAAGTGCTCGATCCAGTGCGCCAAAGCTTTCTCGTACGCGGCTCCATCGCGCGGATCCGGCACCTTCCGCACCACGAAAAGCTTCATCTGCTTCTCGTAATCAAAGGGGCTCCCGATCTGCAACGCGTGCACATGCTGGGCCCCGACGCGGTTCCTGAAGTATTCCATCGACTCGGCGCCCGTTGAAAGCGTGGCGCTCGTCATGATGCAGGTCCGTCCTTCGCCAAATAACAGCGACTTCAAATACGGAGCGACATCCACCGGCGCCGCGTGCAACGAGTGGTACTGCTGCGAACGGCCGCTCTGCTCGATCCAATAAACATGATCATCCGCCTCCAGCTTCAAAAAGCTTCCCACCGCCGCGCGCGCGTCACGCACCCTCCGCCCAAGATCCTGCAGCTCGCCCTTGAGCATTTCATCCTCCTGCTCTCGCAATAACTTCACGATGCGCCCCTGCAGATCCATCAACGGTCCAGTAAGCGTGTCCTCCACAAAATCAGGGTGCCTGACCCGCACTTCCCTTTTGCGCTCGGTAAACTCACCTTTCTCCCCGACTTTTTGAAAAAACGCGTCGACCCTATCCAAAAGCGAGCCAACCTCGCGCACTGCATCCGGCTGGCGCAGCACCTGGAACACGCCCTTCTTGGTCTTCGGATTGTACAGCCGCTGGAGGGATTGCCTCAGCCCGTACTGCGACAATCCGATGCCTATCTGCCGGGCGGCGATGCTTTCCACTGTGTGCGCCTCATCAAACACGACAAAATCGTTCCCGAAAAGATACCCAGACGAGTCGGCCTCGGGCTCGCCCTGGCCGGTCATATTGAGGAAAAAGAGCGTGTGATTCATGACCACAACGTCAGCGGAGGCCAGCCGCTTGCGCGCCTGCTGGTAGAAGCAGCGCGGGTTGTTCCCACACGTCTTGGTAGTGCAAATGTGCGCCTCCGAGCAGACCTCAGACCAAACCCGCTGGTCCGGTTCAAGCGGCAAGTCCGATAGGGACCCGTTCTCCGTGCGCTCAGCCCAGATCCTTAGCCGCTCCAACTCGGCTCGCTCGGGCGAGGTGAACAAACCGTCGGCATGCGCGATAGCCCGCTGCAAGCGCATGGGGCAAAGGAAGTTTCCACGCCCCTTCCAAAGGATCGCATCAAACTCCACCGGCAGGATTTTCTGCAGAATCGGCAAATCCTTGTACATCAACTGCTCCTGAAGGTTGATGGTGTAGGTTGAAATCACCGCCTTGCGCTTGTTCTCAACCGCCCACTGAACTGCCGGCACAAGGTAAGCCAGGGATTTACCAACGCCCGTGCCCGCCTCCACCACCAGATGCTTCTGGCTCTCAAGCGCCCCCGCCACCGCCTCGGCCATACGCTGCTGTTCCTCACGCAGCTCAAAATTGCGCACCTTGCTCAATTCACCCGACGAGCCGAAAAACTCACGCACCCGTCCGGAGAAGCCGGGGCCGATTTGGTCGTTCAGAGAGATCATTGAGGCGGATTGAGAGTTGGAAATCTGGGGGAGTAGCAGCGTAATATAAGAAAGGGTGCTCGTCCATGGACTGAGTACCGCAGATTCTGACCCCGCCCCAATGAGTTTACTCGACCGCTATGTCTTCCGCAGTTTTCTAGAACCCTTGGTTCTATGCTGCGGGGCGTTTGTCGGGATCTGGCTGATTTTCGACCTAAGCGGCCATGGCGCGGATTTCATCTCGGCGGGAGCCTCCGCCGAGCAGGTGGTGGAATACTACAGCTGCCAGTTACCTCAGGTGATCCTCATTGTACTGCCAATCGCCGTGCTATTGGCGCTCCTTTTTAGCATGAGCCGGATGTCCCGATCCAACGAGGTGACCGCCATGCTGTTTTCCGGACGCAGCCTCACTCGGATCCTATCGCCGCTCATCGTAACATCCGCAATGTTCTCGGGGCTGTGTCTTTGGCTAAACTACGAAATGGCGCCGCAGGCAGAAGCGCTCAAGCGCGTGGCCATGGATGATATTCGCAAAGCAAAGGGCGCGCCCGCCAGCGACGAAGTCAAGGGGCACCTGTTTAAGGACCGCATCAGTAACCGCACCTGGTTTGTTCGCAAGCTCAAGCTCAGCAGCCCCGTGATGGAGGGCGTACAAATCATCGAGCAAGATGCCGAGGGGAACCCGACTCGCAAATGTTACGCCGCCAAAGCCACGCACGACCTGGTTAAACAACAGTGGATTTTGCAGCGCGGTCTCATCGTCGATCTGAACGCTCAGGGCGAGGTTGTGAAAATGGACAACTTTGAAGAGCAGGGCCAGCGCATCATGGAAAACTGGCCCGAAACACCGTGGCGCATCGCCTCCTCACGGCTGGATCCGAATCAACTCACTGTTCCCGAGCTTCAAGAGTATCTGGACAAAAATGCTGACTTTTCTTCACGGCGGCTCGCGCCCTTCCAAACCGCATTAAACGATCGGCTGGCGCTGCCGCTGACTTGTTTGATTGTGAGCATTTTTGCGGGCCCGCTTTCCATCGTGTATTCGCGCCGCGGAATCATGCAGGGCATCGCCACGGCCATCTTCCTGTACTTCCTGCTGCTGGTGACCCGCAACCTACTGCTCGCTCTCGGCCGGGGCGCACGGGTTTCTCCCGAGGCAGCGGCATGGGGCCCGCAGCTCAGCTTCCTTCTGCTGGGCCTCTTTCTTCTTTGGCTCAGATCAGGCAACAGAGAGCTTTCCACTATTTTTACAAGTAAACGATGAATCAGGACTGGAGTATTCAATCCCGGGGTGTCGCATGTAGCGTCACCGGAATCCCCTTTGAAGCGGGACAGTATTTTCACACCCTTTTGTTTGATGACAAAACCGTCCTGCGCCGCGAGGATTTAAGCGAGGAAGCCTTCAAACAACGCGCTCCTGATGCGCCACAACCTTTCTCGCACTGGCGCTCGAAATTCGAACCGGCTCCGCCAAAGGCTCCCGAAGCCCTGGGTAAACAGACCGCCGAAGATCTTCTGCGAAAATACATGGCAGATCCGAACCCAGGCCTCGCCAACGTCCGCTATATCCTCGCGTTGATGCTTGAGCGTAAGCGTCAGTTAAAGGAACTGGAGGTGCGCAAAAACGAAGACGGCTCCCTCACCCGCATCTACCAGCACGGCAAAAGCGGCGAAGTCTTTGTGATTCCAGATCCGGGATTGAAGCTCAGCCAGGTGGCTGAAGTGCAGTCCGAGGTGGCAGATTTGCTGGCCGCCCCTGCTACTGCACCCGCAGCGGAAGCGGAAGCGGAAGCGGTAGAGGAAGCGGAAGCGGTAGAGGAAGCGGTAGAGGAAGCGGTAGAGGCAGAGGCAGAGGCATCAACCGCCTCGCAGGATTCAGCAAACCCAGAGCACCCGCCGGCCGATGCGCAATCAAGCGAGCTCGAAACTCCCGCAACACCAGGCGGGCCACAGGAGAACACCGGCGATACCACTCCGGAAAATAATGAGTCAGCCCAAGGTCCCTCAATCGAAGAAGGCGAGCCAACCAACGCGGAATTCGCTGAGTTTGAATCTGACTCAACCGGCGAGCCTTCTCATCACGAGCTCCCAGATCACCCGGCGGTCGCCCCGGAAGATGCTACCGAAGGTGCAATGGAGGAAATTTCGGAAGCGTCTACCGAACCCGACGCTCCCGAGTCCGTCTAGCGATCGGGGTTGGGTGGCAAGGGCAAGCAGAGTTGCTGCGAGGCTGAAATTTGCATTTAATCAGGTACTGCTCGCCAAAGAAAAAGCTCATGTTGAAGCGACGCACCCAACCCGCATTTGTGACACGCATCGCCATCGAATTACTCCGGACGTTGGTCTGTAAGCACGACATCATCAATCCAGACGCTCCCTGAACCGTTGGCTGCGCGTGTGAACACTACGTCTACCGTTGATGCGTTGGGAGGCGCCAGCGCGACCTGAGTTTGCGGCTCGAATCCATTGTTATTCCCCGCGGCTTTCACGGCTTTCTGCTCGATGAACCTTCCCGTCAGATCAAAAAACCTCATGCAGGCGTCGATCTCGCTTGCCTTGTTGTAGTGCCAGCTCCAGCTAAGGGTGTAAGTCGACCCCGGCTCCACCTTCAACGCTTGGCTGCGCCACTGGCCGGATTCACCTGCACCCTGAGGATCATCCTCGATGCAAAGCGAGTGGCCCGCTCCAACTGATTTTGTTTTAGACCACTGCACGCAATGTTTGCTCCGGTACCAAGATGCGGGCCATTTTCCACCGGGCTGCGCATCCTCCATGTTGCCATTTGGCAGTAAACTTCCGAACAAGGGACGGCCGTCGGGGCGCAGGGGGCGTATCTGGTTCCAGCGCGGCGGATTCATTTTGCTCTCCCAAACTCCGAGGTCGGCTTGCAACTCAGCAAGCAACTCGGGCTTTTCAGCCGAGAGATCTTTTGATTCGGTAATATCCGAGGCGAGATCAAACAATTGGTCCGCTTCATTGCGCTGTCTTACAAGCTTCATCGCGCCTTTGCGGACTGCTTTGTAAACATGAAAACGCCAGAAGAGTTTTTCATGCGGAGCGCCATTGCGCATTCGGTTTATAAACGGAAGCAGGTCAACTCCGTCTGTTTGCTCTGCAGCGGGCGCTTCGGCAGCTGACAACGCAGTCGGGACGATGTCCATTGAGGTCACAGGTTCGCTAAAAGTTGCACCGCCTTTGATTTTTGCTGGCCACTCGATCAAGTAAGGAACACGGATGCCGCCCTCCCAGCATTCGCCTTTAAAACCCCGAAACGGGGTGTTGAGCGAGTAGTTTGCGCAGTTTGGGTCAACCAAAGTATGGTTGCCTCCGGGACTCCCTCCGTTGTCGGAGAGAAAAATGACTAGCGTGTTTTCCGCGGCACCACGCTCACGCAGATGATCACGCAGTTTGCCGATGTTTTCGTCCATAGCCGTCATCATTGACGCGATAGCTCTTCGCACTGGATTTTCAATGTGGCCAAGACGAGCCTCCCACCTCGCACAGGGTGTGACCGGGGTGTGGACGGCATTGTAGGCCAGATAAAGAAAAAATGGCTTTGTGTCGTCGGCATCCATAAACCGAAGAGCCTCGCGCGTGAAAGCGTCCGTGAGATATTCCTGCTCCTCCACGACCTCGTGTCCACGCAGAAGCGGCGCCTTTCCGGCCTCCTTGAAATGTACGGGGGCGAATGGAGGGCTAGATTTGAAATAGAAGTTTCCTGGATGGTCATCGGGCAGATAGGCCCGGCCGCCTTCGAGAAATCCAAAGAACTCGTCGAAGCCGCGCTGCTGGGGGTGAAAGTTTTCGTGCGCCCCAAGGTGCCATTTGCCGATGCAGGAAGTGCGGTAGCCGGCAGCTTTCAGCCGGTCAGCGATCGTCTTCTCCTCGACGGGCAACCCCATCAATTCCGGATGCTCGACCTCCCAGCTCTGGCCGATGTTGTTCTCATGTCCGAATCGCTGCTGATATTTGCCGGTTAGCAGCCCGGCGCGCGTCGGGCTACAGACTGGACAGGTCACGTAACCAGAAGTGAAACGGACGCCGGCCTTTGCCATCGCATCAAGATTTGGCGTCGGAGCGTCTTTGCCACCATAACAACCGAGCTCTCCATAGCCAAGGTCATCGGAGAGGATCACAATGATGTTGGGCTTGGAGTTTGGCTTTGATGCACTGGAGGCGCACACGGTCGCAACGCTGAATGCAAAAATCGTTGCGAAGGTTATGCCGTGAATGGAGGTGAGCAGGGAGTTCATTGTCGGGATCAGGGGTATCTGAGAGTTTTATATGCTTACGGGTGCGATTCCATTTTTGCCGCCGGATATTTGGTAATGCGGGTTTGCTTGCAGGTCCTCCCCGCGGACCGTGCGCGAATTGATCAACCCTGAGGGCGGAGTGAGCTTCACCGTCCATTTCAAGGATCCAGAAAGAACCTCCGCTTTGTTGGTGTAAGGCTCGCCCCAATAGTCTGGCTGCATATGGCCCGCTTCGCTAAAGAACGCAGCCAAAAAAGACATAAATGCCATAAGGCGAGCAAAACGGGCATCTGTGGGAGGGACCATCCGGTCATCGTACATCACTTGGCACCAGCTGAGATGTCGGTTGTTTGACCGACAAGACATCTTAGTTGAGACTCGTCTGAATCTGAACGTGGCTTGTAAAGGCACTGTCCCCAAAAGATATTCGTCTCACAAGTGCCCCCACCCTTCCAGCGTGCCCCTCCCCAGCATATGCCATCGCGCTTCTCCAAACACCTCCACAGCGCTGGCGTCATTGTATTGCTACTTATCCTCCGCCACGGCCTGCAAGCGCAAACCGCTCAGATTGATCGAATTTACGATATTACGCCGATCGCTATTAAGGTTCTCTCGGTTGAAGTAAACGATAACCCGCTTGCCGATCAATTGTGGAATCCGGCAGCCCTGAAGCATCCGAGTCCGCTGCAACTACAGTCTGTGCATTCAATCCGGGTGCGCTTCCAAGACCGATCACCGGAAAATTTTTCTTCAGCAAAACTCCAGTACTTCCTCGCGGGCTATGACACGAAATGGCAGGACTTGAGAGCACACGCCCAACTCACCGTGCGTTTTCTTGATGAGGGCGACGCGATTATCGGAACCGAGGACCTCAACGCGAAAGGAGAAAGCGAAGGATGGATGGGGCAAATTGCAAACTCAACTTTCTCGGTCCGCTCAGCAAAGCTCACTGCACCGGCCCGATCAAAGCGCATACAACTGACGATCATTTCGAGCATTCCTGAAATGATCGGGCAGTACGCCGTTCGCGATATCTCCCTTTCCATCGCCTCAAAGGAGGGCGCTGTGAAGGCGAGCTTCTCACCTTCCACGGACCAGGGAATGCAGATGGACAGTCCCCTTGGGACACCCCTCCAGTGGGCAAGAAGCGGAACTCGCGCACAGCTTGCTGAGGTCATTTCGCTACCCGACGGAAAACACGCGCTGGCACTTGTCGACAATAGTTCAAAAACCTTCGGCGCTTGGATTTTAAAACCTGCTTACTGCACGGAGGTGAGTGAGGGAGACGAAATCACTCTCAACTGGAGCGAGTGCTTCAGCCTCGGGCAGGGCGGGCAAGGCTGGGCCTCCTATCAAAATCTTCCGCCGGGTGAGTACAATCTCCTCGTTGCCGGGCAAACCATCGAAGGCCGGAGCATTACAGGAACCAGCGTGCTGGCCTTCAAGATTCCTCCTCCGATTTGGGAACGTCCGCTATTTTGGATTTTGGCGGGCCTCGCGTCTACCGGCGGCGTTTTTGCACTCACCAAAATTGCAGACAGGCAAAGAACCCGAAATACGCTCGCCGAAATCGAACAGCGCCACTCACTGGAAAAGGAGCGCGCACGAATTGCGCGAGACATCCATGACGAGCTTGGCGCAAGCCTTGCCGCGATCGGACTGATGAGCAGCCGCACACGGCAGAAGCTTCCTGCAGACTCTGAAGCGGCTTCGCAGTTGGAAGAAATATCGAGGCGCGCCACGCAAACAGCCCGGCAGCTGGCCGAAATTGTGTGGGCGGTAAATCCGGCTCGCGACTCTTTGGAAAACCTCGTCGACTTTGCATGCCAGTTTGCGCAGGAACACTTGGAGCTCTCAAACATCCGATTTCGAACTGAAATCC
>CAMDSZ010000055.1 GCA_945906945.1 Akkermansia muciniphila
CACCACACCGAGATCGGCCGCGAGAAGCACATTTGCACGACCCTCGATTTCAAGCCGTCGTTGAAGCATTTCAAGCGAAACAAAAATACTCGGCGGTGGAATCTGACCCGCGTGCAGCGCGAAACGACCAAAACACGAGTCATCAACGAGTTCCTTCACCTCAACACGAATGGACTCCACTGTGTCCTCTTCTCCCGAAAGAGGAGCATCCTTTGAAAAAGCGGAGGGTTTCTCGACACGGATAATCAATGAATCCCCTTCCCTCACCCCCAGCCTCTTTGCTGCAGCGACGTTTAATACTGCATCGTTTTCACCAACATCAAAACGCCTCCCCGAAACTGACATGCCCCAAAAACGCTCATCGACCCCGATAAGCTGCGCACGATTGATTCGCGCCTTGGCGTCGGATCGGTTGACACTCCCTGCCAGCATCAAGAGTGGTGCAACTCTCGAACCCAATTCGCCCGCAAGCGCGCTTCGAAACATCCGGTCCCCGCCAACGAGCGCGGACCGGACTTGTCCAACACGATCAAAAGCCTGCTGTCGAAGCGTTCCCTTGAGCGAATCCCCCACTAACAGCGAACCAGTCAACACCATCACGCAGAGCGCGGTTCCAAGCAGCGCACCAAGGTGCGCACGCCAATGATGCTTCAACCCACCAGCGGCAAAAAACAACAACCTCATGATGCCCGCTCCAATTTCCCGTCCCGCAATTCCCACACATCGTCTAGCTGCCGCGCCAGCTCCTCGGAGTGCGTCACCGCCAAAAGACTGACTCCTCGCTCTCTTTGCATTTTTATTAGTAAAGTCCAGAGCTGCATAGCATTCGAGCGATCCAGAGCGCCCGTGGGCTCGTCTGCGAGAATCAGCTGGGGGCGCCCGGCGAGCGCGCGCGCCACAGCCACCCGCTGCCTCTCCCCTCCGGAGATCTGCGAAGGCATGTGGTTCAACCTGTTGCCCAGCCCTAGGGCATCCAACAACTCCCGACCAACCACTTGAGCTGCTGTCCGCTCCGCCTTCGAAGCCGGCAAAAACGGAACCAAAACGTTCTCGAGAACGCTGCACTGCGGCAGCAGGTGATGCGACTGGAACACAAACCCCACCTTGTGACGGCGATAATCCGAGAGCATATTCCCCGCCAAAGCGCCCGGATCCTGCCCTCCGACGGAAATAATCCCAGAGTCGGCTCTCTCCAATCCCCCCAGAATATTGAGGAAAGTGCTTTTGCCCGCCCCTGAAGGACCGACGATGGCCGCACTTCGGCCGGACTCCAAAGCGAAATCAAGCCCCCTGAGGACCGAGATATCGGAGGACTCCCCCTGGGAGGCATGACTTTTTGTAAGGTTTTTTACTTCAACGAACATAACATTTTGGGTTCTTCGATCGAGCTTGCTCCCCTCTTGCAAACCGAATCGCGCGACAGTCTGCCGAGTCAGGGCACCGCCCCTTGGATCGATCCCCAAAGCACGCGCCGCTCGGCTGCGGCTCCTGAATTGACGAAGGCAGATCGCAAACGCGAGCTTCGAAATCAAATTTTACAAAGAGTTGGTTCAAAAAAAACTGATTCTGCCGCTCGCGTCGTGTCCGACTCCCGATAGGGTTAATGGAGGCGACAAAGGCGCATTCCCAGCGATTCCCCTTGCACAAACGGCGAGGAACATGTAGTTCCCTTGCCTCTTTTCTCGCAAATTATCGAATCGCTGTTCCCGGAACACAGAACTATGGCAAAATCAAAACCAGCAAAGCCCGCCCCAAAGGCGCAGAAGGCGGTAGCAGCTAAGGCCAAGAGCCTGAAGGCTAAAGCCCAAATTGCTACAGCGAAGAAGGCTGCCAAGCCTGCCTCAATTGCGAAGAAGAAAGTGAAGCTTCGAGTGAGGCTCAAACTCAAGCCCACAGCGAAGAAAGCTCAGGTCAAGGCAAGTACAACCAAACCGGCCGCTGAAAAAGTTGCGGCGAAAGCCGCTCTAAAGAAGCCGGTTTCCACAGCTAAATCGACCTCAAGGCCGCCAGCGAAGGCGGAAAAGCCAGCGATTAAGGCGATTCCTGCGAAACCCACTGCATTGAAGGTCTCCAGCAAGCCGGCTCCGAAGCCAACGATCAAGCCCGCAGCTGAAGTCAAAGCCCCGGCAACGCCGAAGAAGGAAATTAGAACCCAGGTACTTGCCTCAGGGAAACGTCCAGCGAAGGGCGACTCCAAGCTTGCCCCTCCGGTGAAAGCGACGGCAACGCCGTTGTCGAGCGGGGTGAAAGTCGCATCCATGGCAGTTCCAAAGCGGACGTCAATCATTGAGGAATCGGAGGCACGCCCGAAGAAAATGGCGAAACCGAACTTCAGTTCGACTTGGGTGAGCGCCCAGAAAGACCGGATTTTGGAGCTGCGTGATTCCATTCTTGAATCGATGCACGGAGTCGCGAAGGACACTCTCCGCTCACGGGCTGAAGGCAGTGAAGCAAGCGCTTTTGGAATGCACCAGGCGGATGCAGGAAGCGATGCCTACGACAGGGACTTTGCTCTTTCGCTTCTGAGCCAGGAGCAGGACGCGCTGTACGAAATCGAAGAGGCCCTGAAGCGAATCGAACTCGGCACCTATGGAGTGTGTGAGATCAGCGGCAAACAAATCCCCACTCCTCGTTTAGAAGCCCTCCCGTTCGCACGCTACACCGTAGAGTGCCAGACAGAAGTTGAACGGCAGGGTAAACTGCACAAAGCTCGTCTCCCCGTCACATCCCTTTTTGGCCTCACTGATGAAGAAGCTCAGGAGAGAGAAGATGAGGACCAAGCACTAGACTCCAAAGAATAACCCCGAACCAATACTAACACCCATGGCACGCGACTTTATCATCCTAGAGTGCACCGAGGCACGCGCAGAAGGCAAACCTGTCTCTCGCTACATCTCCACGCGCAACAAAAAGAGCCCAAACACGCCGAACCGTTTGGAAAAGCTCAAGTACAACCCCTCCCTGCGCCGGCGTACGCTCCATCGGGAAACCAAGTAATCCCCAAGCCAATTCTCTCATGCAGCCAAAAACACCAGCCCGCCGTTCCGCATTCCGTCGCGCAAACCGCACGATGCCTCGTCGTCGTATCGATATTTCCCTCGACGCGATCGACTGGAAGAATCCGGATATCCTCCGCAAATTCATCACCGAAAACGGCAAAATTCTTCCACGCCGCATTACAGGGATGTCTGCCCGCTATCACCGCAAGATAACGCGTGAAATCAAGCGCTCCAGACAGGCGTTGATGATGCGTTAATCAGCGATAAGCGCGAGGGTCGAACTCGACGCAATAAACTCTCAGAGGCCGCGCTTCCTGTTCATACAGGGCGCGGCTTTCGTTTTGCCACCGCTTAATCGGTCTCTGGTGCTAGGTGCTGGATCACTTGCGATCGAAAGCGATTGCACTGAATGTTGATTGAGGCCGGGCAGACTAACGGCTGATTGCGTCAATGATCGCATCCACGTCATAGACGCACCCCCCCCAGGTACCGCCGCCAAGCCTCTGCAGCGCAGCCCAGAGCCTCGTGTCTTCCGGCAAATCTGCGTGCGCGCAAAACTCTAGCCCCGTCGATCGCTCACTCAAAATTTTCGCGCCCTCTTCAGGGGAGCAACGCGAATCTTCGGTCCCCACAAAATCGAGCGTTCCTTCCATCCTGAGGCGATCTACGACGATCCGGATCCAGTCCCCTTCCCGCAGTTTTCCGATCGGGCCACCCGCTAGAGCTTCCGGCCCCGCGTGCCCGATACAAGCACCGGTTGAGACACCCGAGAACCTTGCATCGGTGATAAGCGCCACGTTTTTTCCAAATGGCAGATGCTTAAGCGCTGATGTAATCTGGTAGGTCTCTTCCATCCCTGTGCCCATGGGCCCGACTCCCGCGAGCACCATCACATCACCAGCACGGATGCGCCCTTCACGAATTGCTGATATCGCGGCCGACTCGCTAGCGAACACCCGGGCGCGTCCTTCGTGTCTGTACACGCCATCGGCACCGACTACTGACGGGTCGATGGCAGTGCTCTTAATCACCGAGCCCTCGGGAGCAATGTTACCCACCGGAAAGACCACCGTTCCCGTAAGCCCCCGCTCGCGGGCCCTACCTGCGTCCATAATCACATCGTCTGGATCAACCCCGTCGCGTTCCAACAAAATCTGCCTGAACTTAGTCCTCCGTTCCGAGTGACGCCACTGATCGAGATTTTGTGCAAGCGTCCGCCCCGTAGCGGTCATCACTGAATCATCCAACAACCCGAGGGATTGAAGATGCAACATCACTTCGGGCACACCGCCGGCCAGAAACACGCGCACCGTGGGATGGTATTGCGGCCCGTTGGGAAGCACGTCCACCAACCGCGGCACTGCGCGATTGATTATAATCCAATCCTGCACCTTCGGCCGCGGCAGTCCAGCGGCATGAGCGATTGCAGGAATGTGCAGCAGAAGATTTGTTGAGCCTCCGAACGCCGCGTGGACGGTCATCGCGTTTTGAATGCTTGCGGGTGTGAGGATGTCTTTGGTGCTAATGCGGAGACGCTCCAACTCCAAAACGCAATGCGCCGCACGCACCGCAATGTCGCGCCACACCTCCTGACCCGAGGGCGCAAGCGCAGAGTGCGTTGGCGCAAGCCCCAGGGCCTCAGCAACCACCTGTGAGGTGGCCGCCGTTCCCAGAAACTGGCAGCCACCGCCAGCAGACCCGCAAGCCCTGCACCCAAGCTCTGACGCTTGAGCAATCGACAACAGCCCTCTCGAATAACGCGCGCCAATGGTTTGAACCGCACCCGCATCTTCTCCGTCGTTCGCAGGCAGGGTGACCCCACCCGGCACCACCACACACGGCAGCTCCCCTGCTGAGGCCAGTGCCATTAGCATCGCGGGCATTCCCTTGTCGCAAGTGGCGATGCCGATCACGCCATGACGACGAGGCAAGGACCTTATTAGCCGGCGGAAAACCGTCGCAGCATCGTTGCGATACGGCAGACTGTCGAACATTCCAGTCGTTCCTTGCGTACGGCCATCGCAAGGATCCGAGCATGTCGCAGAAAAAGGAATCGCACCCGAGCGCCTGAGCTCCTCGGCCGCGGCCCTCACCTGCAGTCCGATTTCCCAATGCCCAGTGTGATACCCGAGCGCTATCGGCTTACCGTCTTCGCCTCGCAGTCCCCCCTGCGTGCTGAGAATCAAAATTTGCTTCCCTCCAAGGCTCGCAGGATCCCAGCCCATTCCAACATTTTGGGTAAGCCCAAATAAATTACCGCTCGGCTCCTCCCGCAGCATGGAATCCGTCAGAGGCAGAACCCCCTTCGGACCGGGCGCACTCGTTGAAATTTGGTAAATGCCCTGGTGCTTCTGAGCAACCGTGGCGTCCGAAAGAATTTTGGGGTCAGGAGTAGGGGATCCGTCCATGGGAACCTAGTATCCGGTGGTGGCCGCGTATTTCGAACTAAATTGCAGGCCACTCCGCTCCCGCGCTTCACAAATCGTCCCTGCTTCCGCATAGTGGCCGGATGCCCCACCCCTCGACCACCCTTTACCGAACCCCTGCGGGTGTCGTTGCCTTGCGCGATGATGAATATCGGCAGCTGGCGACAAGCAGTTTTGATGAGATTTTTACGCAGGAAAAACCCGCAGACTGGCTTTATTCGGCGTTCATGAACGGGAGCAAGTGCGCAGAGCCGCGAGTGCTCCTCGCGCCCATTGACTCTCAGGAAGTCTGGGCAGCGGGAGTGACCTACTTAAGGTCCAGGGATGCGCGCAAAGAGGAATCACAAGACACCGGAGGCGGGCAATTTTATGACCGTGTTTACGACGCGGAGCGCCCGGAGATCTTTTTTAAGGCAACCAAACATCGTGTCATTGCCCCCTCAAATCCTATGCGGCTTCGATCGGACGCGAGTTGGAACGTGCCCGAACCGGAACTGACGCTGGCCATCAACCGATTCGGTTCGATTTTTGGATACACCATCGGAAACGATTTGAGCTCAAGAGATATAGAGGGTGAGAATCCGCTTTACCTACCCCAGGCAAAGGTGTGGAGCGACTGTTGTGCCCTGGGGCCTGGCTTGGTAGTGCGCGACCCGCTTCCACGCAGCACCGCCATCAGCCTCTCCATTACAAGATCCGGAGCAGAGGCGTTCCGCGGTGAAACGTCCCTCGATCAAATGAAGCGAACTCTCGAGGAACTCGCCGCGTGGCTGTGGCGGGACAATTGCTTCCCAGCAGGCACCTACATGATGACAGGAACAGGCACTGTGCCTCCAAACGAGTTCACATTGCACTCGGGCGATGTCATCTCCATCTCGATCGAGGGTCTGGGTACACTCACCAACTCAATCGCGTAAATAAGCGGCTCATCCTTTCATCCTCATCGAGCGCTATTTCACGCCTCAGAAACCTTCATCCAATTCCACTAATACAACCCATGAAGCTTCACGGAAAAAACATCGTAGGCGGCGAACCTGTGACATGCTCCGGTCCGACTTTCCAGCACCGCAGCCCGCTTGACCTCGCGCCGCTGGAGCCTCCGTTTGAAGAAGCCTCACCTACGGCAATCCATCGAGCGCTAGAATTTGCAGACGCCTGTTTCGGCGAATTTCAAAGCCGCTCCCAACAGGACCGCGCAAAGTTTTTAGAGGCGATCGCCGATCAAATCATGCGCCTTGGCGACACCCTTCTGAAGCAGGCGCATCAGGAGTCAGGCCTGCCGCTGGATCGTCTCACTGGAGAGCGGGGGCGCACCGTCGGGCAGCTCCGCCTCTTCGCCTCAATCGTAAGGGAAGGCTCGTGGGTGGATGCGCGCATTGATCCTCCACTTCCCGAGCGCCAACCAGTTCCCCGCCCAGATCTGCGACGCATGCTCGTGCCGCTCGGCCCGGTGATCGTCTTTGGCGCTTCAAACTTTCCCCTCGCCTTCTCGGTCGCAGGGGGAGACACGGCGAGTGCATTCGCAGCGGGCTGCCCAGTCGTTGTAAAGGGCCATCCAGCCCACCCAGGAACAAGCGAACTTGTGGCGGGCGCCATCAACGATGCTGCGCGCATCTGCGGACTGCCCCTTGGGGTTTTCTCCTTGATTCACGGCGGCCCTGAAACAGGCCGCGCGCTAGTTAGACACCCACTGGCAAAGGCCGTTGGCTTTACCGGATCACGCGCCGCAGGATTAGCACTCAACCAAGTCGCCCTCTCGCGCCCTGAACCGATTCCTTTCTTCGGCGAGCTCAGCAGCCTCAATCCCGTGTTCCTTCTGCCCGAATCACTCAAAGAGAGATCTCAGCAGATCGCGGACGGATTGAAGGGTTCCATCACGCTGGGAGTCGGACAATTCTGCACAAAACCCGGAATCGTCATCGGAATTGCCGGCCCAGATTTCACACGTTTCGCAAGCCAGTTTAAAGAGTCGGTTGAGAAGGCAGCATCCGGCACCATGTTGCATCAGGGCATCGCGGAATCCTACCTCAGCAGCCTGCGCTCAATGTCCTCGATTGACGAGGTGGAAGCATTCGCAGTTTCCGAGGTGAATCAAGATTCTTTACCCGGCGCCAAAGGAACGCCCGTTGTGCTCAAAACATCCGCCCGCAACTTCATCCAGCACCGGGAACTGTGGGAGGAGGTCTTCGGTCCTTACACCCTACTTATTGAAGCCGATTCGCGTGAAGAAATGCAAAAACTTGCGCAGTCACTCAGCGGCCAACTGACCGCCACAATCCATGCGACCACGGGTGATATCCACGCCTTCCGTCCGCTGATTTCGGCTCTCCAAACCAAAGCAGGAAGAATCGTCCTCAATGGATTTCCAACCGGAGTGGAAGTGTCGCCCGCAATGCAGCATGGAGGCCCATTCCCCTCGACCACAGACTCTCGCTTCACAAGCGTGGGAACCGCTGCAATCCTGCGATGGACCCGTCCGATCTGCCTGCAAAACTTCCCAGAGTTTCTCCTTCCAGACGAACTCAGGGACCGCAATCCGCTTGGGATCATGAGACAGCTGGATGGACAGCTCACCCGTTAAGGCGAATTCACCGCGGAAAACCTCATCGTTTTAGTCCATTTCACCCAAAACCGACAACACCCTCACCAATCCAACCACCCCGTGACTCGAGTTCTCCTCACCACCACATCGTTCCAAGACACTCCAGGAATTCACCACAACATGCTTGCGGCCTCCGGCTTTGAAATCGTCCGGGAACGCGGACCGCTATCTGAGACACGCATGTTGGAATTGGCCGGAGCATTCGACGCATACCTTTGCGGGGACGACGCGCTCACGCGGAAGGTCATCGAAAAATCACTGCCGCGTCTAAAGGTCATCAGCAAATACGGAATCGGCATCGACAAAATCGACCTGCAAGCCGCAACGGACCACTCGATCCCGGTGCTCTTCACTCCGGGCGTGAACCACACAACCGTAGCGGAACACACCTTCGCGCTAATGCTCGCTGCGGTTCGCAAGTTGGTCATCGAGGCTAACCATACAGCTCGCGGAGAATGGACGCGCATCACCGGAAATGAAATCTGCGGAAAAACCCTCGCGATTGTGGGCTTCGGCCGCATCGGCAAGGAGGTTGCCGTCCGGGCCAAGGCGTTCGGCATGAAACTTGTCGGATACGGAAATTATTGGGATGAAGATTTCGCGCGATGGTACGACATCGAGCGAGTTGAGAGCATCGAGGAGGCGATGAAAACTGCAGACGTTATTTCCCTCCACACAAAACTCACTCCCAAAACCAGGCACCTCATTAATGCGAAAAATATCGGACTGCTCAAAAAGGGAGCCGTTATTGTCAACTGCGCACGGGGCGAGATCCTTGAACTCTCCGCGCTGGTGGATGCACTCAAGTCAGGCCATTTGCTTGCATACGCTGCGGACGTTTTAGACCAGGAGCCTCCTCCCGCAGATCACCCACTGCTCGGCCTTCCAAACGTCATCATCACACCCCACATCGGCTCCCGCACGCACGAGAGCGTACAAAGGCAGGCAAGCTGCGCCGTGGAGAATCTGACCCGCTACATGGCCGGAAAAACACCAATCGCCCGAGCAAATTAATTCCATGTCTGAGACCTACTACATCGTTCCCGAAGCAGCGCACAACAGCCTCATTCAGGCGGCCTACGAACACCGAGGCTACCTGGCCGATGAATCCTCCGAGGCTGCGCGTTTTTGTGCCGAAGCCTCAAGACATGGAATCCGCACACACAACGGAATCAAAGCGCTACACCTAGACCATCTTTTCGGATCGGGCTCGCAGGGGTGCGTTCCCGGGGCGCAGATCGAAGAAATCCCGAACCGATTTCCCTCGGCGAAAATCTGGAATGCGAACAGAAAGCTGGGCCAATCCACCGCGCACCGCGCGATCAACGAGGCAATGCGCCTTGCGGACCAGTTTGGAGTGGGGACAGTTTCGGTAGATAACGCTTTCCATTACCTTTGGGGCGGAGGCTACGTGATGGACGCGGCCAAACGCGGCTACATCGCCTACACCAACTGCACCGCGGCCCTTGCCGAGGTCGTTCCGTTCGGAGGTAAGTTTCCAACGCTCGGCACCAACCCGCATTCGTGGGGATTTCCAACGACGGACACCCTTGGCTATCCGATCGTCATCGACTGGGCCACCTCTGTGGTGGCGATGGGACGCGTCCAGCAACTCAAGCGCGAAGGCAAAGCGCTTCCGCCAATGGCTGCGGTCGATAAAAACGGGACACCCACAACAGACCCGAACGAGGCGGTCTCACTCCTTCCATTCGGGGCTCACAAAGGCTACGGAATGGCGCTCATCAACGAGTTGGTCGGAGGATACATTGGAGGCTCTCTGCCGACCTTGAGGAGCCGCTGGGAAACAGACGGCGAAGACAAGCACACCTGCGCGTTCTTTTTCCAAGTAATCCATCCGGAAGCGATCAGTGGCGGCGCCTTTGCGAAAGGCGCCACCCAATTTGCAAATGTCCAACGGGTCATCGATGACGTCCTTGGGCATGGCAACGAGAAATCAATGCTTCCAGGGCAACTCGAGGCGGAATGGGCCAAAAAGACCGCCACTGCCGGCGGCTTGCTGTTTTCAAAAGCGGAAATCGAGGCCTTTAACGAACTCGCATCCGAAGCGGGCCAGCCGCTCTGGGATATCTCCACACTGAAAACCACATCCATTTAACACACCACCGACTCTCAAACTTAAAACCGAACACCACGATGAGCCTGCCAATTAAATCCGCTTCCTCATGCAGATGGGATCAGATTTCCCTCGGAGAAATCATGCTGCGCCTCGATCCGGGCGAAACTCGCATCCGCACCGCGCGTCACTTTACCGCATGGGAGGGCGGAGGCGAGTACAACACATCCCGCGGCCTCCGCAAATGCTTCAATCTTCGCACTGCCGTGTGTAGCGCATTCGTGGATAATGAAATCGGGCACCTCATCGAGGACTTCATCATGCAGGGCGGTGTGGCCACAGACTTTCTACTGTGGCGCGAGGACGATGGGATTGGACGCACGGTGAGGAACGGTCTGAATTTTACAGAGCGCGGATTCGGTATCCGCGGCGCGGTTGGAAATCCCGACCGCGGCAACACGGCGGCGAGCCAGCTCAAGCCGGGTGACTTTGATTGGGAGGAGATATTTGGGAAACAGGGGGCCCGCTGGTTCCATACAGGTGGCATTTTCGCCGCACTTTCCGAATCCACAGCCGCTCTCACGATTGAAGCGGTTCAAGCGGCCAAGAAGCATGGCACCATCGTGAGCTATGACCTTAACTACCGCCCCTCGCTCTGGAAGACGATCGGCGGGCTTAAAAAAGCACGGGAAGTGAACCGGGAAATCGCTAAATACGTTGATGTGATGATCGGCAACGAAGAGGACTTCACCGCATCGCTTGGATTCGAGGTGGAAGGGGCCGATGAGAACATCAGTCACATCGAAACAGATGCGTTTAAGAAGATGATCAAGCACGCGGTATCCGAGTTCCCAAACTTCAAAGTCGCAGCGACGACGCTGCGCAAGGTGATCACCGCAACAGTCAACGACTGGTCTGCGATCTGTTACCACGACGGCAACTTCCATGAGAGCCGCCAATATCCCGGCCTCGAAATCATGGACCGCGTAGGTGGTGGAGACAGCTTTGCGAGTGGACTGACTTTTGGCTTCCTCTCAAAAAACGACGCTCAAGCGGCGGTGGAATACGGAGCCTCTCACGGCGCGTTCGCGTCGACTACTCCCGGCGACACTTCGATGGCGACTCAAAAAGAGATCGAGAAGCTCATGAAAGGCGGAAGCGCCCGCGTGGTTCGCTAAGGTCCCCAGCCTGTTCTGTCCCGCCAGAGTCCGGTTCCGCTCCGCCCAGCAAATGGCGTGGAAGGAATCGGTGCGGGATTGATCTGATACCACTCGCCGAGTTTAGCCCCGAAAAGACCTGGGATCAATTACCAGGACGCGCCGCTCGCTCAAGCGAAAGGGCAAGCCTACTTCCGCTTGTAGACCATAATGTCAGCCTTCCCTGATCCCTGTGGATAAGGAAAGGACCCCGCGAGCGTGTAGTTACTCCGGATGTACTCGGAAATCTTGGGGACCGCCCAATGCCGACCAAGGGCGCCGTGAGGATATTCGGGCCAGATAAACTCGTCCGGCGCATCGATAAACAGCTTCGGCTTTGACTGCTCAAAGTCATTGATGAACGCAGTCAAGTACACCTCTCTTGCTCTAGAAAACTTGGGAGACTCATCCAATAAAAAAAGCGTCTGCATAAAACGTGTCCCAGGGAACATTTCCGAGAACACATAGAACTTTGGTACCCAACCCCACACCACGATCGAGTCACCAGACTCTGTCATATTTTTGATCAGTTCCCCCATCGGATGCTTTGCCGGACCCCAGTTTGGCAAAAACTGCTTGTTACGACTCAGATCCCCGACGGTCGCAAAGGCCTGCATCAATGTCACACCGCATAGCATCACCGCCGAGAATGCATGCCTTGCACTCGTCTCCACAGCTGGCTCAGCCGTGCGGATCGGACGCTTTCCCTTCTTCAGATCTTGAACGAGTTCCTCAGGTTTATTGGACACCGTCTTCTGGCTGCAACTGAGACAGACTCCAACGAAAGCGACGTACGGCACCATCAAGAACATCAAGTAATGAGGGAACGGATATCCGGTTCGAAGAATGCTTCCCGCCACCAGCACCACGTATGCAAGCATCACTACAACCGCGAGCAGGCGGGTTTTGCTGATCGACTTTAGTCCGCCTCGAATCCAAACGAGCACTAAGGACAAGGCAGCAAGAACGAATGTGCCTAGCGTGAGAATTCCGAACTCCTGCACGCCCCATAAGAACGACTTGATACTGGAGCTCTGCCACTTATTGAGGGTGTTCCCGTAGGAAAGCGCCGCTCTGATATAAAACTCCATGAAATCATCCCATGCACCACCGATCGCAACGGGAATTAGAATCAAAAGCGGAATCACCAAACCGCCAGCCGCCTGAATCCCTAGATGTGCCAGTGCGTTCCTGACGCCCCCCATTCGAACCGCACAGGCTCCCGCGCCAACTGTGAAGAGAAAGACCGCGGTGGGACCGATTTGAATTTTGCAAAAAGGAAGCGCTCCGGTGAGCACACCAATGAGAAATCCGTAAAGCCTCCTGGGCGCGCGCGCTTGTTGGACGATGAAGAAAATAATCCAAGCGCTGATCGCGGAGGGCAACTGCTCGCTGCCGAGGAAGGCAAAGTCTAGGTTTGTGGTGGTAGCCACAAAGGTGAATGCCGGCATCAGAACAAGAAATGCCCTCGCCCCTCCAAGCAAAGACACAAGCGCCGCGCCGAGTCCGCTGAACATCGCCGTAATGCACAAAACACTAGTAAGGCGCGCAGCAAGGTAGTCGAACTTGAATCCTAGCACCGGCGCCCAGAAAAGGAGCCATGTGTTTAGTGGTCCGCTTGATCCGCCATCTACCGATCTCCACGGCATCAAGTCTGCCTTGTACCGCATCGCTTGGGCGAGCAGTTGGCTCTCATCGAGATTAATCTCACCCTCGTAACAAATGCTGCGCCACCGCCACGCGACGAGCGCCACAAACATTGTGACACAGAAAAACAGAGCTCTCTGAATCCACTGCTTACGCCCACATTCTTCAACCGAAAACGCCCATTTGATTGCGAAAGCAAACAGCAATATCCAAAGTGATATCGCAACAGTTAAGCGAAGATCCATGCTCAGGGGTGGTGGTTGATGAATTTAAAGGCCGGCACCAGTAATGCCCCACCGGCGAACAGTAGTCCAGCGCGCGCTTCAGCACTGCCACACCGCGATCCTTGCCCGAATGCTACTCACTCCGCCTCAGGTATTTCGGCACTCAAAAGCTCAGCCCCCCAAAAAAAACGCCATGGCGTAGGCTGGGTTGATTGATTCTGTTCGCCAGTTCAGCGAACAAACCGTGAAAGAACTTTGACTACCGTTCCCCCCCCCTATTTACCGCACCTTCAATCGGAGATTACGAAACCAAGTTTCATCATTGTGATCCGTGAGCATCAACCGGCCTTTGCCCGGAGCGAACCCCTCCTTGTTTTTGAACTTGCTGGCCGCGATCCACTCAGTCCACTCGTGCTTCTGTGTATCAGCTTCACAGGCCAGGACGCCGTTTAGCCAGTGCTGAATCTTTCCATCATCCACCAGGATCTTGCTTTTGTTCCATTCGCCGGCGGGCTTCGCTCCCTTGTCCTTAACCGGTTCTTTGATGTCGTAAATCGAGGCTGTAGTGTGGGATCCCCCCCGGAGTCCATCCGGGTGACCATTGTCATCAATCATCTGGTACTCGATTCCCAGCCACTCTTTGCCGCCCACTTTTGTCACCCAATACTTGATCCCGTTATTGCCCTTTTCGGAAACCTTCCACTCCCATTCCAATTCAAAACCAGCGCACTCAACCTTGCTGATAAGACTACCACCCTTCCCTCTTAGGTGAATAATTCCACCTTCCTCTTGAGTCCACCCACCAGCGGGGGCCTCCCCATTCGTGTCGGTAAAATCGTTGAGTGATAGCACGGTTGGTTCACCGGCAAAAACCAACGTGGAGCAGAGAAGAATACCAAGGAGGGAGCGTTTCATAGTTTGGAGGGATAAGTGCGGTGGGGGTCCAGATGCTGATGATGCGGATCTCCGCGCGGGACAACCCGCCCGCGCTGAAGTTGAAGTTTTTCCAAATAAATCCCAACTCGGCAAGCCCCGCCTTAAGCTCGGAGGGATTCGGGTGCCTCAAAACCCACCGCAGTTTTAAATTTTGTCAACTCCTGTGCTGACAATCTGAGCTCGGATTGACACATTCGAAACGGCTCGCGGGCATCTCCCCGATCCTCACCTCTACCCTTCCCCCCTATGAACACACGTCGGTCTTTCCTTCGCACGGTTGCAGCAGCAGGCGCTGCCTCATTTCTTCCGGCCCACTCTTACCTCCGAGCACAGGGTTCCAACTCTGCGATTCGCGTCGCCGGAATCGGCGTCGGGGGACGCGGTTCCGGCCTGTTCAAAGAGGCATATGCTACAAAGGCTGCGCGTCTGGTGGCCCTCTGTGATCTCGACCCAAAACGCGTCGCGTCTGGCAAGGCCACTTTTGAGGCGGATCCCGCCATGGGCGGCCAGCAAATCACGACTTACACGGACGTGCGCAGGCTGATCGAGAGCAAGGAGATCGACGCAGTCATGATTGCGACGCCAAACCATTGGCATTCACTCGCTGCAATCTGGGCCCTCCAAGCAGGACTCGATGTGTACGTGGAGAAACCTGTCTCCCATACTGTTTGGGAAGGGCGCCAGCTTGTGTCTGCAGCGAAGCGGCACAACAGGATCGTTCAGGGCGGAACCCAAAGCCGCTCCTCAGGTGGATTAAAGGCTGCGGCCGCTTGGCTTAAAAATTCGCCCCTTGGAAAGCTCAAATACGCATACGGAACATGCTACAAGCGACGCCCGTCGATTGGGAAGGTCGAGGGGGTCCAGGCAATACCCGACGGTCTTGACCATGACCTCTGGTGCGGTCCCGCGGAGGTACTTCCGCTGAACCGCCAGAAACTGCACTACGACTGGCACTGGATCTGGGCGTATGGAAACGGCGACCTAGGAAATCAGGGAGTGCATCAGGTCGACATTGCCCGCTGGTTCATGGGAGAACAAGGGCTACCGCCCTCCGTATTGAGCGTCGGAGGAAGACTCGGGTACGTGGATGATGGCGAGACGCCGAACACACAGTTTATCTCATATAACTACAAAAAAGCTCCGTTGTATTTTGAAGTAAGAGGGCTCACCTCAGGAGCGGAATCTAAGGACATGGATAACTGGCGAGGCTCGCAGATCGGAGTCGTCCTCCAATACGAGAACGGACACGTTCTCATTCCAAACTACACCTCAGTGTCCGCCTTCGATGGCTCCGGCAAACTGGTGCACCTTTTCGGATCAGTAAAGCCAACGACAGAACAAAGTGACGTCAAGTGGATCGAAGGCGACAAACAAACGCATGCAGCAAACTTTCTCGAAGCAGTTGCGAGTCGCAGCACAAAGAACCAATCCTGCCCTGCGGAAGAGGGCCACATTTCCGCCGCGCTTTGTCATCTCTCCGGCATCTCGCACCGACTTGGTCAAACGGGATCGGTTGACAAGATCAAGGACACACTGAAAGCAGACGCCGTCGCGGGCGAGGCGGTGGGACGAATGCTTGAGCACTTGAAGGCGAACCTGGTGGACGTGTCGGCCACACCTCTAACTCTTGGATCACACTTGAAAGTCGACTCGCAGAAGGAGCGGTTTTTCAAAAATCAAAAAGCCGATGCGATGCTACGCAGAAAGGACCGGAAGGGTTTTGAGATCCCAGACCTTTCTGCCTAGCTGGTTACCGCCGGACAGACCCTAAGGTGAATCCTGTCACTTTGTGGCCGGGTGGGTGCTCGAATTTTTGAGGAGCATCTGTAGTAAAGTAGGTTCGTTTGCCGCATCCATTGCATCAAGCAGCGAGATACTCCCGCTCTTCACCAAGCAGCAAAGATGCGCCTCTAACGAGTTCATTCCGTCCTTGGCTCCCGTTTCAAGACACGTAGGGAGCTGCTGGAACGCCATGGTACGGATCAGGTTTGCCACCGAATGAGTGTTTTTCAACACCTCCATCGCTACATGCCGGCCGCCGGCAGAGGCCGGCACCAACTTTTGACAAATCACATAGGAGAGCGACATCGATAACTGAGTCGCAATCTCCTTCCCTCGATCCGCAGGAAACATGTCGATGATCCGAGTCACGGCCCCGGGGGCATCCCTGGTGTGAAGGGTGGACACTACCAAATGACCGGTCTCCGCAGCCGTCATCGCGAGTGACACCGTTTCGTGATCCC
>CAMDSZ010000056.1 GCA_945906945.1 Akkermansia muciniphila
GGCGGACTGAGGTTCGGACGTCCCGCGTATTTTTAGACGATACACTCATCAGCGCACTGCCTCCCGGTTCGCCCTCGCTCACCTACTTTGTGAACGGGCTCAGCTCTGGCGAACGCGCTACCCCGTATTCAATGGTCTCAGCCGTTGAACCCGGGAGCGAATTGTTCGTTCCTGCCGACCTTCAGGAGCACGAAATCATCGTGAGTGATTGGCTCGCTGGTGACTTGGACTTGAAGGTGGGATCTGAGGTCGCGCTCGCGTATTACGTGATGGATTCCAAACGCAAACTTGAGGAAAGGCTTCGCAAGTTCACCGTGCGTGCGATTGCGCCGCTTGAGAAGGATGGATGGAATACCTCATGGATGCCCGATTTTCCAGGCTTGGCGGATGTCGGGAATTGTCGGGATTGGAAGCCGGGCTTTACGTTGGACACAAAGCGGATCCGGGATAAAGACGAGGTATATTGGAAGGAGCATCGGGGCGCGCCAAAGGCTTTTATCTCAATTGCAACTGGCCGTCAGATGTGGGCGAATCGATGGGGAACAGCGACCGCGGTTCGATATGCTGGAGGTGATGCGACAAAGCGCAGAATTGATATCGCTGCGGGTTTGACTCCTCAGAATTCGGGAATGCAAGTGCTAGCCCTGAGGGAGCTCGCGATCGCCGCAACAGACGCTCCAGTCGACTTTGCGGGGCTTTTTGTTGGCTTTAGTATTTTTTTAATCGCGGCCGCTTTAGCGCTGATTGGACTGTTGTTTGGATTGATGGTGGAGCAACGCTCAACCGAGGCGGGAACTTTGCTTGCTGTGGGATGGTCACCAAGCGAAGTGCGGCGTTTGTTTTTAAGTGAGGGTCTGTTTGTTGCCTCAATCGGCGCTTTTATCGGAGCGGCCGCTGGTTTGTTTTTTACGGCATCCGTGCTGGATGCGCTCTCCAGTGTTTGGAAGGGAGCGACGGGCGGCATGGAGATAGCCTTTTTTGCCTCGCCCTCGAGCATGTTTCTTGGGCCGCTGAGCGGTGCGGTTGTGGCAGTCGGTGCGATGGCTTTGGTGCTGCGGAAGGCATGGCGTCGCCCTGTTCGGGAGTTGATGGGCGGTGGCGCAACAGAGTCCGTTGTTTCCGGCTCAGCAGGAGGGAAGCTTCCGCACGTGCTGATTGGCGTTGTTGGTATGGCCGTCGCGGTCGCTACTGTTGCCTTTTCGTTGCGCGGACATTTTGGTGGGCCTGAATTGTTTTTTGGATTGGGTGCCCTTGTTTTGGTTTCGCTTATCAGCCTGAGCAGTGTGTGGCTGAATCGTATTGCTTCCGGGCTTGTGTTCAGTATTCGGCAGATTGCTTTGCGCAACGCTGGTAGAAGGATCAAGCGCTCGCTCGCTGTCATCGGAGTTCTGGCATCTGGAGTGTTCCTTGTTCTCTCAGTGCAGGTTTTTCAGAAGGATTCCAAGACTGTGGGGTTGTCTCGATCTTCGGGAACGGGGGGCTTCGCTTTGATGGGTGAGTTGGCAATGCCGGTTTACGAGGACCTAAACGAGTTTGCTGTGCGTGACGCGCTTGGGATTCCAATTGAAGCCAGCGTGCGCGCCGTTCCAATTAGGGTTAAGGAAGGCGAGGATGCTAGTTGCTTGAATCTAAACCGTGCGGTGAGCCCAAAAATCCTTGGGCTGCCTTCGATAGACATTGAATCGCTTGGTGCTTTCGGATTCGCAAGGGCGGGGGATGAATGGTCCATGCTGCGCCGGAGGGACGATGGGCTTGTGCCGGCGTTGGTGGACGAGGCGACGCTAATGTGGGCGCTTCAGAAACGCGTCGGTGATGTACTCTCGGTCGCTGATGGGCGTGGTGGGCAGGTGCGAATGCGTATTGTTGGCGCTTTAAAGGCGTCTGTTCTGCAGGGTGCGATTCTAATCGATGAAGCAAATTTCGTTGACGCTTTTCCGGATGCAGGTGGTTATCGCGCTCTGCTGCTCGATGTGCCGCCGGAAAGGGTCCCTTTCGTGAGAGCGTCTTGGAGCCGCGCGCTTGAGGACCGCGGACTGGAGCTTTTACCAGTGCAGGAACGGCTGGCTGAATTGGATGCGGTATCCAACGCGTACCTTTCGATTTTTCAAATTCTAGGGGGACTCGGCGTGTTGCTGGGTGCCGTGGGCGTTGGTGTGGTTGCTGCGCGCAACGCGGTGGAGCGGCGAGGAGAACTTGCTGTGATGATGGCATTAGGCTGGAGGAGGCGGCAGGTTTATTGGCTGCTTGGTTGCGAGCATTTCATGCTTGTCGCTGCGGGTTTGTTCGGAGGCGCTTTGAGCGCTGTGTGGGTCACAATCCCTGCGCAAATGCAGCGCGGCGAGTCGGTCTCTGTTTACGCCTTGTGGGCGCCGCTAGGGTTGCTTGGTGCAGTTTCTGTCCTTGCCGTATGTCTGGGGCTTTGGCTGAGCGTTGTGCGCGATCCCGGCGCGCAATTGCGACAGGAATAGCGAGGCAGCAACAGGTCAGGCTTTTCTGCCAAACTTTTTCTCTAGCTCCAGATAGCCTATCTGAATCATGGTGGGCCGTCCGTGGGGGCAACAATAAGGAAGCTCGCAGGCCAGCAGGTTTTCCACGAGTTTCGCCAACTCCGGCTCGCGCAGCGTATCATTGGCTTTCACGGCGTGGCGGCACACCGTTTTAGCGATCATGTCCTCTCCAAGCCTGAGCCTCGCGCTTTGCGTGTTTGTATCCCGGAGGTCGTCAATAATATCGTGGAGCAGTTGCGTCGGATCCTCGCTACGGATGAAAGTCGGAAGCGCGTCCACTTTGAAAGAACCCCCACCGAAATGCTCTAAAGCTATACCTGCTCTTTCGAGCATCTCTTGATGCCGGGTGATCCAGTCGGCGTCCCGCGGACCGAGCTGCAGAGTGATCGGCAAAAGTAAACGTTGTGAAGGCACTCCCTGCGTTTCCATCCGGCGCTGCATTTCTTCGTAAAGAATCCGCTCGTGGGCGGCGTGTTGATCGACGAGAACGAGGCCGGATGAGTTCTCGATCAGCACGTATAGTTTTCCTAAGACTCCAAGAAAACGGAACGTATCGGGCACGGGCGCCGGCGGTGACAGGGATTCCTTGTTGGTCCTCCCTTCTGAGTCATGGCTGGAGGGCGCTGGTGGTGTGAGGTCTGCGGCTTGTGAGGGAACTGCAGGAGCGAAAGGGGAGGGGGATGGCTGATGCCGCGAATCGGGCAGTACAAGCGCGGGTCGCGGCTGAATGGGAAGGGGAAGGTTGTGCTGATCAGACTCAGTTTTAGAGTCCTTCTGGACACTCGGATGCGGGGGGCATCCGACAGGCGCCGTGCTGGGTGCATCCGGTCCGGGGTGTCGGTGACTGCTCGGCAGCAGAGAGCTTGCTGAAGGTGTGAATTGAGCACTCCAATTCGCGCGGTCGCTCTCCAAAGTTCGCTTCACAGTCTGCAGAACCGCTTCGCGGATTTCGCCTGGCGAGCGAAAGCGCACTTCACGCTTCGCAGGATGGACGTTCACGTCGACCGCTTCCGGATCAATTCGGATGAATAGGAAACACACAGGGTGTTGTCCTTTCATGAGCGCGGTGTGGTATCCCTCGCGGAGGCCCTTAGAAATGGTGATGTTCTCAATCGCTCTTCCGTTTAGGAAGCTTAGCTGCTGTTGTCGCGAGGAGCGGCTCATTCCTGCTTTTCCAATATACCCCGAGATTTGCAAACCTTCAGTTTCGTACGGAACCACCGGCAGCAATTCCTTGCAGAATGCGGGGCCATTGAGATCCCGAATGCGGTCTAATAGCGACACCGCAGGTGCTAATTGGTAGACGAGCCGGTCATCCTGGATGTGCACAAAACTAATGGACGGATGCCCGAGTGCGAGAAGCTGTAGCTGGTGATCAACATGGCTAGCCTCAGTGGATTCGGTTCGCAGAAACTTCCGGCGTGCAGGCAGGTTGAAGAAAAGTGAACGCACCTCGATCTGGGTTCCGGGAGCATCACCGCCGTCACGCACCGTTTCCATCCGGCCTCCATTCACGAGAATCTCCGTTCCCACCAAGGCATCGTGCTCGCGGGTCGACAGTCTAAAACGCGATACGGATGCGATGCTGGGAATCGCCTCACCTCGAAATCCAAGTGTGTGGATTGAGGCAAGGTCCGTGCCTGTGCGGATTTTACTAGTGGCGTGTCTTTCGAGGCACAGAAGTGCGTCGTCACGATCCATCCCGATTCCGTTGTCCGTGACTTGAATTAGCGAAACTCCACCCCGGCGAGTCAACACCTCGATGCGCGTTGCCTTCGCATCGATGGAATTTTCGACGAGTTCTTTTACCACTGCGGCTGGGCGTTCGACTACCTCACCTGCTGCAACCTGACTTGCGACGTGTTCGGGAAGAAGCTGAATGCGCGACATGACCTCCAAATCATGCACTGAAACTTAACCCTGCGAAAGGCGTATCCTGCGTGAAATCGGCTTTAGCCGCGCTCAATCTTTTTCCATCCAGCCTTGGAGTAGTCGGTCATGAGACGGGGAAGCGTGAGTTGAGCTAGAGTTCAATTCGAGCTGAAGCAATGCCTTTTTCCAGCCGATCCCTGCCCTGTACCCGCCGATTCCGTCGCCCGAAACAATTCGGTGGCAAGGGACGCGAATCAGCAGCCGATTGGCGGAGCAGCGGGAGGCGATTCCTCGGGGTGAGGAACCAAGGCGCTTTGCCAGCTGGCCGTACGTCAGTGTCGTTCCTGCCGGAATGCAACCCAATGCCGCATTAAACTCAGCAGCTCTGAGATCAATCGGGCTGTAAACTCCGTATGCGCTGAGTTTTCGGTTTGCTTCTTGGATGCAATCAACAGTGAGGTGTTGCGGAACGGTCCCGGGGAGTGTCACCTCAAGAAGCAGGTTTGAGCGGGTCTCAATCCGCACTGTAAGCGTGAAAGACCCGCAGACAAAATTCTCCTCCTGGAATGTGCCCTTTGCCAAGTGAACGTGTCCCGATCTGGGCATCTCTGGTCACCTCTGATTGTGGGTACACGGGACGGAACGCACGGAACCACGCTTTTTGATGGCGTCCTTTAGTGGCGCGGCAGCAGGTTTATTCGAGGCGGCTAGAAAGCTGTACGCGAAAGCGTCAGCCATGCCCACCAAGCGGCCACGCACAACATCAGCAGTAGAAAAAAGAAGAGGAGCTTGCCCTTTTGCTGGTCGCTCCGGCGGACTCTTTGCGAAACTGGAGCGGCCTCGTTGTGCAGGTGACGGCTATCGGGCAGCTTTACTGCGCCCATACCGACGTCCCGGTTTCCTCGGGCGGCGTTGCGAAGAAATACTTCGCGCTGGGCCTGGGCTTTTTCCGCCGCAATTTTTGGAGCCGACTCGATAAACTTTTGGTGTTGCTCAGTCGCTGTCCGCAACCGGCTTTCTTCCTCAGCTAGCATTCGTCGACGCGCTTCGAATGGCGTCTCAGACTGGGATTTGGATTTCTTTCCCGATCTGCCTTTCGAGAGAGACTTGAAGATCATTTTGAAGTTTTTGGGATGGGCGTTATAGCCGAGAAGAAAGAATTGGAAATGTCGGTTGACCTTAGCGCGTGCCGCTGGTGAGAAGGGCAAAGAAGAGCAGAAGGCCGATGACTGTCAGCGGAAGCGTGAAAGCAATGCCGATCTTGAACCAGTACATGAAATGGTGCGTGCCGCTGGTATCTGACCCGTATCCGAAACTTGCAGCCTGCGCTTCGTCGGTGTCGTGGGGGCTGATCTTTGGAACTGTCTGACTGTAGTCTGTTTTCGCGTCGTCTAGGGCGCTGAGCGCGCGAGTAAGCTCGCGGGCGAGGTCTGGGCCTTCGATTCCTTTTAGGTCGAGGGACTCGAAGTACTGGAGGTGTTGTCCGAAGCCCTCCTTGACCGATCGCAAAAGTTCGACCCTCTTGTGGGTCTCGTATTCTTCTCTCTCGACGACCACTAGCGCACGGGTGAATTTCTCAATCATCTCGGCGCGTCCAACCTGAAGCTGGTCTTGCTTGCGGCTCATTTCTTCGAGCTCGCGTTTTTGACGCTCGATCGTCTCCTGCTGGCGCTTCAGCGAGAGGAGTTGTTCCTGCGCCTTTTGGACTTGTGAATCGAGGTGCTCGGGAGAGATCTCATCTTCCGATAAATCAAAGGATTCCTGCGAGGAACGTGGGTGGTCTGGCATGCGAGAGAGAGGTGTCTCAAAGCTCTCTCACACCCTCAGGCCGGAAGCCAGATTTTTCCCCGCGTACACGGTCGGAATCCCCGCCTTTTTTTTCATCCGCCCACGGAATGGACCTTGACGTCTACCTTGGCGTCTATCGACCGGGCACCAGTTCGTATAAAAATCCCTTCAAGTACCCCGTTTCAGGGATGGTCGAAATGATCGGGTGATCCAGCCCTTGAGCGTAGCTCTCAATCACGCGGATTGTGCGCTTGGCGTCTACGGTCGCCTCGTTGACGACCCCTTCAAAAAGTTCGCGGCTCATGTGATGTGAACAACAGAACGTGGCAAGCATTCCTTCGGGATTTAAAAGCTTAAGCGCTCTCAGATGAATCTCTTTGTAACCGCGAAGAGCGTCGTGAATGCGCCCCTTTGATTTGGTGAAAGACGGCGGATCGAGAATAATCAGATCAAATTTTTCTCCGGAGCGTTCCTTGTGGTTGAGGTAATCAAAAACGTTTTCCTCAACGGCATTCACATGCAAACCGTTTGAAGCTGCGTTGCGGCGACAGAGTTCGGTGGCCTCCGCGCTCACGTCCACCGCAGTGACTTCCTTTGCTTCAGCGCGGGCGCAGTGTAGTGCAAACGCACCTTGGTTTGAAAAACAATCGAGCACTGCACGTCCCTTTGCGTATCGTGCGACTGCTTGGTAGTTTCCGAGTTGGTCGAGATAGAACCCCGTTTTCTGGCCGCGCATGAGGTCAATTTCAAACTCCAGCTCGCCGCACTTGACGCGACGCGGTGTTGGTTCGGGCCCATGCAGCACGCCGGTGAGCAGCTCCATTCCTTCCGCTTTGCGTATCGGCGAGTCATTTCTCTCAATTACCGTTTCAGGCGAAAGTAGCTCGATGAGCGCATCGACAATGATCCCCTTGCGGCGATCCATGGCGAGGGTGAGGGTCTGCAGCACGAGGTCATTTCCGTAGCGATCGATCACGACGCCGGGGAGACCGTCGCTCTCGCTCCAAACGATGCGTCCTACCTGCTGCGCGAGGCCGTGGCGTTTGCGGTATTCAAGCGCGATCGCTATTCTACGCTTGAAGAAGTCGAGGTCTAGTTCCTGGCGCTGCCGCGAGTACCTTCGCGCGATGATCTGCGAGCGGCTATTGTAGATGGCCGACCCAAGCATCCGGTCTCGGCCGTCTTTGAGAGACACAATTTCCCCATCCTGTGGGTCACCAAATGACTTGAGAACCTCGGTGGAGTAAACCCAGTCGTGTCCGTGAAAGAGTCGTGATCGTGGTTGAATTACTAAACCTGCCATGTCTGCGGCACGCTAGGGACTCTGGAAGGGAAGTCAACGCGGACTCGAAGTCGCCCGTCCAAAGCCCTGTGTGCTGCCGAGGCGTTAAAGGCTTTTCAGATAAGCCACAATATCTGCAATGGATTGCCCGCTCAGGCCCATTTGCTCCGGGTCATACATGAGCGAACGGTTCAGTTTCTCTGTGGACTTCACCATTTCCCTCGGAATTTGCTGCGTGAGGTTTCCCATGCTCTTCACAATCACCGGATCCCCGGTGGCCTGCAGGATTCCTGTGATGCTGATGCCGTCTTTGGTCACAACAGTGCTTCCTTCGTATCCGTGTGAAATGGTTACGGATGGCTTGCTGATCGCTTCAATGATCGTCTCCGGCGTTTGCTGTTTCGCGAATTCGGTGAGGTTGGGGCCGAACTCCGTGCCCTGTCCGGCGATTTTGTGGCAGGCGTAGCATGCCCCCACAGCGGTGCTGCCGCGGGATACGTCTCCCTGCATTTTCAAGATTTCCCGAATGGACGGTAGCGGCGACGCGGCAGCGACGGGAGGGGGCAGTGCCACGGGCACAAGCTTGAGATTTGCCGGATTGTGGAGGCCTTTTGTATTGAGGGAGGTGGCGATATCAAAGGACTCCCAATCGTTGTTCTTTCTGTTGAGCAGCCACCAAAGAGCGGAAGCGGCTGTGTCTGCTTGTTTGTTTGCCGCGATTGAAATCATGCTGTCCGCCGCCCGTTTTGTAGGGATGAACGCTAGTGCAGTGAGCATCAAATTGCGCTGCTCAGGGGTGACTTTTAAGGATTGTGCTCGCGCCGTGATTGCTTCCGTTGCTTCCGCAGGATGCAGGCGCCAGACGAGCCATTGCGCGGCATCATTCCAGTCCTCTGGACTCTTCGCAAAGCGCTTGGAAATTTCAGAGTAAACGGCCGATTCCTTGCCGTCGCTTCCAAGTCCGATCGCTTCCAAGTAGGCGCGGTCTTTGCCGTCGAACTTGGAGGCGATTTGATCAAGAAGAGGAACTGCTTTTGCGGCGGGAATATCGCGCAGATGCAGGGCAACCTCGCGGCGAATGGCGGGCGAGGAGTCACCTGCGAAACGGGTTGCAAGGGCCATCCGATCATATCCGGCACGATGAAGGCTCCGGTAAGCGACCAATCTGATGCTGTCTTCTTTTGAGTCGAGAAGTGAGCGTACCTTGTTTGCTCCCGCCTCGCCCATCTGAGCTAAGAGCCAGATCGCACGCGCGGCGATGTAGGGGTTCTTGTCCTCCAGCAATCCGGCCACTGCGGGCACTGCACTTTCGCCCCGAGCTTTTAGACGGGTAAACCCGCTGTGGCGGATGTTGACCGAAGGACTTTTAAGCGCTGTGATTTGCCCTTCGGTAGTCTCGAGGTCAAACTTCGGCACTCGGGATTTGAAACCTTTGGGCGCGATTCGATAGATCGCTCCAGTGGTTCGGTCATCACGCGTCCCGTGGCCTCCCACCCTCGCGTCGTACCAGTCCGCCACATAAATTGCGCCATCGGGGCCGACGCAGACGTCACTCGGGCGAAACCAGTTTTTGAGAGTCGCTGAACCGGCTCCTGCGAGAAAGTCCGACCCTGCCCATTCGCGCGCTTTGTTCGATGTGAAGAAATCCTCGCGTTCGAGCTTCCATCCTGCGCCATCAGGTTTGGGGAGGTACCCGAAGACGACGTTTTTTCCCGATTCGCAGGCGAGCAGAAGGCCCTCCCAATTTTTGCCCAAAGCGCCGTTCTCATAGAAGGCGACGCCAGTTGGCGCGCCTCCTCCGTAGACGTCACCTGCAGGCATGGTTCCCGGGTCTTCTTGTCGCCATTCTGCAACAGGTACGGACTGGTTAGGCCGCCGGTCCGCTCCCCAAGAGCGTTTGCCGTCTGCCGATGCGAACCCAGCGTTTCCGCCCTCCATTATCGCTGTGACTCGGCATGCTGGCGGGTCGTCGTTATCGCTTTGAAACACGTCTCCGAAAGAGGTGACGGTCTGCTCGTAACTGTTCCTGAAATTGTGACCGATAACGGTTACATTCGAGCCATCAGGGTTCATTCGCGCAGCAAATCCTCCAATCCATACGTGCCCGTCGTCGCTCTTTAGGCCAGCGAGATTCTGCATCTGATACGGACTTCCCATGCGGAAAGTCTTTCCGGATTTGTCAGTGAACTGCGCGCCGGTGTTTCCCTGATTCCAATACCACAATCCGTCTGGCCCTGCGGTGACACTGTGCAGGCTATGGTCGTGCTGGCGTCCTCCGAATCCAGTGAGGAGCACTTCGCGTTTGTCCACTTTAGGATCAAACTTTCCGTCCTCATCCACATCCGTGTACACCAGCAGGTTTGGAGGCTGTGACACCACGATTCGGTTTTCGAAAACAGCGATCCCGAGCGGCGAGGCCAGATCTGTTTCCTGAACAAACACCGTACTCTTGTCCGCAGTTCCGGATCCGGTGCTATCCTCGAGAATCACGATGCGGTCACCTTCGGGCTGGCGGCTTCCCTTCGACCTGTAATTGACGCCTTCAGCCACCCAGAGTCTTCCCTTTGCGTCGAAATCGATGTTTGTGGGATTTCTCAGTAGCGGGGTCTTCGCCCAGATGGTGGCTTCGAGGCCTGCAGGCAGTGCGAAGAGTTCGATTGGAACCTCGGTTGATTCCTCCTGACCGGTGAGTTGGCTGGATGTTGGTTCAGCGGTGAATACCATGAACTTCACGCTGGCTCCGCTTGGTTTGCCATCTCGTTTCATGCCGCCGTCGTCGATGGCTACTTTTGCACGGAACTTGGAAGCGCCTGTGGGCAGATCGTAAGCAATGAGAGAGTCCGCATGGGTTCCGATGCCTCTCGTGAGAACTCTCCCATCCACAGTCATGGCCTTGTTCTGATTGTTCAGTCCAACGAAGGTGGAGCCCGACCCTTGCTTGCTCGATCGCCATCTCAAAGTGGTGAGATCGATGATCGTGCCATCCGTGAGGATAATCTCCGGCTCGATCCAGTCTGCCCAGTCGCAGGAGATGTCCCCCTCGGACGAAACAGCGAGGAACAACTGCTTTGCGCCATGCAGGTCGGCTTCAACTTCGTGAACACGCTGAGGATTTTTTGAAGTCAGCACTGCTGATTCCGCAATCGGGGTTGCTTGGGTCGCCCCTACAGCTGTCGGCGTATTCAAAGCAGCCGCGGCCATTGGGATAAGCAGGTGTTGGAGTCGGTTTAAAAAGTGGGGTTTCATTCGGTCGGGAGGTTTAATGGAGTGTCTAGCTTGTGAGTCGTAGTTTTCCTTGGTTGAAGCGCCAGGAAGTTGCTGCGGGATGCAGGAGAAATTTGGCTAAGCAAGGGTTCGGATTTCGAGTGCTTGCAAAAAACGCTTTTACTAAACTGGAGTGGCCCCTGCTCAACGAATCGGCGGCGTCTCCGTGACGCGGATGTCGTCGAGTTCGATACCTTCTTCTCCGCCGCTTTGCATCCAGAGCAGCTTTCTCTTGCCCGCGTTGAAATTTGGGCGCCGCAGCGTTTTGGACCAGAGCGCGTGGTCGATGCTCACCGTGACTTTCTCTGCCTGGAAAGTGAGTTGGACCTCGTGCCAGTCATTGCGTTTGAGATCGACCGTCTCAAGCGGAAGGTGTTCGTTCAAGCGATAAGCGCCGCTGACCTTGTCTGCGGGGCGGTTGTTTTGACGGAGCGGATGGTGCTCGTCCTTGGAGTGTGCGTCGACCTCAAGATGGACGCTGTCGCGCAGCAGTTTTACGCGCAGCATGTGATCCTCGCCCCCAAACCCATCTTCGCCATCTACGAAAAACCAGAGAAAGCCACCGTCACCGATATGGCGGAAGCGAAAAGTAATGATGATGTCTTTTCCGTCCACAGGCATATAGACCATCGGCGGATATTTGCCGCCACTGGATCCGCGCGTCCAAAGGACACCGTCTCGCACTTCGGTGTTCTTGTTTGGAATGGGGGTAGAAAAATGCTTTGCATCAAAATCTGGGCCGAAAGTCTCGTGAATGGGAACGAGTGGCGTGTCTGCGCGTGAGTGCGACGTGAAAGGCGTGAGGAGAAGTGCGACGATTGCGATGGGCTCAGTCTTCATTGGGGGGGGGAGCGATTGATTCAAGGGTTCAGTGCTGCAGTACTCTTGGCCTCGAAACTTTCGACGTGTTCAGTCGAAGAAGGATGCATGACAAAATTACGCAAAGGATGTGGGGGTGCGTTAGATGGCAAAGCGTTTTAGAAATCCCAACGGTTCTTTGCGTTCGAACCCTGTGCCTCGATCCAATCAATCTCGACACCTTGTTGTTGCGCAGGGATGTAGAGACGCAGGATGCTCAGTGCACCGTTGCTAGGGACCCTTACGCTGATTTCCTCCCAATCGCCCCCTTTTATCGTGTAAAGAACAGACTGCGGCTTGCTGCTTTCCTTTTCGCTTCCCGGGTTAAGCCACTCAACCTTAGCTTCGCCACTGTCTCTGCAGCGCACGCGGAACCTAATGGTCGCTGGTCCGTGGATTCCAGCAGAGATGCCAAGGAAAGGGGTGGCATTTGTCGGCTTAATCTTCACAACACCGTCATCAGATCCAAAGGTGAAACCGCGCGCTTTCCATCCTTGCAGGCCAGAAAACTCCTCGTTCTGTGCTTTCGGCTCCTTTCCTTTACCGCCCGTGCTCGGCGTTGCTGTCGCGACTTTCCCGTAGTTCGGATTCCTTTGAGGAATGACAGCTTCTGTATCTTTTAAAAAGCCGGTGATTAGTTCGTTCAACTCGCTGACCAGATGTGGCTTCTCCGAGGCGAGGTTTTTTGATTCGCCTTCGTCGTTTTTCAGATCGTAAAGCTCGAATCGGTCGCTTGCATCATCATTGTCAGCATAGAAGCGGATCAGCTTCCAATCTCCCTTCCGGACATAAGTGCCGGGGAGGAACCCTGGCATATGTTCCGCCTGGTTAGGAGTCCCGTGTGGAAAATGGCAGAAAACGAGGTCGCGTGGAGACTTTTTACCAACCAGCGTTCCGCTTTGGTCCATGCCATCAAGCTTCACCCCGGCACGCGGCTTGAGTCCTGCCATTGAAAGGAGCGTCGGATAAAAGTCTGTGCTTTGAAAAAGGGCGTCGTTCACTGTGCCTGGCTTTACTTTTCCGGGCCACACGATGATGCAAGGTTCGCGCGTGCCTCCCTCATACAGAGAAGCCTTGCCACTGCGCTTTGGAAGGTTGCTCGTCGCAGGCCGATCGCTGAATCCCTCGGGGTCTGTGGCTCTTGGTGGGTATGCGTATCCACCGTTGTCCGAGAAGAAAACGACGATCGTGTTGTCCGCTACGCCGGCTTCATCGAGGGCCTTCATCAGATTGCCCACCCCGTCGTCTAAGCTGTGGACCATCGCTGCGTACAAGGGATTGTGCTGAGGGTTGGTCTCGTCCACGGTCTTCTGGAAGTGTTCGATGTAGTCCTTTCGCGCATTCCACGGTGAATGCACTGAGTATGCCCAGTAGTTGATGTAAAACGGCTTGTCTTCGTGCGTATGAATGAACTTCGCGGCTTCTTCGGACATGCGGTCCTCAATGTGCTCGCCTGGTCTTCCCACGATGGTGGGATCGGAGATGAATTTCCAAGGTGAGATGTAGGTGGGACCAGGCCCCGCTGCTTTTGGGGTGTGAGGAAAGTCCACATCGAATCCCTGGTCCTTCGGTTCATAACGGTCGTCCTTTGTGAGATTGTGTCCAAGGTGCCACTTTCCAAAATGTGCGGTGGAATAACCGGCTTCGTGCAGGGATTCCGCGAGGGTGAAGTGTTCGGATTTAAGCCGTGTCACACTTTCGGCATTCAGGACCTTCAAGTTCGCATTAGCTCCCATCAGTTTTTTCTGAAGCTGGACCTGGGGCAGATGACATACTGGCGCTGTAATTCCAGAGCGCGCTGGATAGACGCCGGCAAGGATGCTGCTGCGCGTCGGAGAGCAGAGGGGACTTGCCGCGTAGGCTTGTGTCATTTTGACTCCGCGCAAGGCTAGAGCGTCAATGTTGGGAGTCTCGTAGAACTTGCTCCCGAAGCAGCGCGTGTCATGTGCGCCAAGATCATCGGCTAGGATGAAAAGAATGTTTGGTTTTCGATCGGCGGCGTAAAGAGCCGAGGAGAGTGCAAAGAGGAAGGAAAAAGTCAGGGGGATGCTTTTCATAGGGGCGCGAGATGTTTTCGTTATGTAACCGCACTATCCAGTGTGATTCATAGACAAATGCACAGGCGAGCCGCGGATTCTCAATGAAATGGAGGGTAGGGCGCGCCCGATTGCTCTCACAGAACGAGGCTTCCACTGTCCAGAGGGGGAAGTGGGGGAGCAATTGCAAGCGGCTGCCTACGCGTTTGCGTGGAAAAAAAGTGCAGGCGATTCCAGAGATCGAGTCATTCCTGTACCACCGGCACGTGGATCACCCTCACGAACACGGTTTGCGCTGCGGCATGCGAGCCCACGATGGGAGCACGAACGTGAACGGGGTTGGAATGGCTCGAGCCATTTGGAAAGTGTTTAAGGACGCAGGGACGGAGGCGGAGGAGGCCTTGTTTGCTTTTGCGCTCACAATCATTGGCCTGGATGACTGGCGAAATCTTCTCTCTCAAAAGTTCGAGCCGCCTCGCCGCAGCTATGCTGAGAGTGCGAAAGTGGTCTTTGATTTTGTGAGGGAACGGGACAGCGCAGTGGCGGATAACGTGCAGAGTATTTCCCGCAAGGTTCCGAGAAGAGGCTCTAAATCCTTCAACCGTGGCGAGCGGAAACCCGAGTGGATTCAACGGGCGGTGCGTGCGGCTGGTGCGTGCGGCTGATAGGTAAGGAATTTGACTTGGGCTGCATGCTGGCTTGGGCTGGGGCCGGTTACCGCAAGCGGCTGGGTCCTGTGAATTCGGGCTTGCAAGCCGAAGGGCATCCTTGAAGCTGCAAGCTCCACCCTATGAGGTTACTACTGCTCCGGACGGCTTTGAGTATTGGCATGCTTTTCCCACTGCATGGTGCCGACGCTCGTAAAATGAACGTGTTGTTTATTGCGGTTGACGACCTCCGCCCGGAGCTGAGTTGCTATGGGAATCCTGTAATCAAGACCCCGAATTTCGATCGTCTCGCGAAGCGGGGGATGGTCTTCAGCAAAGCGTACTGCCAGCAGGCTGTTTGCAGCCCCTCACGTGCCTCTGTCATGACTGGGAAACGACCCGATGCCACGCGCGTCTGGGATCTTGAAACTCATTTTCGTGTCGCGTTGCCCAACGTTGTGACTATCGGGCAGCACTTCAAGAATAACGGGTATTTCTCACAGGGCATGGGCAAGATTTTTCACGGTGGCTTCGATGATCCCGCGACATGGTCCGTGCCGTGGGGTACCCCGAAAGCCGAGGTGTACGCTCAAACGCAGAACAACTCCGCAAAGAAGGACGCCGGCAATAAAGGTCCAGCATTTGAGGCTGGAGATGTTGCGGATGATTTTTATACCGACGGAAAAACTTCCCGACTCGCGGTGCAGACACTTGCTGAATTAAAAAAGAAAGAGCAGCCGTTTTTCCTTGCAGTGGGTTTTTCCAAGCCGCACCTGCCGTTTGTTTCTCCAAAAAAATACTGGGAGCTTTACGATCCGAATACTCTTCCAGATACCAGCAGCAAGTACCCAGAGGGCAGTCCCGTGTTTGCCTCGGACAACGACAGTGGGGAGCTCCGCTCCTACAGCAATATTCCGCCAAGGGGAAAGAAAGGCGAGTTCACAGCCCTCCCTGATGAGCTCGCGAAGCAGCTTCGGCATGGCTACTACGCAGCGGTTAGTTATACCGATGCAAATCTCGGACTGCTGCTTGACGCGCTTGATAGGGAGGGGCTCGCAGACAACACGGCGATCGTACTTTGGGGTGATCACGGATGGAAACTCGGTGATCATCAGGAGTGGGGCAAGCACACCAACTTTGAAGCGGACGCTCGGGTGCCTCTCATCATCAGCGTTCCTGGCATGAAAGGCGCTGGAAAGAAAACCGAGTCACTGGTGGAGTTTGTCGATGTCTACCCAACGTTGGCTGACATCTGCGGACTTCCGAAGCCTGATTCAGACGGAGTGAGTTTGAAACAAGTGTTGCAGGATCCGGTGATGACTGTGAAAGCTGTGGCGATCAGCCAGTATGCCAAGACCGCCGGACTGGTTGCGGGTGTGAAAAAAGCTCAGGGTGAAGGGGAGGGCAAGCGCGATGTCATGGGCTACAGCATCAGGGACCCACGCTGGCGCCTCACTCTGTGGCGGGGAATCAAGGACAACCAGATCCACGCGACCGAGCTCTATGACGAGGTGAACGCGCCCACAGAGCCAATGAACCTCGCTAGTTTGCCTGAAAACAGGGCGGTCATCGAGCGACTCTCGAAGTTTCTGCCTCCGCCGATACCCCCTGCGGATCCCAACGCGGTGAAGATACCAAAGGGTAAGAAGGTCACGATAGATGTGGACGCTAAAAACCGTGATGAAGATGCGGCTGGAAAAGGCGCCTCCGGTTCAAAGCCGAGGTGACACGGTGAGGCTGAGTGAGCGCGTCACGGGCGAGGCGGCGGATTATTGCGGAGTCGCCGCTCGAGTCGGCGTTTGGCGCAATGGCTGATTGTAAGTTCTGAAAATCCGAGAAAGCGCCCGGAAGCGGGTAAAGGCAGGTTCTGTTGCGGCCGCTTGATCTAAGGCAAAGGTGTGTTGTCGCTGATTAAACGGCGGATTTCCGACTGTCCAAGCGCCGCATCAAAGATGTAGACCTCATCCACCGAT
>CAMDSZ010000057.1 GCA_945906945.1 Akkermansia muciniphila
ATCGCGACGGAAACCGGGGCACCCTTTCCCATGTGGGGATTCACAGGTGCGCCTTTGATCCGGGGGGATTTGCTGGTGCTCAACGTGGGGGACGCAGGCGCCGCGGTGGAAAAGGCCACTGGCCGCCTTGTTTGGAAATCCGCCGCGAAGGACGCTGGGTATTCCACCCCATTGCCGCTCGGGGATGTGGTGCTCATGGGGAATGGCAAAAGTTATTTGGCCGTCAATTTCAAGACCGGAGCCGAAGCTTGGCGGACCAAATGGACAACCGAGTATGGGGTGAACGCCGCGGATCCTGTCCACGCCGACGGGCGCGTGTTTATTTCCAGCGGCTATGGCAAGGGGGGTGCCCTGCTCAAGCTCAAAGGGAACGGGGCGCCGGAGGAATTGTGGAACACCAAGAGCCTCAAAACCCAGCTCAACGCCGCGGTCCTTCACAAGGGATACCTCTACGGCGTCGACGGTGACACCACCCAAAAGGCACCTCTGAAGTGCATCGATTTTTCCACCGGCGAAGAAAAGTGGTCGGAGCCCGGATTTGGTTCCGGGGGGCTGACCATTGTAGACGGCCATATTCTTGCACTAAGCGGTTTAGGGGAGGTGATGATCGCCCAGGCTTCACCGGCGGACTTCAAAACCACAGCACGCACCCAGGTCTTTGGTCCGAAAGCATGGACGGCACCAGTCTTCGCAAACGGTCTTCTTTATTGTCGCAATGGACGCGGAGAACTGGTCGTTCTCAACCTCAAATAAAGGCGCGATCTGGCCGACCTGGTGGCTCACTTGAGCGTCACTCGACAACCTGATGCCATCTATCACTTTCGCCATTCGACTTTGCGTCTCCCCCGCTTTCACTTGGATTACTATGAATTCGATCGCAGTGTCCGAACCGCCCCCTGCGACTCCTATCAAACCCGTCGTTGACGATTATCACGGCACGTCGATTACCGACCCCTATCGCTACTTGGAGGATTTCAAGAATCCGGCCGTACAGGAATGGGTCAAGCAGCAAGCAGACTTCACCGAGCAGTCGTTGGCCGAGCTGCGGGGACGAGCGGAGCTTCTCGCGCGGATTCAAGAACTCGACGCTGGCAGTCCCTTCACTTTGAATGGCATTACTCGTTTGCCGGGCGGCGAGTTGTTCTATTTCAAGCAGCTGGCGAACGAGAACCTGGCCAAGTTGTATGTGCGCCAAGGCCTGCGTGGGCCCGAGCGACTGCTCATCGATCCTGAAAAGCTTCCGCGACCCGAAGCGGGCGGGCACGTAGCATTGAGTTTCTATCGGGTATCGCCAGACGCCACGCAACTGCTGTACGGGTTCGCCGCGTCGGGGTCCGAGCAGACCACCCTTAAGATTTTCGATTTGCCAACGGGACGGGATCTACCAGAGAGCATCGACCGGATTGAAGCCGGGTATGCGTTGCCGTATTGGCTCCCTGATGGCAAGTCGTTCGTTTACAGTCGTAGGCGGCAGACGCCGGCGGATGCGCCGGCTGCGGAAGGTTACAAATTCACGCAAGCATTCCAGCACCGACTCGGTGCAGACCCGACCGACGATCGGCTGGTGTTCGCAAATGGCGCAGCGGGCTCGCCTGCCATGGCCGAGATGGATTTTCCCGCGGTGATTCTGCCGCTGAATTCGCGCTGGGCGATTGGGCAGGTCAAGCATGGCGACGAAACGGATCTCACTCTCTACGCCACGAGCCAGGAGTCGCTGGGTTCGCCGAACGTGCGTTGGACGAAAGTGTGCGATCGCACCGATCTGACGACTGAATACGCCGTTCACGGTGATACTATATTTCTCCGCACTGCGCACGAGGCACCGGGATTCAAAATCGTCCGTACGTCGCTTGCCGCACCTGACTTTCGCACGGCTGCAGTGGTTGTGCCGACGAGTCGGGAGCAGGTCGTCGATTCCTTGGCGGTAGCGCAGGACGCGCTGTATGTCGGCGTGCTGACTGGAGTTCCCAATCGGATTCTGCGAGTGCCGTATGACGTCGCCGCGAAACCCGAAATGCTCGACCTTCCGCCTGAGGAACCTGCCGCTCAGGTCGTGACGGCGAGAGCCGACTTACCCGGCGTCTATGTCGCCACGCGTTCGTGGACTCGGGCTGGCAAGCTCTATGATTACGAGCCCGAGTCTCAAAAGTTAACTGACACCGAACTGCTGCCACTCGGGAAATTCGATGTGCCGGAATGGTTGACGTCGACGGAAGTGATGGCGACGAGTCACGACGACGTCCAAGTGCCGCTCTCGATCATTCACCGGCGAGACATTCGCCTGAATGGGTCGAACCCCACGCTGCTTTCCGGCTACGGCGCGTACGGTTTCCCGATCTCGATGCATTTCAGGCCGGTCAATCTCGCCTGGCTGGAGCAGGGTGGCGTGTTAGCCTTCGCGCATGTGCGAGGCGGCGGTGCGTTTGGCAAACAATGGCATCATGCCGGTCGGAAACTGACCAAGCCGAACACGTGGAAAGACTTCATCGCCTGTGCAGAATATTTGATCCGGACAGGCTACACATCGTCGGCAAAGTTGGCGGGACAAGGGGGGAGCGCGGGAGGCATTCTGATCGGCCGGTCCATCACCGACCGCCCCGACCTGTTTGCCGCCGCCCATATCGCTGTCGGTTGTACGGATATGTTGCGATTTGAGACGACGACGAACGGCCCGCCCAATGTGCCTGAGTTTGGCACCACCTCGAAGAAAGATGAATTTGGGGGCTTACTGGAGATGAGTACGCTACATCACATTCATGATGGCACGGAGTATCCCGCCGTGTTGTTGACGCACGGAATCAACGACCCACGCGTCGAACCCTGGATGTCGGCCAAGACCACCGCGCGACTGCAAGCAGCCTCGGTGAGTGGCAAGCCGGTACTGTTTCGCGTCGACTACCACGCCGGCCACGGCATCGGCTCGACGCGCAGTCAGCGGCACGCCGAGCAAGCCGACACCTGGGCCTTCATGCTCTGGCAATTCGGCGCGCCGGCGTTTCAGCCGAAATAGTTCGTGCCGCCGAACGAGTCGGTGTGAGCACAGTACCCTGCTGAAGGGCCACTGCTCCAAGGTTAACGGACTGCCGCCCCGGCCGTGGCCGTGTAGGTCTTGATGAAATCATCCCAACGTGTTTCTTTGTGGGGGGGGGCTGCCGATGTCGCCACAAAATGCTTAAACACGGTCTCGGCCATCAGTTGCTGTCCCTCCTTGTTGGGATGGATCTTGTCGGCGAGATAGGAGCTTGGATCCCGCTTATTAAGATCCAATGCAGCGCACCAGCTGTTGCAGATGTCCACAACCTCGAGGTCGTTTTCCAAAGTGCCTCCTAAGTCCGCCTCACCTGCCGGATAATGCTTACGTCGCTTCCGTCCCATGAAACCATCCTCACTTTCGCGCCGTCATTTTTTGCGGAGCACCGCGGGTTCCCTCATCGCATTGCCCTTTCTTCCTTCTTTGGATTTCCGCGCTTTCGCGCAGGAAAAGTCGACCACGCCTCCAAAACGCTTGGTATTTCTAGGATTCGGCTATGGCGTCACGAATGAAACGTGGTTTCCGGCCCTCACACAAACCGGGCCCGATTACACCCTCCCTCCGGGTCTGGCCCCGCTGGAACGCCACCAGAAAGACTTCACCGTCGTCCAAGGGTGCACGAACAAATTTGCCAACGAGGCGCATTGGGGCAGTACATTCTGGCTCACCGGTGCCAACCGTTACGCGGAGCCGGGCCAGAGTTTTCACAACTCCATCTCTGCGGATCAAGTGGCCGCAGGCCTTCTTGGGAACGACACGCGTTACGCATCCATTCAACTCAACACCCCGGACGTCCAAAATTCGGGCCACGGACCGGGGCTCTCGCTTGCCTGGGATCAACGAGGCAAACCCGTGGCTGGTCTTGATAACCCTGTAGTCGCCTATCACCGCCTGTTCTCCGACGACACGCTCCCCCTCGAACAATGCCAGGCCGCCCTCAAGCAAAAACGCAGCGTACTCGACACCGTCCTTGAAGACGCCCGACGCGTCCAACGGGGACTGAGCAATTCTGATACTGACAAACTGGACGAATATTTCCAAAGCATCCGCGATATCGAAACACGTTTAAGCAAAGACGAGCAGTGGCTGACGGTTCCGAAAGCAAAAGCGCCGATGCCAGAGCCCAAACCAGGACTCGCGGGCCGTGAGGAAATTAAAGTGATGTACGATCTGATCGTGGCTGCACTTCAAACCGACGCCACGCGAGTAATCACCTACCGCCAGCCCGTTCAGACCCTGCTGGCAAGCCTCGGGTCCAAAGTCGCGTCCCACGACATGAGCCACTACACGCCCGGGGAGCGAACAGAGGCGTCGCAAAAACGGGACGCCGCCCAGAGCGAACTGTTGGCCGGACTTCTTGATAAACTCAAGGCGGTCAAAGAGGCGGATGGATCTTCTTTATTTGACCACAGCTGCGTCGCCTACGGCAGCAACATTCGCTCAATCCATTATCTGGATAACTGCCCAACCGTGCTTGCCGGGGGCGCCGCTCGCCTAAAGCTCGGACAACACATCGTCCTGCCCAAAAACACGCCCCTCGCCAATGTCTGGCTCACGTTACTACGCGGCATCGGAGTCCCGGCAGAACGCCACGGCGACAGCACCGGAGTAGCAAAGGAACTCCTCGCCTGACACCTCCACTCCCGATCCACCCAGACGATGAAACACGCTTCTTGGTTTGCCGCATTTTTTCTGGCAGCCACAACGGGCTTTCCTGCGGACGAAGCAGTCGTTCCAGAAAAACACCGTCAGTTCTTCGAGAGTTACTGCACCGAGTGTCACAACGCCGATAAACAGAAAGGCAAACTGCGCCTCGACAACGTTTCGCTAAAACTCGACTCCGTAGAAAGCGCCGAGCGTTGGCAGAAAATTCTAAAACAGATCAATTCCGGCGAAATGCCTCCGGATGACTCAAAACAACCAGAGAAAGGTGCGAAAACTGAATTCCTCGACTCCGTTGCCAACACCCTCGTGGTCGCTCGGAAAACACTCAGCGATCAACACGGCAATATCACAATGCGCCGCCTCAACCAGCGGGAATACAAAAACACGATTCGCGAATTACTCGGCGTGGAAGTCGATGTTCATGATCTGCCCAAAGACGGTGGATCCGGAGCCTTCGACACGGTGGGGTCGGCGCTTTTTATGTCATCAGATCAGTTCGAACAGTACCTGACACTGGGACGCCGAGCAATCGATGATAGCTTTGCACATGCAGTCGGGGTGCCCGCGCAATCAAAGGAATCGCCCCCCAGTACGATCACCGAACGCCGCGAGGTCGAGCTACACGCCAACGCAAAGGTAGGTGGCACCTACAAAGGCTATTACAAAGGATCGTACAGTGTGGCAAAAGCCTACCTCGACAGCGACCGGAGCAAGCCGCCCAGCGCTTTTGGCAAAGGCGTCGTCGATGAAACGTCAGCAAAGTTTTATGTGAGAATCTTCGGCGAATACGGGCCGTCCTTTGAGCGCTATCTAAACGATCCTCTCACGCAGGAAGGTGCGTACCTCACCATTTGGAACGTCAACGCCGAGGAAACAATCACCCTACCTCCTGATCAACCTTCGGGATGGCTTAAAACAAAACATGCAGTCGAAAAAGTGGAGCCGGGTAGATATAAATTGCGCTTCCGAATTGGTGCAGTGAAAGGTACGCCGCAAGAAAGGCACTTTGTCGACCTCGGAAGCCGAACCTCTGGAACAGAGAATTTCAGCTTGATGCACACCTTCCAGGTAAGCGGAACAACCGATGAACCACAGATCATTGAGGTGCCGGTGAACATCACCGGGAATGGACCGCGCACTTTTGTGCTGCGTGAAAAACGTGATGTGAAGCTCGATCTTGAAATCTTCGACGCTGCGCGCAAGGCCAATGGTGTCGGAGCTGAATCGGCGCTTTGGATTGATTGGGTGGAATGGGAAGGACCACTCGCGGAGCCCAACCCTCCGGCGATTGTCGAGTTGTTCGTGGCGCTCAATACGGAAACGCCAGAGACTCAGACGGCGCGAGTCCTACTCGAACGCTTCGCTGTGCGCGCCTTTCGTGATCTCAAGCCAGAACCCGCCTACATGGATCGGCTCGTTGAGTTGTTTCAGGTCCAGCGCAAGGCTGGTGAATCGTTTCACGATGCGCTGAAAGAGCCACTGAGCGTCGTCCTAGCCTCTCCCGGGTTCCTGTACCTAGCCGAACCGAGTTCGGGCCCAACCCGTCGCCATCTCACACAACGCGAATTCGCAACCCGTCTCGCTTATTTCATCTGGAGCGCTCCACCGGATGCGGAGTTACTGGCCCTCAGCCAAAATGGAGACCTGGCTAACCCCGAGATCCTCTCGAAACAACTCGACCGGCTGATAGAAGACCCACGGAGCTTGGCTTTTGTGAACGCCTTTGTTCACCAGTGGCTCGGTCTGGACCGTCTCGACTTCTTCCAGTTTGATACGAAAGTACACCGCACTTTTGACGAGGGCACAAAAGCTGCCGCCCGCACGGAGGTATTCGAGACCTTTGCGTCTCTTCTGCAAAAACGTGCGAGCTTGAAGCACCTGCTCAAGTCTGACTTTGTGGTCATCAACGGACTCTTGGCGAATTATTATGGCATCCCAGACGTCAGCGGGGATGCCTTCAGACCTGTGAAACTAGCTCCGAACTCCCCTCGTGGTGGCCTCCTCGGAATGGCCGCAATCCATGCCATGGGCAGCAACGGCAAGGAATCCAGTCCGGTCGAGCGGGGCGCTTGGGTCCTGCGGAAACTCCTGCACGAGCCGCCTCCTCCTGCTCCGCCAAATGTACCGCAGCTTTCGCGCCTCGAAGGCAAACTCCTTACCACGCGTGAGCGCCTGATGGCGCATCAAGAACAACCACAGTGCGCCTCTTGTCATCGCAAAATCGATCCTATCGGTTTCGGTTTGGAAAACTTTGATGCCGCCGGTAAGTGGCGAACAGAAGACGGATATGAAAAAAAGGGCGTGGGAAATAAAAAGTGGCCCATCGAACCAGCGGGTGCGTTTCACAACGGACCTGCCTTTAAGGATTACTTCGAACTGCGGGATTTGATCGCTGCGAAACCGGAGCGGATCGCAAGAGGGCTGACCGAGGCGCTGATCGAGTATGGCCTGGGGCGACCCTTTGGCTTCTCCGACGAAGAGCTCGCAGCTCGGATTTTGGAACAATCCCAGAAACAAAATTTTGAAATCCGAACTTTCCTTCACGCGTTGGTCGCCAGCCCCGATTTTCAAATGAAATAACCCCCATGAACAAAACACGCTCAGTTATTATCTTTCTCCTTCTGCTCAGCACGGGCGCATGGGCGCAAAGCGCAGCAAAAGGGACGATCCTCGTAAAAGCTGATTTTAATAACCAAAACGTCGACAAGGCGATCTTTGGGATCACCTCCTGGAACATCCCAGAGACCTGGGAACAGCGAGATGGAGCGCTTGCCAGTATCTACGACCCAAAACAGCACTCCGGAAAAGCACACGGCACCTCTATTAGCCCGCGGATAAAGGCGAGGGACGTCAGAGTCTCCTACAGGGTAAAATTCGAGGACGAGTCCGCGCGTATTTCGATGCTGATTAACACGCCCCTCCCTTCGAAGACAGGAGTCCCCGTATGGCACATCGGAGACGTATATGCCCGTCTTCCGGGGAATCCAACGGACGCAGTTGTCTCCATCGTAGAGCGTGATTTCACATACGATGAAAACGATCCACGCCTGGTCGGAAAGAAAAAGGACCACGGTCCGGCGGACATCTTTAAGCCGTACCTCGCCTACTCCGCGCCCGGTATCAGCTGCAAATCTCCCGCCGCTTTAGTGAAAGGACAATGGCATCAATTCGTGGTGGAGAATATCGGGACCCAGTGGACTCTCTGGATTGATGGGAAAGAGGTGCTGACACAGGTGATGAAACATTCGGATACAGAAAAGGAGACCGTTGCCTTCATCGCGTTTGCGCCATTGCTTTTGGACGATATCGTGATCGAGGAATTGCCGCGTTAGGCCTTTTGGCAAGTGCTCCGTGTGGTGCTGCTTCGACACTGCCTTCAAAGATTGGCAGAAAATGTTTTCTGCTTCATTTTCGCAACTCGCGCGCGCGGGATCGTCGCGGGGCGCGCTAAGCGGGGCCACGATGAGGGGGGTAAGTGTCTTGAAAGCAGATTTCAAGCATTACTCAGCTCGAAAGGGTGCGGCAGGGAGTCCGGCGGAGTTGATTAGATTGGCGTCGGGTACATGGGACCAGGCGTAGCGGGCTTTCATTGGGGCTTTCGCCTCAGCGCTGTGCAGTCGGATGCACAAGCCATTGATCTCGGCTTGGGCGTAAGAGTAGCGGCCATCGGCTCCGGCCACCTCGAAGCCACGCAGATCGCCATCGCCTGCCTTCATGCCTTCGGCGTGATCGAAGTAGAGGACGAGGTTTTCACCCCTACGTTGCATGGATTTTAAAACAGGGCCACTGTGCTCAATCTTTTCACCATACACGAGTGCGCGTGCCTTCAGTGCGAGCCGGGTGCCGACAGCCTGCTTGTCGGCGGGATGAATGTTTTTTGCTTCTCCCAGATCAATCGTCACCACCATGGCGGTGTCTGGCACCGAACGGGCGCAGCTCGCTTGAATTTCGCGGGTCTCGGGCACGAAGCCGTTGAATTTTTGCAACTGGACGAAAAGGAATGGCAGTCGCGACTGGTTCCAGGCTTCGCGCCAAGCTTGGATCATTGCGGGGAAGCAGCGCTCAAAGTTTGGGTCGCCATTGTTTCCCTCGGCCTGATACCAGATCACTCCACGGAGGGTAAAGGGCACGAGCGGATGAATCATTCCATTGAAGAGCACTGCCGGACGCATTGGCATCCTGCGTGGGTCATCAGCGGCGGGCTTGTCAGGTTTGGTTTCTGCATTTTGCCGTGACATCGCTTTTGCAGAGTCGAACTCTGCAATGCGCCGCTCCCAGTGCACGATATAATCCGAGAGGAGTGGGTCGGATTTGAGGGTGTCCACTGGAATCCATGCCTGGCAAGTCGAGGCGGGAAACGCCGATGTGATGATCCCGACCGGCACGCCTTGTGTACGTCGAATCTCGCGTGCAAAGTGATAGGCAACAGCCGAATATGCTGCCGCTGCTTCCGGTGTGCTGGGCCGCCACACTGCATTCGCCAAATCATCCAGCGGGTCTGTTGCGATTCGCTGTGGAATCTTGGCGAGACGCAGCAGCGGGTCGTCTGCGGTTGCTGCGGCTTCGGCCCCGCCCGTGGTCTTCGTCAAGTTCCACCCCATGTTGGATTGGCCGGACGCGAGCCAAACTTCGCCCACGAGCACATCCTTCACCTCGAGCTTGCGCCCCTCCTTGCCCGTAACGACGAGCACACGTGGATCTGCGGAAGCTCCGATGGCATCGAGCTTCAACGACCATTTTCCATCAGCACTCGCAGTGGCAGACTTCGATTGCCCGGCGAAGGAAACTGTGACCCTCTCACCTGCCTCGGCCCAACCCCAGAAGGCGACTGGCGTGTCGCATTGCAGGATCATGTGATCCGCGAAGATCGCGGGAAGTTTCAAGTCCGCAGCGCGCATCGTGGCGATCGAGCCGGAGAGTAGCGCAAAAAGGATCAAAGATGGCAACCGGGGGTGCATGAGAATGGCGCGTTTGGGTCAAGGTCAGGTTGGATTGCAAGACTTGTTTCAGCAAGTCAGCGCGAGAGTTCCTCAAGGATGATGTCGTCGAGAAGAAAGGGGCCGCAACCGATGAAATCGGCAGATGAATTGATGGTCGTTATGGCCTTCAAGATCGCGGGATATCGCGCCGATTGACCACCTCATGCCGTCTCATCCTTTTCAACTATGGTTGACTTGGTCAACCTTTTATGCAAGTTTGGAGCATCAAAGTCGTAGCGGCAAATGAAGCAAAAACCCATCTTTCCTCCCTCCTGCAGGAAGTGGAGCGTGGTGAGACCATCGTGATTTCCCGGGGCAGGAAGCCATTGGCGAAACTGGTTCCTTATAACGAAGCGGAGCGTTCTCCACGGCCAAAGGTGGGGGAAATGATCGACGAGCCCTGCCATATTCCAGAGGAAGCGTTGCGCTCGATGAATGAGGACGAATTGCGTGCTTGGGGGGCGATATGAATGTCCTGCTCGATACTTGCACTTTTCTCTGGCTGACGCGCGAACCGCAAATGATTCCGCGCTGGCACGGGAAGTTCTGGATGACCCCACCACGATCCTGAACATGAGCCATGCGAGCGTGCTTGAAATGGTGGTGAAGCATCGCGCGGGAAAGCTCCCGTTTCCCCAGCCTCCGGAAAAGTGGATCCCATCCCGCCGCGCTTATTTCCAAATCAAAGACCTGCCTCTGGACGAATTGCTCATCTATCGATCGGGCAAACTTCCAGACGTGCACCGCGATCCTTTCGATCGTCTAATCGCCGCCCATGCCATGCAGGCGGGATGCACGGTGATTTCGCCGGATCCCCAATTGGGTTTGCTGGGGGCTTCGCGTCTATGGTGAAAGGTCAAGCCGATGGCAGTTCGATGAACTGCCTATCGGCTTTCGGCGCTCTCGGGCCGACGATCTTGAACTGGCTCGGCGTGTCTTGAACGACGGGACAAATCCGCAACCCGTCTAGAAGATGACCTATGAGGAGGTCATGCTTTTTGTGGTTAAACAGCAGAAGCTCACTCGTAACGTGGTGACCTGTGATGAGGCGGGTGCGTTCGAGTTTCACATAAAGTAAAAGAATTCGCTCTTGCCTCCATTTCCGCAGCCCACGCGCGCAGGATCGTCGCGGGGCACACTAAATCTGCAATGCGCAGCTCAATCGCGCCGTACCGCCTTGCCGTAGTAGGGAAATTTGTCCCAGTCGTCATTTGAAGTATCAATGCGCGGGTCGCCCGTCTGCCGCATCCAACCGTCCAAACGATCCCGGTGGACCTGCAGCGCGTCGGTATACTCGGGCTTCTCCACCACATTGACGATCTGATGCGGGTCGCTACGGAGATCATAGAGCTCCTCTGGCGGCCGCTTTCCGAAGATGAGCGAGAATTGTTTCGCGTAGGCAGGATCGCTTTCATGCTTCAGAAGAAAATCCTTCACCAGAGTTGTGTCCACATCGCCGTAGGGCCTTCCTGCTAAAAACAAAACATCGGGATCTCCGGCAGGCCAGCGGTCGGATCGCAGATTGCGGACATAGAGAAAATCCTGCGTTCGGACCGCCCGCATCGGATAGCTCATGTTGTCACGGCGCACGTTTACATGCCGCTCGCGCTCTATGAAGACGGCATCGCGCTGAAACGGGGCCGGGCGACCGAGCATCAAGTTTTTGATGCCATGCATGCTCATCTCTTTGGGAATTCCGATTTCGGCGAGTTCTAGAAATGTTGAGCCGAGGTCAGCGACATTCACGAAATCTTCCACCCTGCGTCCCGCTTTGAGCTTTTGCCCCCAGCGGATCGCCAGCGGAACGCGCGAGCCTGCATCATAGCAGTTCGCGAGTCCTCGCGGCATCTGCCACCCGTTGTCGCTCGTGTAGATGACAACCGTGTCTTCCAACTCAGAAACCATCTCCAGCGACTTGATGGCTTGCGCTGCCTCGTCGTCGAGCTTCATGACGCCACCATAGTAGTTCATCAAATCATCTCGCGCCTCGGGGCAATCGGGTAGCTCAGGCGGGACAGTCAACTGCCCTACATCCAGCCGCGCTTTAGCTTCAGCCAAGTAGGGCGTTTTTGCGTTTTTAGTGGCGGTATCCGTATTGCCAAGCCAGAAAAAGAATGGCTTTGATCGATCGCGCTTCGCTTGAAATTCGGCAAAGTTTGCAAACTTCGGCCCCACGGGATTCTCCTTCCAGCCCGAGACCTCATGATTTCCCGGCGCCCACGGCATGCCGCAATAGCCGATGTCGTAACCGGCCTCTCGCAGTAATTGCGTCACAACAGGCGTGTCCTTTGGAAAAGCACTCCACAAACTCGCGCGTTCGCCGAGTTGATGTGCAATTCTACCGGTCAGCAGACAAGAGCGAGTCGGCGAGCACGAGGGGACAGGGTTAAAAGTATGTGTGAATAACACCCCCTCGTTTGCGATACGATCAAATGCCGGCGTTTTGGCCATCGGATCTCCGAGCACACCTGCGTTGGGAAACCGCCAGTTGTCGGCTAGGATCAGCAGGATGTTCGGTCTTTTGTCCGCCGCATGAAGTGTGCAGCACAAGAGCGCAAGAAGAACGGCGGCGAATTTCACAAGCGTATGAAGATCTTTTGCTGGTACAGAAAGCGCACAAACATCACTGGCAGCAATAGTCCGATTGCAGCGATCAGAACGCCTCCCACACCGCCCCCGAGGTGAGAATCCAGGAATGCCTGCACATCTCCACCCGCCAATCGGGCCGCGATCGCAGGAAAATCCAAGAGATTCACCGCAAGATAGACCGCGAGGGCGTTGGCACCAATCCACAGGAACGGAGTGCACCACTTCTGCCAACGCCACACGTCCACAACCAGATAAAATGCACCTAGCATCACAGCGGAAAATCCCCCTGAAACAAGACAGAACGACGGGGTCCAGATCCGCTTAATGACGGGCATCTGAAGTCCCCAGAGAAACCCGATGCACAGCGCCACAGATCCAGCACCCAACAACCATGCGGCTTTCTGCTTCTCTGTCCATCGCGTGCTCGCGAGCAGCCACCCAGCCATGATCCCGAACAATGTGGTGGCCACGGCGCTGATGGTGCTGAGTAACCCCTCGTTGCTGTAGTAAAGATTGCGCTTCTTTCCCGGCAGCCATCGGTAATCGATGTAATGCGCAAAATTACGGCCTTCTTCAAAGACACCTGCAACCGTGGGAACCACACTAGCAAGCAGCGCTGGCGGAGTCTTCGCATCGGTTTGCGAGCCTTTCTTCCCGATCGCCCCGTGGGCCAGACTCACGTCGGGGAAAGGCGCAAAACTCAGAATCGCCCAGTAACCCACCAGAAAAAGCACAGCAGCCGCGACGAGGCCTTTACGCGGCAAAACCACATACAGGGTTGCGGCAATAAAATAGCAGAGTGCAATCCGGGGCAGCACGCCGGAAACCTGTACATCGGGCCACGCACGTGAAAATCCACCGTAGTAGAACACGCCTACAGCAAAGAGAAGCAGACTGCGGCGCGCGATGCGTACAAGCGCTTCTCTGCGTCCGGCGCTCGCCAGCATCCGATCCATTGAAAACGTGATGGAGACGCCGACCAGAAACAAAAACAACGGAAAAATTCCGTCATAAAAACGAAAGCCCTCCCATTCCACGTGTTTCAATTGCTGTGAGATCGCGGATAGCAGCCAGCCACCGCCCATCGCCTCCAGAGCTTTTGCGACCTCCTCTCCTCCAATAATCCAAAACATGTCAAATCCGCGTAGCGCATCGACCGAGAGCACGCGCTTTGGACGGGCGTCAAAACTTGCCTGCGCGGGATCGTTATTTGGAGAAACAGAAACGGGGGTGTTCATGGGGGTTGTCCCGGTTATTTTGGAAATCATCGTACAATGCCGCGAGCATCCATTTTTAGTAGCCCAAGCAGGAAGCGGGCGGCGAGAGATCCCGCGATCTTAAAGGCTAGGGCAACCACAAAGCTATCCCAATCAACCGCCTCCTACGAATCGATCAAACTCGGCATTGACGCCCACGCCCAATATCACTGGGTAAGCCGTCAGGCCGACGGGGCGACTCCATAGCACGTGCAGAAGATGACCTACGACAAGCTCATGCTTTTTGTGGTTAAACCACAGAAGCTCACCCGTAACGTGGTGACCTGTGATGAGGCGGGTGCGTTCGGGTTCCAATTGCACCGGCGGTTCGAGGAACTCGACATCAAGAACTACGTGGTGCAACCCCAGGACTGGGATGAACGGGGCAAAGGCGGGAAGAACGACCGATTGGATGAAGCCGCGCTCTGCCAGCGTCTGGATCGGTATGAGCGAGGGAACAAAAAAGCGTTCAGCACGGTACGAATTCCGACGGTGTACGAAGAGCGGCAACGCGCGATGAGTCGGCAGCGCCAGCAGCTCATGTGCGAACGCTAGCGCGTTGCAGGGATGGGACGCGTGCTACTCGCGCTGCACGATTTTCATGTCACAGGGAAGTGGTGGAAGGACAAAGCGGATAGACCTTCTGGGTCTTAATGTACCTTGCACGGGGCAACCGACACCCGATCTCGCACTTGTGCTCAAAGGCATTGAGATGCCTCCACACCATCTCTTCGGTGTGGTCATAGCAGGCCGCTTCGGAACCTTCATCCGGGCTGCGCTTCACCTTCCATAAGTGCTCGGTTTCCTCGATCCGCAACCGCACTACGCCACTTTCTGAATCGAATTCGCACTCGGTTACCTTCCATTTCAGGTCCAATCCCAACAATTCATGAAACAGCTTCTCGGGTGTGACCCCCTCTTCTTTACCTCCGCTGTCCACCGAAACCAGCGAAGAACCAAACCTCTCCGCCCTGGACGCCGAACGGTATCTTAACGAACGTGCAAAGCGCGGCAGGGAGGTGGACATCAACGCCATACTTGCCAAGGTTCCAGATACAGAGCCCGAACCGGAGGATAGGATCGGCTCGGATGCAGACGATCCTTAAGCTGATGCAGTTGAGAATCCACGGCAAGTCTTCCGGGTCTTTAGCGCGCACGTCCGAAAAGTGCCAACGTGTCTGTCCTTGGACGGACACCTTTGCTCCGGCGCTCCAGACGGACTACACGCTCATGACGACGTCTGAGCTGCATCACCGGGGCGCAGAAACTTTTTTCACACTACACTCTCTGCCGGTGCTTGCTAGGCGTTGTGCCCGTGTATTTGCGAAAGACGTGGCAAAAGTAGGGGGCCGAGGTGAAGCCGCACGCGGCGGCGATATCTTCGAGTTTGCGGTTCGTGGTGCGTAGCAGGTCGGTGGCGGCTTCGATGCGGCGGCGTTGTAGCCAGTCGTTGGGGCTCATGCCGGTTTCACGTTTGAAGTTCGCAAAAAGTCGCGCACGGCTGGTGCTGGCATGAGTCGCTAGAGCGTCCATAGAGATCGGCTCGGAAAGGTGGCGATCCATGTGGTCGATAACATGGGCGGACATGCTGACGTGCGCGGCGGGCCTGGATTGCTCGTGCTGGCGCGCGGTTTCGAGGATGATCGAGGCTACGGTCAAGCGCACAGCGGCGAGCAGGCCATCGGTCTTTTTGCCCGCTGCGTGCTGGCGGATGAGGGCGTGCAGCGTCTTCGCCAAATGCCGCGTGCCCGCGAGCATCGGGACGGGGTCAGGTTTGCGTTGCTCAAAGTGGTTGGCGAGCCATTCGCACTCCCGTTTGTTGAACAAGGCGGGCCGCGAATGATTCGATGGAGTAAAAACGATGGCGCAGAGCCTGGAAGGCAGGCGCACATCCTTCTGCCCTCGATGCACCGTGCCTGCAGGGATGACTAGGATCTCGCCACCGCGCAACTGCACCTTCCGCCCGCCGCGAAACTCGTAGCCAGTGCTGCCGCTGAGCAGCAGAAGAATTTCGTGGCCGTCGTGTGAGTGCCAGCTCATGCGTCCTGCGCTGAAGCGATGATTCGCGGAGATGTAGTCCACCATCGGCAAGCCCAGCTCTTTGCCGGATACCAGCAGGTCTTTTACGGGGAGCGGATTGATGAACGTAATTCTCTCGGTTGGGCCGCGTGCCATGACGGGATTTAGAAATAGTCTCGCTCAACTAATATGGATACCAATCCCTAAGACAAGCAGCATCGGGGCACTCAAGATGATACACATGCCCCCCGATCTTCGTCTCCCTGATTTACTCCACCGGATACTCGTCCCCTGCGGCTTGCTCCTCGCTCCACTGGCCGCGCTGCATGCGGCCGAGCCAAAAGCCCCACCTACCGTTCCCCCTGCGCCAGAAACGCGTGAAGGACTGACCGCCTACGACGACGCCCGCCACCGCGCTGTGCATTACTCCACGATGCTGCTCCTGC
>CAMDSZ010000058.1 GCA_945906945.1 Akkermansia muciniphila
CGTTCCTACATCAAGACGAGTTGCACCTCTTCACTGCTGTGCCACTTCTTTGGTGTAATCCTCGTCTGGGCGCAGCTGGGGCTACGCGCTCCCAGGGGATGCCGTGATTCGTGCGAGTCCGGTTCAATCGCACCACCACTGCTCCGGAACCCTGAGGTATTTCACGTCCAACAAATCCACGGGCGATTAACCAATCCAACAATGTTCGCCTCACTGCGCCCTAAGACCCGGTCCATCCCCGCTCAGGAGCGCGAGGGACACCTCTGAGACGCCCCCCATCAGCTCAGTTGCTCACTTAGCCTGCGCCTTCGCTGCGTCGGCGATTTTTTTGAGGTACTTCTGGGGGTCCTTGTTGAACTTCGGGATGCATGACTTGCAACAAAACTGGACCTCCTGCCCCTCGTGGCTGTGAACATACGCCTTGCCCATGCTTCCCAGTTTCTCATCGGTTACCACGCAGGTCTTTAGAGGGTAAACCGCTGCGTCGGCGGCGAAAACAGGAGTCTGGGTGGCGACTTGCATCACCAGAGCCGGAATCGCTACGCTCAAAGGGCCGGACAGGTTAAAGAAACGGGAAGCTCGGGGCAGAAAATTCATAATCGGATGGAAGCGCTTTTCATCCGGTTTTGCAAGCTCCCGCCGCCGGGGGCACAGAGGGCCGCGCACAGCCCTGAAACGCGCCAACCTCCGATCACCGACGCACGGAGGGCAGACAAATTAGGGAAAAATCGTTGACGCATCCAGACCGAGCCCCGTACTTTAGCAGGCCCGCAAATTCTCTGAAAACAGAGAGGAAGGCGGGTTATAACCGCCCGCATGAAGTGACGTTCGGTCGCCCCGGACGCCCCCTCAGCGCGGGCGATTTTTGCATATGTCTGAAGAACTTTCCTACGTCCTCGTCACCCCTTATTCCATCCGCAAAGCGCGCACAGGAGGCATCCTGTCACGGCTGATCTCGCGCACTGCCCTTGACTTGGTCGCGGCCCGCATGTTCGCCCCCTCCAGCAAGCTTGTCCAAGAGTACGCGGGAGGAATTGTGACGTCCGACAACCCGTCCCAGAAGGCGATCCAAGAGCGGCTGCGTGACTACTTGGTTTCCCAGTTCAGCCCAAACGAAGGGAACCGTCCGCGCGTACTAATGCTCGTGTTCCAGGGCCAGGGTGCCATCGAGAAAATACGGGGGGCGGTTGGCCACATTTTGCACGAGAGCGCGTCGGGTGACACCATCCGAGACACCTTTGGAGATTACATTACCGACGCCAACGGGAAAGTGACGCATTTTGAACCAGCGGTGATCGCTCCGCTGGACGCGCAGACAGCGAAAGCGGATCTATTGCTCTGGGCACGCCATTCAGACGAGGAGGGAGGCCTGCTGGACTCGGTCGTGAGCCATCCTGCCGGCGCCAGTGTCGAAAAAACGCTCGTGCTGATCAAGCCGGACAACTTCAGGGTTCCAAGCACGCGCCCCGGCGGAGTCCTCGACGTGTTCTCCCGCTCCGGCCTGTACATCGTGGGCTTCAAGGTGCATCGAATGAGCGTTGCCCAAGCCGAGCAGTTTTATGGCCCTGTCCTCGAGGTGCTCATGGACAAGCTCAAGGATCGCTCAGGAGAACAGGCGGCCAAGGCACTTGCCGGGGAGTTCGGCATGCACATCTCTGCCGATGTCCAAACGCGCCTGGGCGAGATTTTCGGCCCGATCAACGGCCGCGAGAACTGGGAGCAAATCGTGAAGTTCATGGCCGGACGCAAGCCAAGCGAATGCCCCTCAGAACTGCGCAATTCGCCCGGGACGGAGAAATGCATCGCGGTGGTTTACGAGGGCGTTGACGCCGTCCGAAAGACTCGCGAAGTGCTTGGGCCTACAGACCCATCCAAGGCACCTCCCGGATCCATCCGCCGCGAATTTGGCCAGACGATCATGGTAAATGCCGCTCACGCTTCGGATTCCGCCGATAACGCTAAACGCGAAATGGGGATCATTCAAATCTCGGAAAACAACTTCAAGGCAACCATCGAAGCACATTTCGGGGAAAAATAACCCGAACAGATCCAGCTCTCACTCCTCAAACTCCTCCCCCCACCTTCACGTCAGTCCAACCTCCAAAACCTATACCGCCATGGAACTCGCCGAACGCGCAACCATCTTGACCCCATCGCTCACCCTATCCATCGACTCCAAGGCCAAAGCCATGAAAGCTGAGGGCATCGACGTCTGCAGCTTCGGAGCAGGAGAGCCTGATTTCGATACGCCCGAGCACATCAAGGCCGCCGCCATGGCATCGCTGGACGGGGGTTTTACCAAGTACACACCCTCAAGCGGTATTCCAGAACTGCGCCAAGCGATCTCGGACAAATTCAAGGCCGATAATCACATAGATTACAAGCCGAGTCAGATCATCGTCTCCAACGGAGCAAAGCACTCCTGCTACAACGCTATTCTAGCGACCTGCCAACCCGGCGATGAAGTCATCATTCCAGCCCCCTACTGGCTGTCGTACCCCGAGATGGTGCGCCTCGCCGGTGCTGACCCAGTGTTTGTCCAGACTAGGGAAGAAAACAACTGGAAGATGACTCCCGAGGAGTTCGAAAGCGCAATGACTCCGCGCACCAAGATGGTGATCATCAATTCCCCGGGCAACCCAACGGGCTCGGTTTACAGCCGGTCCGAGCTCGAGGCTCTGGTGGAGATCGCCGCGACAGAGGACATCTTCATTCTGTCTGACGAAATTTACGAGAAGCTCACCTATGACGGCACGGAGCATGTATCGGTGGCCTCGCTTTCAAAGACCGCTTACGACCTGACCATCACAATCAACGGATTCTCAAAAGCCTACGCGATGACCGGGTGGAGGCTGGGTTATCTGGCCGCTCCGGAGCCAGTGGCCCGCGCGATTGACGCGATCCAAAGCCATTCCACGTCGAATCCCTGCTCGTTCGCCCAAAAAGGCGGCTTGGCAGCCCTGAAGGGCGACCAGAGCGCGGTGGAAGACATGCGAGCCGAGTTTGACCTGCGCCGCCAGTATATGGTCGAGCGACTGAAATCCATCGCACGCATCACGGTCGTGGAGCCAAAGGGCGCATTCTATGCGCTCGCCAATATCTCGAAGCTGGGCCTTAACTCGACCAACTTTGCGGAAAAACTGCTGAGCAAACACCATGTCGCCGTGGTACCCGGTGTTGCATTTGGAGACGACCGGACCATCCGACTCTCTTACGCCACCGGCTTGGACATCATTAAGAAGGGGTTGGACCGTCTGGAGGAGTTCTGCAAAACCCTCTAACCTGAATCCGTAAGCGAATTAGTCTTTCCAAGATTAATTCCACGGGGAGGGCGCAGCAAATTATCTTGCAACTTCCGTCCGCTCCGGCTTACCTCCCGACCCCCTAAATTTTCAGAAAGCGCAAAACAAAACCGTCGCTGTTGGTCCTTGAGTTTCTGGTGTAAAGCCGGGCACTGCATGCGCCAAGGGAAACCCAGCGAAGCCAGTCATCTAGGCCGTTCCATCGGCCATCATTATTATGCCAGTTCGCCTCGGTCGTTTCGAAATGCCAAAGTCCCTCGTCAAAGAGGAGGCTTCCAGAACAGATACCTACGCCAAGTTTATTGCCGAGCCCTTCGAGGCCGGTTATGGGCACACCGTGGGAAACTCCCTTCGCCGGGTGCTGCTTTCCTCTCTGGAAGGCGCTGCCGTTACTGCAGTAAAAATCACGGGAGCAAACCATGAATTTCAGACGCTCCCGAACGTGGTCGAAGACGTCGTCGACATCATTCTCAACCTGAAGAAAGTCAAATTCAAGGCGCATGACCATGAGATCCGCAACCTAGTTATTTCCGTCAACAAGGAGGGCGTGATCACTGCAGCAGACATCCAAGACTCAGCCCAATGCGAGGTGGTCAACAAGGATCAGGTCATCTGCACCTTGGACAAAAAAATCAAATTTGAAGCAGAGCTCGAGGTGAAAGTCGGACGTGGTTTTGCCACCGGCGACGAGAACAAATCCCCCGAGCAGCCCATCGGAGTCATCGCTATTGACTCGATTTTCTCACCCGTCACCCGAGTAAAGTACGCAGTAGAGGCAACTCGCGTCGGTCAGCGGACTGATTATGACAAGCTCGTGCTTGAAATCTGGACGGACGGCCGTCTCACCCCAGAGGAGTCAATGGTGCAGGCGTCGAGCATCCTCAAGCGTCACTTTGAACCGTTCTACGGTTACGACGAAAACGCGGTGGAATTCACCGAGGAACAGCCACAACAGAGCCAGGAGAACCAGAAGCTCAAGAAACTGCTCAATATGAGCGTCAACGAGATCGAACTCTCGGTGCGCGCGGCAAACTGCCTCAACAACGCGAATATCACCAGCGTCGGACAACTCGCGCAGAAGTCGGAAAGCGAGATGCTCAAGTACCGGAATTTCGGAAAGAAGTCCCTCAACGAGATCAAAGACAAGTTGCACCAACTTGGTCTATCGCTGGGCATGAAATTCGAATCAGGCTTGGTGGACAACACGGTCGCCGACGCAAACTTGGCAGCACGCTAAACACCGGATCCCATGAAAACGCCGCACGCTGCGGCGTTGACTCCCAATTAAAAACCACAACTGAACCAATCCCATGCGTCACAGACGGAATACCCCAAAACTCGGCCGTTCCCAGGCCCACCGCGACGCGTTGCTTGCAAACCAAGTGATCAGCTTGATTGAGCATAGCCGCATCAAAACCACCCTTGCGAAAGCAAAAGCCGTGAAACCCTTCGCGGAAAAGCTCATCACCATTGGCCGCAAGAACACCCTGCATGCCCGCCGTCTGGCGCTGGCGTACCTCTTCCACAATCAGGCCGCAGTTCGCGCTCTTTTTGAAAAGGTCGCCCCCCGCACCGCGGGCCGCAATGGAGGCTACACCCGCATCATCAAGCTTGGCAGCCGCAACAGCGACGCCTCCGAAATGGCCTTGCTGGAGTGGGTGGATCAGGCTCCTGAGGCTGGCACAGAGGCGGAAGTCGCCACTCCTGCAACCGAGTCTGCTCCGCAGGCTTAAGTTCCCGGCCCCAGCCCTCCACACGGAAGGCTTTGACTAACTTGAAGAACGCGCTCCTTTAAAAAGGAGCGCGTTTTTCTTTTCGCAGCCCTGCATTGAAAGATCATTGCTCGAAACCATTGCCACCACACTGCATCCTTAGATAAACAATGATCTGCACCCACCGACAAGTCGGCGGGTTCCGATTCGCAGTATTACACCCCTAGAACTGCAGTGCGCGATCCCCGCAGAAACTATGCGTCTATCCTCGTCGCCATGGCAACGGCTTCCATGCCGTTGTCGAACGCGATGAGCGAAACCGTGACCCGGGTAATCGGCTGGGGAGACAATGCTGATGGACAACTGTCTATCCCCGCGAACTTGTCCGGCCTGAGCGCCGTTTCCGCAGGCGAATCCCATGCGCTAGCGCTCAAGAAAGATGGGACCGTGGTTGCGTGGGGAGACAACCTCTCAGGACAGGCGACGCCGCCGAAGGGACTCACGAATGTGGAGGCCATCGCCGCAGGGGGCTTTCATTCGCTCGCGCTTAAGCGGGACGGCTCCGTAGTCGCATGGGGCAGGAACGACAAAGGCCAGTGCAATGTGCCCGCACTCACCGGAGTGAAGGCGGTAGCCGCAGGGTATCGCCACTCTCTCGCCCTCAAGTTTGACGGCACAGTGGTCGCTTGGGGCGATAATCTAGAGGGCCAGTCCACAGTTCCAGCAAATCTAGGGAACATCAGCACGATCCACGCTTCGGGAAATTGGAGCGGCGCTCTGAAGCCCTCTGGGTTTCTGGCCCAATGGGGCGACCGCAAGCACGAACCTCTCGTACCACCCGACTTCGCAGTGGGAGACCGATTCTCCTCCAACAGCGAACATGGAATCACACTAAAATCCAATGGCCTCCTGAGCGGATTCGGACGGAACTCCAAACGTCAAACAACAGTCCCCGAAGGCGTACGCAAAGCAATCGCTGTTGCGGTCGGGAAAGGCTTCTCTCTGGCTATCCTCGAACTCGAAAACCAAGAGGTCAGCTTCAAGCCAATCGGCGGGCTCATCTACAAAAAAACGCCGATCCAACTCAGCGCGGAGTCCTCGGCAAAAATGCCGGTGAAATTCACGAGCTCAAATCCGGGTGTTGCAGAGGTGTCTGACGGAAAGCTCATCCTCCTCAAAGCCGGCACGCTTCTAATCAGTGCGATCCAGGACGGCAACAACCAGTACGGTCCGGCAAAGACGGTGCAGTCCGTGCAGGTGCTACCTGCGCCCAGAAAAATTGACGAATTTAAGCCAATCGGAACCGTCTATCTCGGAATGAACCCGCGCGGAATCGAACTGAAGGCGACAATCTCAGCTGGGAACGATCCAATTATTTACAGCTCCTCAGATCCAAAAGTTGCAAGAGTGGATGGCAACCGGCTTCACCTTCTTTCCGCCGGTTTTGCTAGAATCACCGCGCTTGCGCAGCAAACCCCGCAGTACGGTTACGCCAATCCGGTCGGACAAATGGTCGAGGTTAAAAACCCGTCCACGGAGGAACTCATCAAAACCCTTTTTGGGAACCGGTCTCTGGCGGGCAAAGCTCACTATAAAATCGGCAGCAAGGAAGCTTCCGACATCGACTATTCACTCGCGATTGCGTTCAACGGAGAACTTTTCGGCAAAGGATTACTGCGTGAAGGGGCCGAACCTAAGGAGCCAAAGTCGGATTCTAACACCCCAACTACCCCATCTCGGAGAAATGAGTATGACATCCGCTTATCAGGTAATGTTGAGGGGCCCGTTGTATTCGAGGTGGACAACGAGGGGGCGATCAAAAGCGCGAGGGCGTCGCTTTCAATGCGTTTTTCGAAAGGACTGCTCTCCAGCAGCGTAATCTTGTTCAGTGGCGGCACGATCAGCGCAGAGGGTCCGATAAAGACACTCTCGACTGGCTTTTCGCCAATTGGAAGCACCTCCGCACGCCCAATCAGTCCGCCAGTATCCACCTACTCGGGGTTGAATATCACGCCTCAAAAAATACAGAGCCAGCCCCAAGCCAAATGATCCCCTCACGAGGCGCCTGATTGATAGACGGAATGAGTGCGCAACACTCCATCGACTACCAAGATTTGGATCGCCCTGACTCGCTGCTCAACAGGCTCGCAGGAATCTACGCGCACCAAGACCCGTTGTGCAGCCGAAGCGAATGGGTGCTCTCCTTCCACGAAGCATTCAACCCGGATCGCACCCTTCATCTGAGGGCAACCGACCGCAGTTTGGTCGCGCTCGCCAGTTGGGAACATGAGGACTACGGCACCATTCTTGAGCCCCTTGAATCCCACTGGCTTTTCTCAAACCCACTGCTTGGCGCGCACTCCATCGACTTACTGCGCTCACTCTTGAGCGAAAATGACGATCACCTCAGCGACGCGCTCCTGGTGCTAAGCGGGCTTGAGATGGGCACACCCTTCTTGAACTCGGTGGTGAAAGTATTCGACCGCACCCACACCATCCGTCACCTGCGCTCCACCATTTTCAGAAGCGCCTCCCTCGCTGACGGAGCCGACGGATTCCTCTCGAGACGATCGCCCAAGTTCAGAAACAACCTCCGCCGCGCTACCCGCCTCGCGCAAGAACGAGGAGTTCACTTTGAAAACGTACGTCCCCTCTCGATTCCGGAGGCAGACCACGCTTATGAGCGAATGCTCTCCATCGAGAAACAAAGCTGGAAGGGAATCGAAAAATGCGGCATGGCCGAGTCACCCAGCCGCGAATTCTACGGGCTCATTTTCCGCCGCCTCGCAGAGGCGGGACTCGCACGCGCCATTTTTGCGACGGCAGACGGCAAGGACATCGGCTTCGTCATGGGAGGCATCGACGGCACCAACTACCGAGGACAGCAATTCAGCTTCGTCCATGAATGGGGCCGCGAATCCATTGGCAATCTGCTGCAATGGGAGCAAATCCGGCGTCTCTGCGCAGAAGGCATCCAACGCTACGACATGGGCTCCATCCTAGAGTACAAAGTGCGGTGGACGGAAATCGAGATCCAAACCGAGAGCATCGTACTGCACCCAAGAATCCGAAGACCGCGGGAACCCCGCACATAACACCAAAGCCAGTTACTATACGAACCGGGAATCCGCGCAAAGTCAGCGATCCTTTTGCCCACGCTTCAATGCGGCGCGCCGCTCGAGCTCCTCTTGGAATGAAACGAGCAGCAGCAGCCCCACGGAAACACAAATGCAGCTATCCGCCACATTGAAGGCTGGCCAGGGATTGAATGGCGGAAATCCAAAATCAAACAACAGAAAATCCACCACGTACCCGTGCAGGAAACGATCGGTCACGTTTCCAAATATCCCGGTCAGCAGAAGAATCAGCGCGGTAAAATTCAGTTTTCCAGGAAACAAATTCTTCTTCAAGAACACGCCAATCGCGATCGCCGCGACTGCCGACAAACCGATAAAAAAACGGTTGCTGTCCTGCATAATCCCGAACGCTGCACCCGTGTTGCTGAAGTGCACCCATTCAAACCAAGTTCCGAAAACAATCTTGCGCTCCCCCAGTTCAAAATTGCGAACCGTCCACAACTTCGTGGCCTGATCCAGCGCATACAAAACCACCACAACAACGGCGCCGATCCACCCGAGCCCCGAGCAGCAAGCATCGCTCCGCACCGCGGGAGCAGTCGACGGGACTTTCAAATCAGAAGATTGGCCAGGCTGTTGCGAGCTCATGCGAGGGATACAACGACTTCCTCGCAGCGCTCGCAAAGTTCGGGATGCCTCTCCGACAATCCTACCGAGGCCTTGTGCCGCCAGCACCGCCCGCAGCGCGCATTCGGGTTACGCTTGACGGATGCAACCGTCGCCACGCCCTTGCGGACGCGCACTTGGCTCAAAATCAAAACTTCTTCGACCTCCGCCTCGGCGCCTTCCACGCTGGAGAGCAACGCATCGTCGGCCACCTCGATCTCCACATCAGCCTCCAGCGCGTTTCCGACCAACTTCTGCTGCCGCGCAGGTTCCACCGCCTGCGCAACCACCGAACGCAGCTCCAGCCATTTCGAAAAACGCGTCTCCAACTCGGGATTCAACAACGCGGAATCGACTTCTGGAAAAACCTCAACGTGCACTGAATCTGTGCGCCCTGAGTGCTCCCACGCTTCATCGGTGGTGTAAGCAAGAATCGGCGCAAGCAGTCGGCAAACGGAATCAAAAACCCGGTGCATCACCGCCTGGGTGGCGCGTCTCCTTGGAGCGCCCGCTGCGTCGCAGTACAAGCGGTCCTTAGTGATGTCTACATAGAGTGCCGAAAGGTCAACGGTACAAAACTGGTTTAGCGTTTGAAAGACACGCCGGAAATCATATTCAGCGTAGGCTTCCCGGCAGGCTGCAATCACGCCCTGCAAACGGCTGAGCATCCAACGGTCGACCGTGGTCGCACCCTCGAGCGATGCGCCTTCGGCCGGAATGTCATGCAGGTTGGCCAGCAAAATACGCAGCACATTCCTGAATTGCCTGTAAGCATCGGTAAGCACCGCAAACGACTCCTCCGAAAACGGCACCTCGTGCGTGAACTCAACGCTAGAAGCCCATAAACGCACGATATCGGCTCCGTATTTACCAACGAAATGCTCCGCATCCATCGGCTTCACATAGGTGCCCTGCGCGGATTTGGAGACTTTCTTGCGCGTGTCTTTGTCCACCACGAAACCATGGGTCAACACAGTCTTGTACGGCGCCTCACCGCGCAGCGCCACCGAGGTCATCAGTGAGGATTGGAACCAACCGCGATGCTGGTCCGTCGCTTCAATGTACGCATCCGCAGGAAAGCGCAGTTCCTTCCGGCGGCGCAAAACCGCTTCATGCGAGACTCCGGAATCAATCCAAACGTCCAGCGTGTCGTTGCGCCGCGTCGTACCCTGAGGCAAGCCAAGTTTTTCGCTCCACCATGCATCATCGCGCTCAAACCAAACATTGGTGCCTTCGCTTTCGACGATGTCCGCAACCTGACGGGCGCGGGGCGCATCCAAAATAAGCTCGCCCGAGGCAGTGTAAAACACCGGCAAAGGAACACCCCAGGAACGCTGACGTGAAATGCACCAGTCAGGACGCGATTCAACGGTGCCTGCAATCCGGTTGCGTCCCCAGTGCGGAATCCACTTCACCTGGTCAATCGCGCTGAGCGCATCAGCACGAATCGCATCCACGCGAATAAAAAGCTGCTCTACCGCGCGGAAAACAATCGGCGTCTTTGATCTCCAGCAGTGCGGATAACTGTGCTGGTAAACTTGTTCTCCAATCAGAAAGCCTCTGGCGCGCAGCAGCTCAATGACGTCTTTGTTGGCATCGAACACATTGCGCCCCTCCCAGTCTGCCACCCCCACCTCGACCGTGAACCTTCCGTTGTCGTCCACCGGCGAAAGAATGGGCAGGCCGTTCTGCATCCCTGCTACGTAATCGTCCGATCCATGGCCCGGGGCAATGTGCACCTGTCCGGTACCGCTATCAGTAGTTACAAACTCGGCGGTGATCAGCTTTGAGGTCCTCGCAAGAAACGGATGCTGCGCTTCGCTGCCTGCAAGCTGCTCACCCGTGAAATACGTTGCCGCTGGCGCTTCCGGATCGAGGACTGCTCCGGTGGACTGGATAAATGCCTCAATCAACTTCTCAGCGACCAGTAGGACTCTCTTCGCACCAGCCACCGTGAAAGTCCGCACCAGATAGCGCTCCCGAGGATGCATTGCGATCGCCACGTTTGCGGGAAGCGTCCAAGGCGTCGTGGTCCAGATCACCATGCTCGCGCCGCCTGCCAGCGGACCGGACACCAAGGGGAACTCCACAAAAATCGCAGGATCCTCACGGTCCGCATATTCAACCTCCGCCTCGGCAAGGGCCGTTTGCGCGCCGATACTCCAGTACACAGGTTTTTTACTTTGATAAACCAATCCCTTGTCTACCAACCCCGCAAATGCGCGTAGGATGTCAGCCTCGTAAGCCGGATCCATCGTCAGGTATGGGTTCTCCCAGTCCCCAAGCACGCCGAGACGCTTGAACTGCCTGCGCTGAATATCGACGTACTTGAGAGCGTACTCGGCCGAGCGCTTGCGGATTTCAGCGGCAGACAAGCCGCGCGACTCCTTCACCACCTTAAATTCAATCGGCAAACCGTGGCAGTCCCACCCCGGAATGTAGGGCGCGCAAAAACCGGCCATGCTCTTTGACTTCACGATCAAATCCTTCAGCACCTTGTTAAGCGCCGTGCCCATGTGCACGTCCCCATTGGCGAAAGGCGGGCCGTCGTGCAGCACAAAAAGCGGCGCTCCGCTCCGCGCCGTCTGTATGCGCTGGTACAGGGCGGATTGCTCCCATTTTGCGAGCCGTTCGGGTTCGCGCTTCACCAAATCTCCCTTCATCGGGAAATCGGTCTTGGGAAGAAGGAGACTGTCCTTGTAATTCTGACTCATGGCGTGGCTTTTATGAGGAAAACCACAAACCCTACCCGCACACCATCCCTGGGTCAACGCAAGCCATCAGAGGAGTCGCATGAACGGGGCAAGCGCAGTCTCCTCACCTGATTGCATCACTGCATCAATTTACCACAAGGCCAGCGAGGCCCGCGGGGAGGCCTCCATCCACACAGCCCTTGGCTAGCTCTCCGGCCCTTTCCATGCACCATCCATGCACCCTTATTCAGCGTCCACCAGGGGACTTCGACGTCGCCTCCGAGCGCTTGAGCAAGCCCATCAGTTCAGACTCTGTCGAAAGCAGCAGACTGGTATCCTTCGTAATCACGGTCTTATAGGTCTCCATTGTCTTCACGAACCGGTAGAACTCAGAAGCCTGAGGCGTTTTTCCAAAAGCATTGGCATAAATCTCAGACGCCTTTGCGTCGGCCTCCCCACGAATTTGATTGGCCTCACGATAAGCGGCGGACTCGATTTCGCTTAGATCTCGCTCCTTCTGTCCGGCGATTCTCGCCGCAGCCCCCTCTCCCTCGGAGCGGAAGCGTTGTGCGATCTGCTGGCGCTCGCTCATCATGCGCTGATAAATACGCTCAAGCACATCAGGGTTGTAATTCACCCGCTTGATTCGCACGTCAAGAAGGTCGATCCCGAATTCCGAAAGCTTTTTGGCAGCATCTTTGGCAATCTCTTCCTCCACTTTCTTCCGGCCGAAACTAATCGGAGGCAGCACCCCGATTTGCCCGATGCCTTCGGACTTCAACGAGGCATCCCTCAGAGGCACACGATTCTTGTCCGTGCGCACAATTTCGATGAGTTCATGGCGGGCCACCGCATTACGCGTTTCGCTACCGAGAATATCTTCCAACCGAGACTGAGCGCTGCGTTCGTCATGCAACCGCACAAAGTATGTCTTCGCATCCAAGATCCGCCAGCGAGCGAAGGTTTCCACGCGGATGTACGTCTTGTCCTTGGTGGGAATCGCGACCGGCGCGCCATCCCACTCCAGGAAACGCCTATCGATCCTGTTGATCTCCTGAATGAACGGAACCTTGAAATGGAGGCCCGGCTCGGTGATCGGTTCGCCCACGGGCTTGCCAAACTGAGTAAGGATCACCTGCTCGGCCTGACTAAGAGTGAACGTACCGCTGGAAAGCGCCAGCAAGCCCACCACCAGCACCAACAACAAAGGAAAGGTAAATCTTCTCATTATCGAATCTCCAGTGCCTTAGCGTTTCCCGATTGTGAACCCATCTGCAGTGGCAAAACAGGCAACAGGCTGCGCAACGAATCATCCAAAATCATTTTCGAACCCGCTTTTGGCAACACCTCCGCCATGGTTTCGAGGTAAATCCGCGTGCGGGTGATCTCCGGCGCCTTCAAATACTGCTCCAAAGTCTGCTTAAACGCCGCCACGTCCCCCTCCGCCTCATTGATGCGCTTGAACCGATAACCCTGCGCCGCGCTAAGCGTTTGCTCGGCCTGCCCCCTCGCGCGCGGAACGGCTTTGTTGTACTCGCCATTGGCAATGTTGATCGCATTTTCACGATCCTGCTGCGCCCGGTTGACCTCGTTGAACGAAGACTCCACCTGTCTGGGCGGGTTGACATCCTTGAGCTGGACGCCATCGACGCGGATGCCTAGTTGATAGAGTTTCGCCAATTCCTGCATGCGCGCGAGCGCCGCCACCTCGACTTCCTGTCGGCCGATGGTTATCACCTCGTCCACCGTGCGGTCCCCCACAACCTCACGCATCGAGGCCTCACCGATGTCACGCAAAGTCAGGTCCGGATCACGCACGTCGAAAAGATACTCCTTCGGATTATCGATGCGGTATTGCACCACCCACTCCACCAACGCCGCATTCAAATCGCCGGTGACCATGGATTTTTCATCGGCCGGAGATTTGCCCACCTGAAACCTGTTGGTGAATCCCTGCGAACCAAACCCAAACTCCAGCTTCAACTGCCGGCGCGTTGGGAGCACCACCACGTCGTCCACGCCAAGCGGCAGCTTAAAATGCAACCCGGGGTCCACGATTTTCACAAACTTGCCGAATCGCAGCAGCACGCCCTCAGATTCGGCCGCAACCGTGTAGAACGATCCAAGCACCGTGGAGATTGCCAGAAGTCCCAAAAGCGCGCCCACAAACGCGTTGAAGGAGAAAAACTGGGGGAATTTGGGCATCGGCCTCATCGGGTTACCATAAACATCAGCCATAAGTTTCATTCTTACTTCGCAACCGGCCCGTGGCAAGCACCGTGGGTTTTTACCGCGCCCCCCCGAAAACCGCTATTTCCCGCCAAAGCCCTGGAGCAACTCGGGACGCACCATCAGTTCAACCACCCGCTCGACGTGCTTTGCCAGCATATCGTACTCCAAGTTCACGCGATCTCCGACAGAACGCTTCCGCAAATTTGTCACTTCCCACGTGTGCGGAATAATCCAAAGCGTGAAGCGGTCGGGCTCCAGACTTGAAACCGTCAGACTGATCCCGTCCACCGCGATCGATCCCTTGCTGACCACATAACGTCTGCCTTCCTCTGGCAAAGCCACATCCACGCGCCAATCCGCTCCGACCTTCTCGATGCGGAGAACCTCAGAGGTGCAGTCGATGTGCCCTTGAACAAAGTGACCTCCAAAGCGAGTTCCAGCAGACATTGCGCGCTCCAGGTTAACAACCGCACCGGGCTTGACCGCACCCAAACTCGTCCTCGCAAGGGTCTCTTGAAGCAGGTCAAACCGGGCCACGCCGTTCTCGTATCCAGCGAGCGTCAAACAACAGCCGTTCACCGCGATGCTGTCACCCATCTGGGATGCCGAGAAGATTTCAGGCTCCCTGAGGTACAAACTGAAGCCGCCATCAGAGTTGCCGTTGAGCGCAACGACCTCTCCAGTCTTCTCAACAAGTCCGGTAAACATCACCCTAAATTGCCCCGCCCGAGCCAAAAGGTCGAGCATCGGAAAGGCTACTTTTGCTGCGAATCGCGCTGCGGATCGAGTGAGAGGTCGCGCGCCATGAGGTCCGCGAGACGTTCAGGCCAGTCTGGACTTTCAAAAAACGATGGATCAGCAGACTGAAGCAGCTTGCAACGCCGAACAAACTCCCGATTGACCGCGGTATCGCGCACTCCAAGCTCGGGATACTTGGCGACAGCCTGTTTTTTGGACGCCTCCACCTGCTCGGTGAACTGCATTTGCGCAACGCCTTTGAGTGCTCTGCCCCGTTCGGGCTTGGCCGCCACCGAGGGTTCTTCCTGCTTCAACACGGGGGCATCCGGGCTCAAGGATTCAACAAAGCTGCCAATTTTGCGCACCCCAAAAACCAGCCCGACACTGAGCAGAAACCCGATCACCCCGGCGATCAAACACCCCTTCGCCGCCTCCTTGAGCATTGCGCTTGCCACGAGCTTAGTTCAGCAGCTTGGCGAGAAACGGCAGCTCAAAAGGAATATTCATGAATCCCGCAACCCCGATTCCCATCCCTGCCAGCAGGAATAGAAACGCCACTGCGCCCAGCGAGCGCCGCTCCATCAAAGCAGCCATACCGCACAATGCGATTCCGACCGACATGGCCGCATCAGCCAAATCGAATTGGTCCCCCTGCCGGTCGAGTTCCTCGTGCTTCTTTTCCAACGCCTCGTTGTCGGACTTGATCTTTTGCTTTTCCTCTTCGTAACGAGTCACCTTGGACGCGTACGTCGCGATCTTGGAATCCAGTTCCGCCATCGCTTCAGGAACTGAACTGGCAGAAAGCGTTTTCATCACGCGCAACTGCTCCAATGTCGCCTCCGCGAGGTTTTGCTTGGTGCTTTTGGATTGAAAATACGACCAACCGTTCACCGTCTTCGCCTGCGTGTCGGCCATCGCCTGGTTGATGTTTCCCTCCTTCACGCTGCAAAGCGCCATGAACGTCCCCGCCAAAGCGACGGCGATAGAGATAGCGGTATTGAGCGATCCGGAGGATTGATTGGGTGGAGAGGATTCAGTCGATGTGCTCACGGCAAGCAGGGGTATGGTTTACCGCACAACCTTACCTGATTGGACCCGGTTCTGCGCAACAATTTCGCTTTAAAAAATTCACTCAAGTTTGCCAACCGAGCGCACCTCGGACTCCACTCGTCCGTCCTTGAATCGGGTCACCATCCGCGCCCCCGATTGGAGGTCTTCAACGCTGCGCACAAGCGCCCCCTCCCCGTTGAAAGTGATGCTATACCCCCGGTCTAAAGTGCCCTCAGGGGAAAGCAGCAACAGCATCCGCCCCAACCGCTCCAATTCCGCACGATTGCGGCGCATTTGATCCGCGCCCGATCTAGAAAGCCGCGCCGTCATCCCCTCCAGTTGTTGGCGGCGCAGCGCCAGAACCTGATCCGGCCGATGCTCCCGCACCGACGCCGCCAACCGCTCCAGCACAGAACGCCGCTCCGAAA
>CAMDSZ010000059.1 GCA_945906945.1 Akkermansia muciniphila
CAAGCCGGTGCGGCTGCCGATCCTGAGTGATGTGAAGTATGCTCTGGCGCGCCTGAACCAAATGCTGGATTCGGCCGGCAAAAAAGTTGTGAACCAGACCGATCTCACGGCTTTCACCGCTTTCCCGGACTGGTACCGGCAGATCGCCGCTTGGCGCGACGAGTTTCCTTTCCAATACGAAGATACGGTCGACGTGATCCAACCGCAGTACGCCATTGAATTGTTGTGGGAGCTCACGAAGGGCGACGCAATCATCACCACCGGCGTGGGCCAGCACCAGATGTGGGCCGGCCAGTACTACAAATTCAACAATCCCCGTTCCTTCATCACGTCTGCGGGTCTTGGGTCGATGGGCTTTGGATATCCTGCGGCGATCGGAGCCAAGGTCGCTTGCCCCGACAAGCAGGTCGTCGATATCGATGGAGATGGTTCGTTCCTGATGAATGTGCAGGAGCTCGCCCTGGCCCACATTGAGAAAATTGCTGCCAAGGCTCTCATCCTAAACAACCAGTGGTTGGGTATGGTCGTGCAGTGGGAAGACCGTTTTTACAACTCCAACCGCGGACACACGTTCCTTGGTGATCCGTCTGATTTGAAGCGGATTTATCCCGACTACGTCAAGATGTGCGAGGGTTTCGGAGTAACATGCGAGCGCGTGATTGATAAGAAAGACCTGCGTGGCGCGATGCAGCGCATGCTCGACTCGAAGGAGGCCTACGTGCTCGATGTGATGGTGCCTTACACGGAACATGTGTTGCCGATGATTCCGAGCGGACAGACCTACAAGGATGTCATCTATAAGGGATTCAAAAAGCTCGAGGCAGGAAGCGGTCTGTAGTCCGACGGGGCTCTTGCCTGCGTCTCGCTGTATCGCTCTCTCCAACCGCGCGCACGGGTCTCGGCGGTCTCGTCTCAGGACGAGCTGAGACCCGGGCAGCAAACTCCGCGCGACCGGCGGGCGGATCTCCGATTAATTTGATCAATAGGATCAGCGCTGTTTCGCTTTCCCATGCAGGTTCCTCTTCTAGATCTCAGACTTCAGTACGCTCCGTTGAAGACGGAGATTCTCAAGCAGATTGAGCAGGTCGCGGACTCCCAGACGCTTGTTCTGGGCCCACAGGTTGAAAAGCTTGAAAGGTCCATCTGCGACTACGCTGGTGCCGGACATGCGATCGGAGTTTCATCCGGGACGGATGCGCAGTTGGTGTTGATGATGGCTCTCGGAATCGGTCCGGGAGATGTTGTAGTCACCACGCCGTACACTTTTTTTGCGACTGCTGGCTGTGTGGCGAGGCTTGGCGCGAGGATCGTTTTTGCGGACATCGATCCCGCCACTTACAACCTCTGCCCGGACGCGCTCGCGGAGGTTCTTCGTCGCACGCCGAACGTGAAGGCGATCATTCCTGTCCACTTGTACGGTTGCTGCGCCGACATGGCGCGCATCACCGCGCTGGCTTCGCAATACGGAGTGCCAGTCTTGGAGGATGCGGCGCAGGCCCTTGGCGCATCCCATCCGATGGGTGGAGCCGGCGCCATCGCAGAGGCGGGGTGGTATTCGTTTTATCCGACCAAGAACCTCGGGGCGTTCGGGGACGCCGGGATGGTGACGTGCCGCGACGCAAAGCTCGCCGAAAAAATCCGTTCATTGCGCAATCACGGGATGGAGCCGCGCTACTACCATCATGCTGTGGGGGGAAACTTCCGTTTGGATGCGATTCAGGCAGCGGTTTTGAATGTGAAGCTTCCGCATCTAGATTCGTGGGGCGCGGGCAGGCGCGAGAAAGCGGCGGTTTATCGGCGCGCGTTTGCACAAGCGGGCCTTGATCGGGTGATGACGCTTCCTCAAGAGCCTTGGAGCGATTCCGGTCTCGCGAATCATCACATCTACAATCAATTCATCGTGCGTGCGCCGCGGCGAGATGATTTGCGGACGTTTTTGAAAGAGTCGGGAATCGGCTCGGAAATTTATTATCCATTGCCGCTGCATCTGCAGGAATGCTTCCGCCCGTTGGGATACAAGAATGGAGATTTTCCGGAGGCTGAGCGTGCTGCTCTTGAGACGATCGCGCTCCCGATTTTTCCGGAACTCACTTCCGAGCAGCAGCAATACGTGGTTGCAAAGGTCGCCGAGTTCTACGGCGTCTAAACGTGAGAGGTTCGGTTGTGCTCAACAGCGCAAGCCGTGATTCAGCGCGAGCCGCGTTGGAGCGCTCAGATCTCAGCGAGTAGATCGCGACGGCTCAGTTGTGCGATCCACACGTGGCGTTGCACGTTTCCTCGTAAAAGTCGTCCTCGGTGGGCAGGCGTCCCACCTCGAACGTCTTTGTGACAAGTCGCATGATCTGATGCTGGATTTTCTGAATCTCCTCCTGCGCCTCCACAAATTCACGAATCGTATCAGACTTCATGATGGCGTTGCGTGTTCCCTCGTAGTTCCCGATCTCCTCCTCGGAAATTTCCGCGCCCATGGACTGGCGCTGTTGCAAGAGCTCGGTGAGTTGAGAAAGCTGGCTCAACTGATACTGCGCGCCGAGGTCGGCGAGGTAGCGCTCCACCTTTTTGAAAAGCCCGGGAAATGCAGGCAGTTCGACGAGAGCTGCGCACAGTTCGCGTGTTTTGATTTCGATCGTATCAGGAGTGGGTTCCATAAGAGGAGGCGTGTTCTTCCGAAGCTGAATGCTTTGTTTCCCAGTTCAAGCCTTGAGTTCATGCTTGGAGTTTTCGGGCTTGTGGAGTCGAATCGCGCGTGCGCTGGGCGGCGCCAAATCATGCCTGCTCACCATCTTCCCCTATGAACAGAAAACAGTTTCTCAAGTCTATTGCCGCAGCCTCCATTCTTGACGGTTTTCCGGTGAGACCGCTGCGGGCGGTTGCTGCGTCAGACAACGCTTACAAGGTGGCTGTCATTGGGCACACGGGACGCGGAAATTTCGGGCATGGTCTGGACACGATGTGGGCGAGTGTCGAAGGGGTGAAGGTCGTTGCGGTGAGCGATCCGGGCGCTGGAGCCAACGGTGCCGATGTGAAGCGGTTTCCGCAGGCAAAGGCATACGTGGACTATCAAACGATGCTGGGGGAGGTGAAGCCGGACATTGTGGCGGTTGGTCCTCGGCATGTTGACCAGCATCATGCGATGGTGCTGGCTGCTTCGAAAGCCGGGGCGCGCGGGGTGTACATGGAAAAACCGTTTGTACGCAGTCTGCTTGAGGCGGATGAATTGGTCTCAGAGTGCAGTCGCACCGGGATGCGCTTGGCTGTTGCGCACCGCAATCGGTATCATCCCGCTGTTCCGGTTGCGCTGCGAATGCTCAAGGAAGGCAAGTTCGGTAAGCTCATTGAGATTCGTTGCCGCGGTAAGGAAGATGCGCGAGGTGGTGCGCTAGATTTGTGGGTGCTCGGATCCCATGTGTTGAATCTGGCGACGGTGTTTGCCGGCAAACCAATTGCGTGCTCGGCAGGCGTTTTTGTCGATGGACAGCCTGTAACTCGGGAGCATGTGAAAGACGGGGACGAGGGAATTGGTCCGATGGCTGGAACCGAAGTGCATGCGCGATTCGAGATGGAAAGCGGGGTGACGCTGTTTTTTGACTCGGTAAAAAACTTTGGAGACAAGAACGCGGGGTTCGGAGTTCAGTTGATATGTGGCGAGGCGGTGCTGGACCTGCGCATGGACGCCGAGCCGCTGGTTCATGTCCGGATGGGTAATCCATTCAACCCGCTCGTTGCATCAGCTCCCTGGGTGCCGCTGACAAGTGGAGGAATTGGGGTCGTGGAGCCGCTCAAAGACATACGGCAGCTGGTCGCAGGGCACGGGCTGCCGGCGCGTGATTTGCTGGACTCGATTCGGGACAGGCGCGAGCCCCTGTGCGGGGTCGAGGCGGCGAGGACCATCCTCGAGATGATTTCCTCCGTGTTTGAGTCTCACCGGTTGGGCGGAAAGAGAGTGTCGCTACCGCTACAAACCCGAGTGAATCCACTCACGCTTCTTTAGTGAGTGCTGTCCCGTTCAGTCCGACAGCCGTCGGAAGCAGGATGGCATCGCGCATCCCGTGAAGAATTTTTTTGTCCGGCGGACAGAGCGTCGCAAGCGCCCCGCTGAGTTGGACGCCCTTTGAATCTGCAAAGTAATAAGGGCAGAGCCTGACCTTTGCTTGGAAGGGAAGGACATCGCCTGACTCGTTATCGAAAACGCTGTGTGGAAAAATTGCAGCCTTGTGAAAGCGCTGAAGAATGTGGGGCTGCGTATCGAATGCGGACAACGCGGATTCAACCGCGTCGCGCCACTCGGGTTGCGGAACGTCGGAGCCGATGATAACGCTGCGTGCGCCCCATGCGCGCTCTGAAAAGCCGCTCGCCTTAATGACGAGCTCGCGTTCCTTCTGGCTGAAGTCCGACAGCTCTCGAAAACTTTGAATGCCAAGCTCCGGCAGTTCCGCATGCGGAGGAATCGGGCTCGGATCCAAGATCCATGTGCGGGGAATCACCTTTTTTAACGCATCAAAGTGCCGGTCCGAAAGCGCGCGCCTCCAAAAGTCGCGGAGCGGCCGCATCCAGAACAGCGCGAACCAAAGCTTTTCCTCTAACTGCGGTTTGAAGGGCGGAGTGACGCGGATTTTTTCGTCTAGTGCGAGACTTTGGAGTTCAGCAACTCCGGGAATGTTTGGGATATCAAAGCACTCAAAGAAGCGGTAGGCGCAAGCCCGCTTGTCCTGGCGCGAGGTGTACGATTCCGCGTCGCAGACCCGCTGTCCGGTGCGTTTTGCGAGCCACTCCATCTCCGGTCTGTAAGTGGACGCTTCCTTGGAAACGAGGATGTCGCCTTCCGGCGCGATTCTTGAAAATCCATCGATCATCTGCGATTCGCCACCCAGAATATTGAAGCCCAGCTTTGTGTAACTTGAATTGAGCGATGCAGTGAGACCAATTCCCCCTGGAATGGAATCAAGTTCGCTGATGACAAATCCAGTGTCCGTAAGGATCAAGTCCGGTCGCAACAAAAGGGGAACATGGTTTCTAAAAACCCGCGAGCGTCCCACGCGCAGAAGCTCCTCGGGCTTTCCAATGTCGAGAAGCCGGTGAACCCAGGACGGCTGGCGCCCGTCCACGGAAAGGGCATACAGGTCGTTGCAGGCTTTTTGAAATGCCCAAAGCTGCGTGCCTAGCCGATGGAGTTGCGCATGCAGCGTTTCGCTGATCGGAAACGGAGCCGGGGAAAGCCGCCAGTCTTTGGCTTCGAAAAGCCCTTCGTTCGGGAGAACCTCGCGCAGTTGTGAGAGCGACACGCTCATCATGCGAGACGCTTGAGGGATTCTCTCACCAAATCATCTGATGAAGGCGTTTGTCCGGGTCGGGATTCGGCGACAGCTTTTACAGCTTTGTGGGCGTCGACCTGTTTGTACCCAAGTGCTATCAGGGCGAGAATCGCATCGGTCATCTGCTGGTCCTGAGGGCTGGGCGCGTGTGCCGCGGATGCAGCTTCCCACGCCGCCGCCACTCCCACCTTGTCTTTTAGCTCAACCAAAATGCGCTCGGCAGTTTTTTTCCCGATGCCTTTGATCTGGCCGAGGGACTTGGTGTCGCCAGCGACGACTGCAGCCTTGAAACTTGTGACAGAAACTCCGCTGAGTACGTCGAGAGCTGTTTTTGGGCCGATACCCGACACGTGGTTCACCAGCAGTCTAAAAAGGTCTCGTTCCTGCGGAGTGGAAAAGCCATAGAGGACATGCGCGTCTTCGCGGACTTGGAGGTGTGTGAGCAGATGGATTTTTGCGCCGACCTGTGGCAGACGATCGTAGCTCGATAGCGGGATCAACGTGTGGTAGCCAACGCCATTCACGTTTATCACAACGTGCGTGGGGTACGCCTCTGCAAGAACGCCTTCCAAAAAAGTGATCATGCTCCTAAGATTCGCGGTATGTCACCTTTGGCGCAAGTCTACGGATCACTACTTGTGTATGTGATGCTTGGTTCAGTGAGGCTTTTTGCACAGGCTGCGCCTCCTCCGGAGCCTGAGTGGCGGATCGCTTTTGAGGCGTCGTTCTTTCGTCCGGGCGTGCAAGTCTCGGTGACGGACGCAAAAAAGACGCTGCTCACCGCGGGAGTTTACAAGGAGGGCGAGTTTGCTGCTTTCAACAAAAAGGAATGGGAGGGTTTCTCGATGGCATGGGACGCTTTCGCCAAAGTGGCGCGCACCAATGCCGCGAGAGACTGGGACGCGCAGGAAATTCGGCTCCGCCGCGACCGTCGCGATGTGGTGTTGTACGCGGAGATTCTCTCAAGAAACGGGACTACGGGTTGCTGTGTACTATCGGATGAATTTGGCTCACGGTTTTCAGAAACCATGGGCGAAGTTTTTTTGTTCGCGATTCCGAGCAGATACCAGTGCTTTGTTTTCCCGAAGCTTGGAGGAAATGTGTCTGCGTACTCAGAGATGGTGCACTCGGCGTACCGGGCCTCGGCGCATCCGATCAGCGTTGAGCTTTTCGAATGGGAAAAAGGTGAGATCCGCGCCGTTGGTTTGTTCGAGCGGCCGTAAGTGAAAGCACGCCGTATCAGGCGGGCGTGAGTCTTGCGATTTGCTCGCTACTTGACAGCCTTCGTCGGTTTACCGATGCAGAATAGGTTCGTATCGGTCCGCAGCAAAAGCTGGCCGTTTGTGGGCACAATTGAGGAGCGGATCTGCTTGTCCTCGGGCGTTCCAAAGGAGGTTTGGTGCAGGATCTTTCCGTCTCCCGCGTTGACGACCACCACGTCGCCGGTGAAGTTCACGATGTAGATCTTTCCATCCACGGCCGTGGGCGACGCTTCGTACTTGGTGCGGCCTGGGGTTTCGAGGGACCACTTGATTGAGCCGTCCGGCGCGACGCGTGATAAGGCTTTGGCTACGTCGGAGAGCACGAAGAAGTCGCCATCGTAGAAGGCCGGGGTGGGAACATCCGAAGTGACAGCGCGATCGGTGCTGCTCCATGCGAGGGATTTTTCGTCGAGTGTTCCAGTTCCAGGCTTCACTGCGTAGACAGGTGCTTTCTTCGGTGCGCACGCCAGCACGACTCCGGCGCCGGCAACGGGTGAGGGCACCAGACGCCAGTGGCCGATCCGTGTTGGATTCCAAGTGCCCCACCGCCAGAGTTCCTCGCCTGTGCTAGGATTGTGGCCGGAGACCATGTCACCGCCCACGACAAGAATCTGCCATTTGCCATTCACCATGTGTGGGATTGGCGTGCTGAACGCCTCGCGCGACTCGGCCTGCGCCTCCGTGGGGCGGACATGACGCCAGAGCGTCTTGCCGGTCGCGGGTTCGGCGCAAAGAAGATAAGATTCACCATCGGGTTTGCCCCGCTCATGCACAGGCTCGTTGCGCTGCAGAACTTGAATGTAGAGCTTCCCTTCGAAAAGCATCGGGCTCGCGGAATAAGTCCACTGGTAGGCGAACGCGCCAAAATCCTCCTCGAGGTTTCTGCGCCATAGTGGTTTTCCTTCCAGATCGAAGGCGGCGACATCTCCGTTGCCGTAAACGAACACCACACGCTCGCCATCGGTTACCGGTGAGGGAGAGGAAAAGTTGCTGCGGTCGTCGCGCTTGATGCCGTCGGAAACTTTGCTTTGCCAAAGAACTTTACCGGTCAAGCGATCAACGCACATGGCGTGTGTGGACTGGTTTTCAGCATCAACACTTGAAAGAAAAATTCTGCCCTTATGGACGATTGGTGTCGATGCGCTCGGGCCGGTCAACGGCAGAGACCAGGCCACTTCGCCATCACGAGTAAAAGCGGTGGGTAAATTTTTCTCCGAACTCGATCCGTTGAAATTCGGACCGCGCCACTGCATCCAGTCATCGCCTTTCGAGTGTGGAATGAAGCAAAGAGTGGAGAGAGCGATGAGTGTGAGGGGGAGCTTTTTCATGGGATCAACAGCACAACGGTATAGAACCACGCTTCTGTTACTCAAATGCTTTTTGCGTCTGAGAAAACCCGAGCCTGATGGCCTGAGTGGGCGGTTAGGGAATTAGTTGTGTTGGTCCTGCTTCTTGGCTCGGGCTCCCTTTTGTGGAGGTGTCCATTCTGAGGGCTGGATTTGTGGGACATGCAGCGGTGCTTTGTCTCCATAGCCCGACTGTTCTTTGGCGAGAAGGGTCAAAAGCTCTTTGATCCGCCCTGAATGTTCTGGCTTGCCTGCGAGATCATTCACTTCGCTTGGGTCCGATCGTAGGTCGAATAGCTGCGTACGGTCGACTTGCGGGTAGCGGATGAGCTTCCATTGGCCGTCGGAAACACTCCTTTGAACGTTCTTGTAGGCGAGCATCAGGCTTGCCCTGGCCTGGCGCGAGGGATCCTTGAGGGTGGGAGTTAAGTCAATCCCCTCGCTCCGGGCTGGTGGGCGCACCCCGCACAGGCTGCCCAAAGTCGGGAGCACGTCGAAGAGGTAGCACATGGCATCCGTTCTTTGACCTGCGGGAATACCGTCGCCGCAGATGATGAGGGGCACGCGCATGGAGTGCTCGTACACGTTCTGTTTACCGATCAGTCCGTGGCTGCCCCTAGCCACTCCTGAGTCTGCGCTGAAAACGACGATCGTGTTTTTTGCATGCGGGGAAGCCTCAAGCGCGTCGAGAACCCGACCGATCTGCGAGTCGAGGTAGGAGATGTAGCGGTAGTATTCGGCGATGATCTCTTTCACGGCTTGTTCGGTTCGTGGCCATGGCAGCAAGTGTTCATCGCGAATATCCATTTCGCCGTTGTTCCAGGGATGCTGCGGTAGAAAATTAGGCGGCAGCGGGATGGAGTCTGGGTTGTATGCAGTCTTGAATGAATTCGGAACAATGTGCGGATCGTGAGGCGCATCGAACGGGACATAGCAAAGAAAAGGGGAGTCCTTCTGTCCATTGATGAATGAAATCGCCTCGTCTGCGAAGGTCTCGCATGCGTGTTTTTCTGAAACGCTGGGTTTGCCGAGAACGCCTCCAGTTACATCGCTGAGTTTAGCCTTAAGCGGATCGGTCATGCCTCCGACAAAAACAGACTTTGCGATTTGGAAACTCTTGCTGATTGAGTTCGCTCCGTTGTGCCATTTTCCGCTCAGAAAAGTCGTGTAACCCGCCTTTGCAAAAGCCGCGGGCCACGTCTCGTCGCGCAGCAAACCTTCATCCACACGGAAGAGTGACTGTCCTGAAAGCAGCATCGCCCTGGATGGGACGCATGTTGCGCCGCCCATGCCGCCCTGCATATAGGCACGGTTGAAAGATACTCCCCGCTTTACGAGGCGGTCCAGATTCGGAGTTTGAATGATCGGATTGCCGAGCGCGGCGATGGTGTCGGCGCGCTGGTCGTCCGCAAATAAAAACAGCACGTTGGGTTTGGCGGTTGCATTGGCTGCAGTGGATGGCGTGACATGAGCTAGCAAGCCGAGGAAGAGCACCGCGGTGGTTTTGAGCTGAGTAAAGATGCCGGCTAGTCGGCTTGAGCGGGGATAGGAAGGGTTCATTGGGGGATGTCCTTGAGAGATAATCAACAGGAGCCAACCCTTAGCCTGTAAACTGGATCATTGCACGCGTATCGTGCAATGGAGTGGGGGCATCCCTCATTTGCTCTCGTCTTGCCAATGGATTGGTGTGCGGCGATTCTCCAGTGATGAGCGTATTTCCACCCCGGAAGACTAATGTGTCGGCGAGTCCCGTCAGCCGGCGTTCACTTTTGACAAGGGTCGCAGCGTTTACAGGGCTGTGGTCTGTTTCGGGGGTTGAGAAAAGCGGCGCGAAGCAACCGGCGAGCGGCGGGTTCAGTTTTGCGTTTTTGACCGATATTCACATCGACCGACACAGGGAAGCGCCGCGCGGTGTGCGCGAGTGCATCTCAGCGGTGAATGCACTCGCTCCTTCCGTGGAATTCGTGCTGACAGGTGGCGATCTAATTATGGATGCCCTCGCCGTCGACGCCGGTTCGATCCGTGAGCAATGGCATCTCTTTGACGAGGAGTGGAAAAATCTCCGGGTGAAATCGTATCACACCATCGGTAACCATGACATCGGTGGCTGGGCGAAGGACGCCAAGGTTGCGGCTTCTGAGCCAGAGTATGGGAAGGAGTTGTTTGCGCGTCGCTACGGGAATGGCGGGACGTATCAGAGTTTCGACCATCTAGGCTGGCATTTCATCGTTCTGGACTCGGTCGCCTATGATGAAACAACGGGCGGCTATCAGGGATGGATCGATGACGCGCAGTTGGAATGGCTAAAGGCGGATCTTCTGCGTGTCGGCAAAACTACTCCGGTGATTGTTTCAACCCACATCCCGTTCTTTTCGGTGTGGGGGCAATATACTGCTGATCCGCGCAAGGGGGAAAGCAGGGGAGGAGTGGTTGGAAATGCGCATCTCGTTCGCAAGGTCTTATCGGATTACAATGTGAAATTGGTGTTGTGCGGACACGGCCATGTGTCGGAGCGCATCGAGCTCTCTCATCACAATCGCACCACATACATTCAGGGTGGTGCTGTCAGCGGAATGTGGTGGAAAGGACCGGTACACGGAAATCCCGAGGGATTTGGTTTGGTCTCATGCCACGCGGATGGCAACTTCACTTACGAATATCAGTCTTATAACAGAACCCGCGCGTAGGGACTTGAACACAAGTCAACTCAGCGCCCGCTTTTTTGCGGCCAGCCCGTGGCGTCCGCACCAAGGTTCAAGCCGAGGTTAAAATCAAAACGCTCAAGACGTGAAGCATAAAATCCCAAAACACCCGACGCGACTTTATCTCATCCGCCATGGCGAGGTGGATCACCGCTATCACCAGATTTTCGGGGGAGGAAGGATTGACATGGATCTCTCGGAAACCGGGCATTTCCATGCCGCGGCGCTTGCGGATTGGTTTGGCGACGGTGCATTGGACCGGGTGTACGTGAGTCCCATGAAACGGGCTGCTCAGACGGCTGATCCGTTGCTGAGGGCCAGGGGATTGGAGGGAACAGTGATGGAGGGGCTGCGGGAGGTCGATTTTGGAGATTGGACGGGATATCGCTGGAGCGATATCCAGGACCGTTTTGGAATCGCCGCTTTTGACTGGCTTGAGGTGCTGGAGCGCGGAGGAATCGCAAATGGTGAAAGTGCGAATGAACTGCGTGCACGCGTCGAGCCCTGCATCCAATCCATCATGGACGAGAACGCTCACAGGAGTGTTGCTGTTGTGTGTCACGGGGGGATTGTGCGGGTGATGCTCGCGCTGCTTTTAGAACTACCTCTTTCTCACATGGCGCATTTCAATGTGGATTACGGCAGCGTGACTATGTTGGAGATTCAACCGCATAAAAAGCATGCGGTGGAGATTGAGCTGTTAAATTTCTGTCCGTCTGTAGATCGGGACGGTACTCGAATTCACGCGTCCGAACGTGCTCTTGGTGCGAAGTGACCAGCAAATCACAAGAATTTAAATGGAGAGTGCGCCGCATGATGATGCATTGGTCCAACGAGCAATGAGGGTTGCCATTGTTGGCGGTGGCCCGGCTGGTCTGCGTGCAGCCGAGGTTGCTTCGGCCGCAGGAGCACGCGTTTCGCTATGGGACAGGAAACCCTCCGTTGGCCGTAAATTTTTGGTGGCGGGCCGGGGTGGGCTGAATATCACCAAGAACGAGCCCGCTGAGCTTTTTTCGCAGCGGTATCATTCAGCGGGGCATTCGGAACGTTTGTGGAATTCGTTGGTTGCGGAGTTTGGGCCTGAAGAGATGCGTGCCTGGGCTCTCGGCTTGGGTGTTGAGACATTTGTCGCGTCGACGCGAAGAGTTTACCCAAAGGAAATGCGGGCAGCTCCGCTTCTGCGTCGATGGGTGGAGCGATTGCGCTCAAGCGGGGTCGAGTTCCACATGAGGCATCAGCTTTGCGAGTTGTCTGTCGGGGAGGAGCTCACGCTAAAATTCAAGGGCGCTGACGGGCATCATGTTTGTGCCTCTGCGGATGCGGTGATTCTCGCGATGGGCGGAGCCTCATGGCCGCAGACCGGCTCTGACGGGGCTTGGGTGCCGGTGGTCCGCAAGCTTGGCGTGGAGGTCGCGGAGCTGCAGCCGGCGAACTGCGGATGGGAATGGGGCCTTGATGCCGAATTCTCGCAGCAGTGGCAGGGAACGCCGATTAAATCAGTGCATGTGCACGCGGACGGCGAACTGGCGAAAGGCGAATTGCTTGTCACGCGGTACGGGCTGGAGGGAGGCGCGATTTATCAACTCGGTGCACGGCTGCGCGCGATGGGTGCACCAAGCATCACGGTCGATTTTAAACCGCACTCCACGGCCGAGCAGTTAATCGCGAAGATGGGGCCGATAAAGCGCAATTTCTTGAGCGAAGCCGAGGCTCGCTGGAAACTCCCAAAGGTTGCGACCGCAATGTTGTGGCAGGCCATCGGCGGTGCTGATGCAGCTTCCGCACAGGAGCTGGCGGCGATGGTCAAAGGGTTTCGGATTGAACTAAAGCGGCCCCGTCAAATTTCGGAGGCGATTTCTTCCGCAGGAGGAGTCCGGTTTGCTGAGCTCAACGAAGAGCTGATGCTCTCACGCATGCCAGGCGTTTTCGCCGCGGGAGAGATGCTGGATTGGGATGCGCCAACGGGGGGATACCTTTTGCAGGGTTGCTTTGCAACGGGCACCCGGGCCGCGAATGGAGCGCTGCGATGGTTTGCCCAGCGGCGGGGGGCTTCACCGCGTTACTCCACAAGCTCGCCGATGAGCAGAAGTTTTGAAGGGTAGAAGACGGTGCCTTCGTATTGCTCCGGTTTTTCAATCTTCACATTCCGTTTCGCGAGAATCGCAGCCTTGTCGGGTGCGGTCGGGTCAATTTCGATTCGAACCGTGTGGATCGTGTCTGCAAGGTCGCTGCAGAGTGAAAGTGTGCTAATCCGATGCGAATTGCAGTAGGGATCAAAGATCGTGACGGTCTTCGGAGGCGCTTCATCGACAGAAATCCGAACCTGACCGACATCCGGTCCGATCACGTGATACAGCGAAGCGCGGGTGCCTTTGAATTTGAAAGAGACGGATTCTCCGGATTTCGAACCGGAGAAAAGGGGCGAGAGCCGGGGAAAGCGCTTTGACATCGAATGGTCATCTGGAAGTTTCTGGATGCCCGCGGAAATGGCTGCTGGCGGGAGTGGAACCATTTTGGCCATCTCATAATTATCTGCCACTAGCGGCGTTGCAGCTCTGTGCGGACGCGGCTGGGCTGAGGCCTTCTGGATAAGAGGCAGGGAGCGTTGGATGGACTCAAGATAGAGTTGGTGACCGGTCTCGACATGCGGGTGGACGGAGTCTGGCGCGAATACAAACTTGCCGAGCACTTCAGCTTTCTCGGCGTCGTTAGTTGGAAGCTTTGCCTTCCAAAGGAGGGTGCCTTCCTTGGCCATGCGCGCGACTTCCATGCCCATGTGGATCGTCGGAACTGAATAGTGGTCTGCAAGCATTTCCATAGCGCAAACAGCACGTGGAAAATTTCCCTCGAGCATCGGCGGCACGAGAGCTTCCGTGACCGTGTAGACAAAGCAAATATCGCAATTCGGATACGCTTTCCATGTCTTGCGGACGATACCTTCCATGCCCTTCAGAATTCTCGAGGGCTCCGCTCCGCCGTCGTTCACCGCGAACTCCACAAAAAGCAGATCCGGACCGATGTTCAATACTTCGGGATCCACCCGGAAGACTCCGAGATCGGAGCCGGTGCCGCCCAGGGCAGCGTTGATCTCGGTGAACTTCGCCTGTGGAAAAGTGGATTGAATGAGTTTTAGCGACTTAACGCGCCATCCCGGTTGCGCGGTGATGGAGCCACCCAGATACGCCACCTTTAGCTCTGCGCCAGGGCTCTGGGCTTTTGCAAAAAAGTTAGGGAGCCCCGACCTGACACTGACCTCCTTGGCTGGAAGAATTGGCGGCTCCGATGCGGTTGTCACTGAGGGAACTGCGAGGCTCAAACTCGAGCACAGCAGAAAGAGAAGTAGCTGTTTCATATTACTTGTTTTGGGAGGTGTTCAATTGGAGGGCCTCTGATTTGAAGATCACCACGCCGAGGATCGCGATGCCGAGCAGAACCGTGGTAATCGCAATCGGGATGCGGTCGGTCTCGCAAAGATCGAACAGGAGCTTTGCTCCATTCGACATCTTGAACGCCGAATTCTGTATGTGCCAGGTGAAGATCTTTGTGTTCGCCACAGCTTGCGGCTGATTGTTGATGAATTGAATCGGCAGGGATTGGACGGCGATGATGCGCGTGATCATGGCGAGCACATTGCCGGCGATGAGCGACATGGCACCGACTCTTAACGCCAGTGGCAGGCGGTTGGCGAATGCCATCGCGGGAATCAGCAAGAGCATCAAGTGAGCGTGGATGATCCCGTTCATGCCGCCTACGCAAAAAAAGCGCAGCGTCGCGGCGTTCAGGAGAATGCCTACGGTCCAGAATAGCCACCAGAACTTTAAGCCGAACGTCGATACAAGAGGCTGGAGTTTGATTTTTCTGACGAATCCGAAAGCAAGGATTGCGAGAATCACAAACGAGCCGACATCTCCAAAGGAGCCAAGCAGTCCCGAAAAGATCAAGGGCATGTTTAATTCGGGCAGTTCTTCTGTTTGGATCTGCCTGCCATCGTGCCAAAGCACCACCCACCATTTTAGAAATTGTGCGGGTGCCGGAACCCATTGATCCATGCCGAGCGCGGAGATTGCTTTGAACGGCAGAAATGTTGAGGCGGTGTTGAAGGAGACTGCTTTTGCGTAGCTTGGCTGCTCCCCGCTTTCTGTTGTGACGTAGAAACTACCAATGGTGGTATTTGCTGCGAGTGTTTGCTTGAAGCCGAGGGAGGAGAAGCACGGCAGGAACCAGCTTGAAACAATCGCGGCCGATGCCAGTAGCGCGAGCCCCGCGACCTTTAGTCTGGAGTAATCCTTCAAGCATCGCGTGATCCCGTAGTGGCACCACATGAGGATTGCGAACGGGAACGCGAGATAGTGGGCGAGGAATGCGAGAGAGAAGCCCGTCAGGCCAACTGCTTCCGAGTGTTTGTTCGCGTTTATGCATCCGTGTGCGTACACCACGAAGCTTCCAAGAATGATTCCTGCGACAAAAATCTTTGTCCAGGGATAGATCACCGACCAGCTAATGTCGTAGGACGCGAGCCCGCTGATTCCCGCATAGATCAGGGCAGGTCTGAAAGCGACGCCACAAAGCTGCCGCAGAGCCACAAAAAACGGGATGACAAACCATGTGTTCAGCGCGGCGGCAACCAGCTGGTACGACCAGTATTCCTTGTTTGAGAAAAGTGACATCGCTACCGCCTCGAAGCAGTTGAATAGCGGGCCGCGTGCAGCCATCGAGTAGCCGCCAACCATCGTCTTCATCGGTTCGTTCTGCAGAAAGACCTTTGCGCGGATCCAATGTTCGACCCAGTCCCACATTCCCGTCGGGGCACCCGGGGCGCTGATGAAGATCTGAAGCCCGATAAAGATCATTGCCGTGCAGTACCAGAGCGCGATGGAGTGCAAATGGAGGCGAGGTCCGGTGTTGTGGTGTTGAAACAATTCGTAGGCGGAAAAAGCTGAGAAGCTGCAGACCACTGCGACTGCCCATCCCTGATTTCCGCCGGCAAGATACACCGCGAATGAAGCGAGGTACACCAGGAGGAACGAACCCAGGCCCGCGATGATCACGGCGATTTCGTTATCCGAGGTCAGCCGTCTTGCAGCCCACCAACCGGGAAGCACTCCCATTAAAATCGCCAGGAGTGGCATTCCAAGAA
>CAMDSZ010000060.1 GCA_945906945.1 Akkermansia muciniphila
CTCACCGGAGCCGTTCGCGCACCCATGTTCCAGTCCCAAAGACGCTCCATCTCCTGCCGCAGCGCGGACAGACGGTCAAATGGGGTCCAAGTGCTTGTTTCAGGGTTCGGATATCGTACTAGTGTTGTCATATTTTATTCCTCGGTTTCTTGGTTTGTTTGTTTTCTTCCCCCGACTTTTCTCCTTCAAAGTTTTGCTTCGATGTTTTGCAGGTAATCCGCAGTTCATCCTCGGGAGAAGGGCTCTCACCCTTCCCTACGATGGCGGTGCGCAAAAAGTTTTCGGGATTTCACCCAAAAGCTCCGTTTTCTCTGCAAGGTCCTTCGACTCCGGAACTTCTTTTCAAATCCAAGCCTTGCGTCTGCCCTCGAAATTCGCAGGCTGTGCATGTGCGCGAATTTGATCCCAGCTCCCAATCCCTCGCCGGCTCCGTGCTCCTCGCCCATCCCGGAATGAGGGATCCGAATTTTAACAGCAGCATCGTTTTCCTCTCGATGCACAACGCCGAAGACGGCGCATTCGGGGTTGCCCTGAACCAACCCAGCGGACGCCGCCTCAACGAGATGATGCCGGACCGCGACCTCGGACAGCTCTCGATGGTTCCTGTGTACATCGGCGGACCCGTCGGCGCAGACCAAATCCTCCTTGCCGCTTTTCGCTGGAACGAGGACGTTGGCATGTGGAATTGGCGGCATGACATCACAATCGAAAGCGCCGAAAGCATCATCGAGGAGGAAGGCACCGTTTTGCGCGTTTTTGCCGGATACTCCGGCTGGAGCAAGGGCCAGCTTGAGCGGGAGCTCAGCCAAAAGACATGGATCGTGCACGACCCCGACCAGTCACTCCTTGATCCTGACTTGCAGCCCGGCCTCTGGAAGCAGCTCGTGAGCAGCCACGGACCCGTCATGCGCTTCCTCACAGACACACCGGAAAATCTGGGTTTGAACTGAACCCCGCCCTCCAGCACTCCTGGCTCAGGCCGCGTGGTCATTTAATCAAGCATTCAGCTTGGCGCCCTGATTATCGCCGGATCGCGGTTATACCGGCATCGCGCGCAGGCCGTCCAAGCCCGTGGCGGCGCGAGTCATGACCGCACCTACCAGCTGCGGGCGTGCTTCATCCCGCAGCCACGGACCAGTGGCAGGCCGGGCTCTTAGTGATTGAGTGGGAAGCATCCCCAAACGCACAAGCCCCCGCCAGTTTGAAAACGGGCCGCACTGCAAAAGTTTTTTGTTACAAATGCAGCCCCTTCGTTGCCACCGGCGCGCCGAGTTCTAAGAGATGTAAAGTTAGCTGATGCCTGATGGCATCGAAAGGAGGTGATAAACAATGAAACTATTCCTCTCAGTTTGCCTGCTCGCTGTAGCCTTTGGCGTGGTTGGTTGCTCAAGCACGCGCAGCTCGACAAGTCTCCGGAGCGAGGTCTCTAAAGATGGAGTCGTGCTTTTCGAAGGCAGTTTCTGATCCCAGCCCATTCGCTTTGCACGCGTTTGTGCAAGCCCCGGGGCGCTGAGGCACGCTGTCTGCGGACTCCTCGGCCAACCCCGGGCGGTGGCGGTAACGGCGTACACAAATGAGGATCAAACCTCTTGGCGATGCGAATCGAAGCGCCAAGCACCGAGCTATGCAATTGGCGCAGCAATCGCCGCGCTCTCACCCATCTTACCTGCGTTAACTTTATCCACTATCGCGCCAAGGCGTGCAGATGGTGGAAATGGTGGAAATGGTGGAAATGGTGGAAATGGTGGAGATGGTGGAGATGGTAGAGATGACGCACTGCGACGCTGTTTGTGCCAATTCGGGCCCATCCCATTATCACCCTTCAACAGGCTTACGTTGCCTTTCACCCCCGGATCAAAGATTGACCACCCGCAGCTCGCTCGTTTCACTGTGATGCGCGTCGGTCGGCCGTTCTGGTCATTGGACAACTTCCGATGGTGCTTTTACCCCAAGTCACGTTGTCCCAATGGAAGATAAGCTTTTTCTCACTTTCGCCGCCCTCTTTCTGGTCGTGCTGCAATTTGCCATTCACTGGTTTTTGAAATGGCGGCTGCGGATCGCACCGGCCGACCAGCAGAAGCTTGACGCCGATTGTTCCCCCGTTTTTCTCCGGTATCGCAGGAGGCTGGCGACGGCCAGCAAGGTGCAATCTCACATCGGCATGGTCTTCGGCCCGTGGCTTTGCATGTTTCTTGCGGTGATATCGACAGACTCGCCGGATCACCCTGAATACGCCCCCGCCCTGGTCGGCTCGGTGACAGCGATCATCAGCTACCTGTTGTTTTTGGAACTGCCACTTCAGGCCACAAGGCAATGGGCGTTACATCGCACCACCTTTGGCGCGTGGACGAGCGTTGCAAACATCGTACTCAACATTTGGTGCACCCCTTTCTGGATTATTTTTCCATTCCAAGCGTATTTCCTCGCGCGCACGCTCCATTCCTCGAGAAAGCAACACCTCGTGAATTCAACTGAAGCCGCGGACGAGCCGAAGACGCCAGAAGCGCTGGAATAAATCCTCCGTCCTTTAGATTGTATCACGGGCCAGTGTCAGCCAAGCGTCATCGCAGGGCTGCTGGTTGCTGAAAGAAGAGACGCGCCAAAATTCCATGGAAGCGCCTCTTGCCTCCTGGTCGGATCGCCACCAAAGTGACCGCCCAAACCATCCCCGTATTTCGCATTGAACGCCGCAGAGTCGAAAGCCTACGAACCAACCAATCGAGAGCTCATCTGGCGTCTCCTAGCCATGACCTGGCGGTACCGCTGGGGATGCGTGAAGATTTTGTTCAGCCAGCTTGTGCTTCTGGGCTTGGGGATGGTCGCAATCGGACTCATGGGGCTTGGAATCGATTCGCTGCGGCATGCGGTCGATTCCTCTGCGAGGGCGCCGGCGTGGCCCGCTGAGCTGACCCCTCCGGTGCACTGGTCACCTCTTCAAGTTCTTGCCGCGATCTCAGGCGGGATTCTGGCTACGGCCGCACTGCGTTTCCTGCTGGGTTACCTCAACGGGGTCTGGTTCGGAGAGCTGCTGCAGGGCCGCCTGGTGGTCGACCTCAGGGCCCAGTGCCATGACAAGCTTCAACGTCTCTCGTTCCGCTTTTTCGACTCGAACACCAGCAGCTCCCTCATCAACCGAGTGGGTGGCGACATCCAGTGGGTGCGCCTCTTTGTCGACGGGGTACTCTTCCAGATCATCCTGCTGACCGTTTCGGTGGTGGCCTCGCTTGGCTACATGCTAGCAGTTCACGTTAGGCTCACGCTCGCATGCATTGGAACGATGCCTCTGGTGTGGATCGCTTCGTCGATCTTTTCGAAAAAAGTCCAGTCAGGCTACAAGCGTTCGAGTGAGCTCAATGACACGCTGGTGCAACGCCTCGCTGAAAGCATCCGCGGGATTCGCGTGATCAAGGCGTTTGGAAGGGAAGCAGCAGAGCTTGAAAAATTTGAGACAGCCAACGACACGCTCCGCGAAGAGCAGCACTGGATCTTCAAACGCGTTACGATTTTTGTCCCAGTCATTCTTCTTCTAAGTCAGGCGAACGTCATCGTGCTTCTCGGATACGGCGGGCTGCTCGCCGTGCGCGGCGAAATAGGCATAGGCACCGGACTGGTTGGGTTTGCCGCGATCCTCCAGCAGTTTGCAGGTCAGATTGCCGGGATTGGAAACATCGCCAACACCACACAACAATGCTTTCGTGCTGCGGCCCGCGTTTTTGAAATCCTGGATGCACCAGTCCAAATCGAGTCACCAAAAACCGCCCAGCGTCTGGGGAAAATCGCAGGCGCGGTCTCCTTTGAAAACGTCTGCTTTGATTACGGAAAGGAACCGATCCTTACGGACATCACTTTTGAGGCGCACCCCGGCCAGTGCGTGGCAATCGTGGGGCCGATTGGCAGCGGGAAGAGCACGCTGCTAAGCCTCATCCCGCGCTTCTACGACCCGTCTTCGGGCTGCATCAGAATCGACGGTCTGGACGCGCGCTCCCTAGAGCTCAACCAAGTCCGCCAAAGCGTGGGGCTCGTGTTTCAGGAAAGTTTTTTATTCAGCACCACCGTCGCGGCGAATATCGCATTTGGGAAACCGGACGCGACGCCCGAGCAAATCGAGAAGGTCGCGAGGATTGCCGCGGCGCACGAATTTATCTGCGGTTTGCCGCAAGGGTACGACACGGTGCTTGGCGAGGCTGGCGTGGGGCTTTCTGGCGGGCAAAAGCAGCGCATCGCGATTGCCAGAGCGCTGCTTCTGGAGCCGTCGATTCTGCTTCTCGACGACCCGACGGCCTCGGTTGATCCCGGCACCGAGCACGAAATTGTCGAAGCGATGGAAGCCGCGATGGCGAACCGCACCACTTTCATCGTGGCGCATCGTCCAAGCATGCTAAGACGCGCATCGCTCATCCTGGTGCTCGATAAAGGGCGAATCGTGCAAAGTGGAACGCATGAGGAGCTGATGAAGCAGCCGGGCTACTATCTTGACTCGGCACAAATGCAAACCGAAGGAGCGGTGCTTCCCACATGAAAACCGCCATCGTCCCACTCACCCATGTAAAGCGCGACCCGGAGGACTTGCAGTACCGGCCCGAGCTAAGTGTCGTGGCTTTACTGAAGAGGGTTTTTGAATACGCCAAGCCGCACGCGCGCGTCCGTAATCTTTTGGTGTTTCATGTTGTGTTGCGCTCGATTCTGCTCCCGCTCTGCACGTGGGCGATGGGCGCGGTTGTCAACGGCCCTATCGAGCACCGGGACGCACACGGCATCATAGCGGGTGCGCTCGGATTTGCTGCGCTGGCGGCGTTCACCAACTTCACGTTTCACTACCGCTACAAATACGCGCTCCAGCTTGGCGAGGCGGTCATCCACGATTTAAGAGCCGCGCTCTTCCGTCACATTCTGAAAATGCCGATGAGCTTTTTTGATACCACCAAAGTGGGTCGGATCATCGGGCGCGTCACCTCGGATCTCGATAGTATCCGCACCGGCGTTCAGGACGTTGTCTTCATCGGGATCGTTCAGCTTGGCCAGATGCTCGTGGCGGCGGTGCTAATGATTTACTACGACTGGGTGCTTTTTGGAATGGTGGCGGCGATCGGTCCGATTGTATGGGGGCTCAACCGAACGTTCACATCCCGCGTCGCCGACGCCCAACGCCGGGCGAGCGAAAGTTTCAGCCGCATCACAGCAACGCTCACGGAAACAGTGAGCGGCGTAAAGGTCACACAGGGCTTTGTGCGCGAAGAGTTGAATGCCGGTTATTTCAAGGACTTGGTCGGCGATCAGGCCCGTTACAACATGATATCAGCCCGCACTTCTGCAGTCTTCCTGCCACTGCTTGAATTTAAGACTCAGCTGTTCACAGCATCGATTCTGCTTTTCGGCGGTTGGCGAGTGTTGTCCATGGGATCAGCGAACGCCGTTGGCAATATCGTGCAGTTTCTCTTTCTTTCAGCGCTATTTTTCGAGCCGTTGAAGGCTCTCGGCAACTTGTACGCGTCTGCGCTTTCCGCGATGGTCGGCGCGGAACGTGTCTTCCGTATGCTGGACGCTCCGCCAGCCTGGCAAGATGCAGAGAATTGCGTTGAACTCACAGCGCCATTCCAGGAAAACGGCGCGTCTGCAACGGGCGCACGTGTCGAGTTGAAGGGACTCGGGTTCGAATACGAAACAGCCAGGCCCGTGTTGCGTAATATCGACCTGGTTGCGCTTCCGGGCACGACGTTGGCTTTGGTCGGACACACTGGCAGTGGCAAAACTACAATCACCAGTCTTGTCGCGAAGATGTATCTGCCGACAAGCGGGGAACTCTTGATCGACGGACTGGACATTCAAAAAATCAGCTCCGCCTCGCTTCATTCGCAAATGGGCGTTGTACACCAGCAGAGCTTTCTTTTTGAAGGAACCGTGATGGAGAATATCCGGTTCGCGCGGCCCGGTGCCACCGAGAAGGAGGTCATTGCCGTGACAGAGCAACTCAGTTTTCGTGATTTGATTGAATCGCTGCCGGATGGATTTCAAACACAGGTCGGCGAGGGCGGAACGAACCTTTCCGTGGGGCAGCGGCAGTTGGTGAGTTTTGCCCGCGCGCTACTGATCAATCCGAGGCTCCTGATTCTCGACGAAGCGACAAGCGCGATCGACGCATTGACCGAGGCACGGATTCAAAACGCTCTAGCGACTCTATTGAGTGGACGCACAAGCTTCGTCGTCGCGCACCGTTTGAGCACTATCCGGAATGCGGACCAGATCATCGTATTAAAAGACGGCGAGATTATAGAACGCGGCAAGCATTCCGAGTTGCTCCAGCTTGGCGGCGTGTACGCCGGCTTGAACGCGCACTTCGCGTTGGAATCACACTAGCTCACCTGCGAAAACTCCAGCCGTCTGGTTTCGCCCATAAGCTGCCTGTAAATCGCGTGGGCAGGCTGCGAGAGGGTTGGGTCTTTTTCAATCAACACGAACGCCGCGCCGCGCGCCTGGTGCATCAACTCGGTATCTCTGACAAGATTTCCGATCCGGATCGGCGGCAGCCCGCTTTGGGCGGTGCCCAGCAGATCGCCCGGGCCGCGCATCTGCCAGTCAGCCTCGGCGATTTCAAATCCGTTTGAGGTGTTCTCGAGGATCTTGAGTTTCGCGACTGCTTCAAGGTCCGAGTGGTCCGCAAGGAGAATGCAATAGCTCTTATGCGCTCCGCGTCCGATCCGCCCGCGGAGCTGGTGTAGCTGTGCGAGACCGAAACGCTCGGCGTTTTCAATAAGCATGAGGTTTGCATTTGCAACATCGATGCCGACTTCAATCACCGTGGTGGCGATAAGCGCGTGCACCTCGTTTTTGCGAAAGCGCTCCATGATGGCGTCCTTTTCTTCGGGCAGGATTCGCCCGTGTAAAAGGGCGCACGTCTTCGGCGCAAGAAGGGTTTTCCATTTCTCAAATTCTGCCGCTGCTGCCTTGGACTCCATTTTCTCGGATGCGTCGATGAGCGGGTAAACAATGTAAGCTTGCCTGCCCGCATCGAGTTGTTCGCTCAGGAACTTCACGGCATCGGGCAGTTTGCTTGAGTCGCGTAGTCCGGTGATGATCTTGCCTCGGCCTTTGGGTAGTTCGTCCAACACCGAGACGTCCAAGTCTCCGTAGAGGCTCATTGTGAGCGTGCGCGGAATGGGCGTTGCGGTCATCACAAGCATGTCCGGCAGCTGCCCCTGGTCCCGAAGCTTTGCGCGCTGAAGAACACCGAATTTATGTTGCTCGTCGATCACCGCGAGGCCGAGGCGCGGCAGCTCCGATTCGCCGTAAAGCAGCGCGTGCGTGCCAATGATAATGTCGGGCTCGCCCTCAACGGGGCGCGCGGGCCGGTTGGGGTCTCCCGACACGACGGCCTTCTGCCAGACGTCAGGATCGAATAGCGGAAGCGGACCGCTTTCTTCGCGCCGATTGCCGGTGCGCAGAGCGACTCGGATCCCCAACGGCGTGCACAGTCGCTCGAAGTTCAAATAATGCTGCTCCGCGAGAATCTGAGTGGGCGCCATTAGCGCGGCCTGGAATCCTGCTTCAACGGCGAGCAGCATGGCAGAGAGGGCGACCAGAGTTTTGCCCGCGCCCACGTCGCCGTGCAGGAGCCGGTTCATCGGTCGCAGCGACTCGAGGTCCGCTCGGATTTCGGTGATCGCTCGCGACTGCGCGCCGGTGAGCGGGAAAGGCAAGCTCTGGTGGAGGCGCTCCATGAGAAGCCCGGCGCCTGCATGAGCGAGTCCGGGCTTTGCCATCTGCTCGGCCCGGCGCGTGGCGATGCAAAGTTGGATTCCAAAAAACTCCGTGAGCACCAGATGTCTTCGAGCCTGCGAGAGCGTTTCAAAACTGTCCGGGAAATGAATATGCCGGAGCGCATCGGCCCGCGGGGAAGAGTCAAGCGATGGCGGGATGAGGTTTGGAATGCTCGCCGGATTAACGCGCTTGAGAGCCTCCCAGATCAGCCAGCGTATGACTTTGGTTGAAAGCCCCTCGGTGGCGCGATGAATCGGCGTGATGCGCTGGAGGTGGATGGAGGTTTCATTATCGTCCTCGACCACCTCGAATTCGGGCTGATCGATAATGATCTGCCTGCCGCGCCGTTTTGGTTTTCCAAAAACCACGAGCCGCTGGCCCGCCGCGATCACCTTTTCAACCCAGAACAAATTGAACCAGCGCACGGTGAGATGGCCCGCGAGCAAATGACCGCGCTCGTCCACGAGCGTCGCCTCGAACATCCTCGCCCGGCCGGGCAAACGCCGCAAGGACGCCGACTGAACGAGGCCGCAGACGCACACCGGCGTGTCGGATTCCCCCTGCGGGAAATGATCAAACCGGTTCCGGTCTTCCCAGCGCCTGGGAAAGTGCGAGAGCAAGTCCCCCGCGATGTTCATCCCGAAGCGCTCTAGCTGGCGGATGCGCTGAGGGGGAATCCAAGAGAGTCCTTTGAGAGGTGTTTCCCAGTCCATTGGTCACACTTCAAGGAGACTCTATGCTTTGCATTGGCTTGACCTTGGGTTGCACCGCGGCTGGCTCTTGAAAGCCGGCCGAGTGAACCTTTAGAAATTGCGGGAAGGCTGCAGTACAACCCCTATTTGCCGGGGCTTTCGTCGAGCTTCGCTTTCACGGCCGCTTCAATCTCGTTGTAGAGCTCCTCGTTGCCCTTGAGGATTTCCTTGGCCGCATCGCGCCCCTGCGCGAGCTGGGAACCCTTGTAGGAAAGCCAGGAACCGCGCTTCTCAACGATACCCTTCTCGAGCGCCAAATCCAAGAGCGCGCCTGTCGAGGAAATCCCCTCGTTGTACATGATGTCGAACTCTGCCTCGGTGAACGGTGGCGCCACCTTGTTTTTGACCATCTTCAACTTGGTGCGGTTTCCGGTGACGGTGCCGTCCGCGATTTTGATCGCGCCGATTCGACGGATGTCGCAGCGCACGCTTGCGTAGAATTTGAGAGCTTTTCCGCCCGGGGTCGTTTCCGGGTTGCCAAACATCACGCCGATTTTTTCGCGGATCTGGTTGGTGAAGATGCAGACCGTGCTCGCCTTGGAAATGAGTGCAGTGAGTTTGCGCAACGCGGCGCTCATCAGGCGGGCCTGGGCGCCAACGGTTGTATCGCCGATTTCACCCTCCAACTCGGCCTTCGTCACGAGCGCAGCGACCGAATCGAGCACGATCACATCGAGCGCGTTGGAACGAACCAGCGTTTCGCAGATTCGCAGCGCTTCCTCGCCCGAGGAGGGCTGTGAAACCAATAGCTCGTCCACATTCACGCCAAGCTTCCGCGCGTAAATCGGGTCCAAGGCATGCTCAACGTCGATGAACGCGGCGAGGCCCCCGCGCTTCTGCGCCTGGGCGATCACCGTGAGAGTGAGAGTGGTTTTCCCAGAGGATTCTGGACCGAAAACCTCAACGATACGTCCCCGTGGGAACCCGCCGACACCGAGCGCACGGTCGATGAGGATGTTGCCGGTGGGGATCACCTCGACATCCATGTGCTGGTTGGCACCGAGCCGCATGATGGACCCTTCGCCGAAATCTTTGTGAATCTGCTGCAGGGCCAGATCAAGGTTGCGGTTGCGGGCGGCGTTTTGCTTGCTGTCGTCTTGAGCGGTTTCGGTCGATTTAGCCATAGAATGTGTCCTGTAAAACCTACACCGCCCCCCCACGGTGCAAAGGGGATTTTAGACCGAATTCCGCCCGGGTCCCCCTGGCTCCACCCTAAAGAGGGTGTTTACAGGAGCCGGCCGCCTGTTAAAAAAGTTTTCCCATCGGCCGCATTCGGCTAATGGTCAATTTCGTCCAAACCTCAAATTTCCGTCCCTGCCATGCCCAATTACATCGAAATGCCAAAGTTAGCCGACACGATGACCGAGGGCACCTTGGTGAAGTGGCGCAAAAAGATCGGCGACAAGGTTGCAACGGGGGATGTGGTGGCTGACGTCGAAACTGACAAAGCGACCATGGAGATGGAAAGTTTTGATGACGGCATCCTCCACGAATTTCTGGTCAAGGAAGGCGAAAAGGTCGCTATCGGCAGCAAACTGGCCGTGCTGCTCTCAAAAGGCGAGCAGGCACCCGCGCCCGGCAGCCTCCCGCCTCAGGCGGCTCCTGCGGCAAAAACCGCGGCCCCTGCCGCTTCCTCTACTGGGTCCGCCCCGACTGCCTCCGCTCCCGCAACCGCTGGCGCTGGTTCGACCGGCGGCGCAGCCCGTTCCGCTGGTGGCCGCGTCAAAAGCTCGCCGCTCGCACGCAAGATCGCTGCAGAGCGCGGAATCGATATCTCCGCTCTCGGAGGCACGGGCCCCGGGGGACGCATCGTAGCGAAGGATGTACAAACGGCACAGGCGCGCCCAGCCGCAGCTGCCTCGGGTGCAGCTCCAATCGCATACGCGACAGCCGGAGAAGGCGACCAGGTGACCGCGCTCAGCGGCATGCGCCGGATCATCGCCGAACGTCTGCTCGCAAGTAAAACCCAGATCCCGCATTTTTACCTGCACCTCGAAGTGGACGCCGGTCCTTTGATGAAAATGCGCGCCCAGCTCAACGCGGGCAGCGAAGCCGCTGGCGGCGTCAAACTCACCGTGAATGACTTCATCCTCAAGGCCGTTGTTGCCGCCGCGGTCAAAGTGCCAGCGGTAAACGCGTCTTTCGCTGGTGATTCCGTGATTCAATTCGCATCCGTGAATTTGTCAGTGGCTGTCGCCGTGGACGACGGCCTGGTCACCCCGGTTGTTCGCAACGCAAACACCAAGTCTCTTAAAGACATCAGCGAGGCCGTCAAGGACCTCGCGACGCGCGCACGCGGCAAGAAGCTCAAGCCCGATGAATACCAGGGCGGCACCATCACCGTCTCCAACCTCGGCGCGTTCGGAATCGAATTCTTCGATGCCATCATCAACCCGCCGCAGGCTGCGATCGTGAGCGTCGGGGCTATTTTGAAAAAGCCCGTTGTCGGCCCAAACGACACCATCATCGTCGGGCAGCGCCTCGCGATCGGACTCAGCGCCGATCACCGCGTGGTAGATGGCGCCGTAGCGGCCTCATACCTAGCGGAGATCAAGCGCCTGGTTGAATCGCCCGCGCTGCTTTTGATCTGAACGGGCCCGCGCGCTTATAGCGCGCCCCTCACCGCGACTGGGCCTGCTCCGGGCGCATCAAGTGAGACATAAGATCGCGCAGTTCTGCATCGCTAAGCCCGCCCAAGAGGCCCTCGGGCATGATCGAAATCGGGCTTGCCTCGAGCGTCTGTAATTCTGCCTGCGCAACCCGCGTCTTCTGCCCCGCAAGATCCCGCAGCACGATCCCCGAAGCGCCCTGACTCTCGAGCATGCCTGTCAAAATCTGTCCGTTTTTGAGGCGGGCGGTGTAATTGCCGAATCCCTCGCGAATTTCGAGACTCGGGTACAAAAGATTATCGAGCCAGAAGTCGGGGTTGCCCCGCTCGTATCCGGTGAGCTCGGGTCCGACCACGTTCCCCTCCCCGAAAAGCTTGTGGCAGGCTGCGCACCGCGCCTGAAAAATAGCCTGTCCTTTCGATGCATCCCCCGCCCCGCCTCGCATCGCCCCGCGAATCCGCTTTGATTCAACGGCCTTTTCCTCCATCGACGCGGACGTCAGAACGCCTTTCCAGCGTGACTCGAGCGCCGCGGTAATTTTCGGGTCCGCGTGCTGCCTTAGAACGCCGATCATCTCCGGCGTGATGTGCTTGGCCGGCACCTGCCACTGATCCAGCGCATCCACCAGCTTCAACGCCCATTCAAGCCTTCCGCAAAGCGCGCGCAACGCCGTTTCACGCACCTGCAGGTCGCCGGCAATCTTCGCTTCGTATCCGCCAAGAATCGCAGTGGGAATCGCGGCATCGCTGTATTTCGCAGCGGACTGCAGCACAGCGCGCTTGAGAACCGGCGGAGTCGACCCTCCGGAGATCAACGCAACAAACGCACTCACCGCCTCCGGTCTGCCAGCATCGGCAAGCGCCTTCGCAATATCCATGCGCTCCGTGGTCGAGGCCTTCGTGTTGGCAAGCTGTTTGAGCGCCGAATCAATCGCGCTCTTTTCACCCGAACGCAAAGCCGCCGTAATCGCGGCGCTGCCGCGCTCGCCTCCATGCGCTTTGAGTGCCGCCGCCAAAGACTGTGAAAGAGCCGGCGTCTCACCCGCCTCAAACCCAGCCCAGATGCCTTCCGCAAAACTCTTGAGCGCCGCAGAATTTTTCCAGCTCGCAAAGAGTCGCTCGCACGCCTCAAGCCCGCGTGGATCACCTCCTGCGGCAAAACGCTGGCCGATACGGCTCGCAAGCGTCGACTCAAACACGCCGCACTGAATGAGCGGCGTGTCCTTGGTAAGATACGCAAGCGTCTCCTCGCGCTCCTGCGTGCACTTGGCCTCCAGCGCCCACCACGCGAGCAGCGGAAGATGCGTTTCGCCCGCCGGCATCGGACGCGCCACGGTTTGCAGCATTGGAAGCGCTGTCCGCGCCGGCAGCCGCTTTGCGCTCGCAAGCAATTGTGCACGCACCTCTGGATGCTCCTCCGCAGAGGCCAGCGCAGCCAAAGCATCTGCGCATTCGGTCCATGCAGCGCCTTTTTCTCCGATGATTTTCACCGCCCACCGACGCATATACGGATCCGCATGTGCGAGCAAATCCGACACCAGCTTTCCGTCCACGCCGCCCAGCATGTCGAGTGCAAACAGGGCGTCGAGTGCGTGGGCATCGTTATTGGCTTTGCACTTCGCCGCGAGCTGCGGCGCGAGTTCGCTCAAGTTGCGCCATCCGATTTCGAGCGCAGCCTGTTTTCGAAACCACCGGTTGCGATGCGAGAGCAGCCCCAGCAGATCCGCCGCGGGCGCCTTGTGCAGATCAAACGGCGCGACCGCGGGCGCGTCTCCCGCGGGGCGTACGCGGTAAATGCGGCCGCTCGTTTTGTGCCAGTCGTCGACAGGACGCACATGGCTCAAACGCGTGTCGTACCAGTCCGCCAGATACACTGCGCCATCCGGCCCGACCTTCGCATCAACGGGCCGGAACCAGCGGTCCTTCGTGCTCAAGAGCGGCGCCTCGTCGCGCGTACGAAACGTTGATCCATCCGCGGTGCGTTCGCTCACATACACAAGGTTTGCCAGCGAGTTCGGCGCCACGATGCGGCCGTCGAACAACGGCCCAAGCAGACCGCCTTCATACACGATGAACGCCTGCGGAAACCGGCGCGCATCGCCCTCATGCTTCATGTGCTCGAAGAAACCATACGCATGCGGATTGGTGAGCGGTCCGTGCTTTCCCCATGTTTTGACCCCGTAGCTCCCCTGCTCGTAATGCATCCCCCGCGTGCCGCCGCCGTTGGTGCCCGAAAACACCCTGCCCTTGGAATCAATCTCCAAACTAAACGTGTTCCCGCCGCCTTCGGCGTAAATCTCGAACCGTTGCGAGACCGGGTGAAACCTCCAGATGCACTGCCCCTCCCATTTGACGTTCTTCGTGGACGCGGAGCTGACGTTGCCAGTGGAGGTGCTGCCATTGGCGCCGTAGAGCCATCCGTCCACGCCCCACTGCAGGCTGCTCGCAACCGAGTGCGTGTCTTCGATCCCAAACCCGCTCAACGCCAGCTCGGGATCGCCGTCGGGTTTTCCATCGGAATCGGTGTCCGCGTATTTGAGTAGATACGGCGGATTCAGGACCCAGATCGCATTTGCGCCCGAGATTGCTGCACTCGCGATATTGAGCCCTTCGATGACATGCGTGTGGCGCTCGAAAAAGCCGTCGCCATCGTCGTCTTCAAAAACCGTGACCCTATCCGCACCCTTGTCGCCGTGCGGCGGAGGCAGCGGCCTCTTATTAAACTGCGCCCGCAGATGCGAGTCATAGCTGACCACCTGCAACCCGGCTGGAAACTGGTACTGCCGGTATTCGATCACCCAGAGACGGCCGCGCGAATCCCAGCTCATGTAGAGCGGCTGCTCCACATCGGGCTCGGATGCGAGCAGATCGACCGCGAGCCCGTCGCGCAATTCAAACTGGGACAACGCGTCCAACGCGTTGGTCGGCGGCGTTGAATCCGCGAGCGTACCGCGCCCTGCGTAGGTTTCCATGATTTTGCGCACTTGCTCGTTGCCGGCAGGCGGCTGCGGCGCGGCGTTCTGCGCTGCGAGGCGCGCGTTTTGGATCAACGGAGTGTGCGCGGCAGCGATCCAAAGCAGCAGTCGAGCTGCAAGCGAATCGGTCGAACGCCGGAGGATGTTTTTAAATTGCATGGGGGATGGAGCGTTATTCAAACCCTGGGAGCGCGGAGCCCCAGCTCCGCTTCGTTTATCCAACCCATTTAGGCTATGATTGCGTAGCTGGCGCTGCGCTCCCAGGGGCGACCGACTTAGCTGCTCTATTTCAAAAGATGACGGCGGGCGAAGGGAAGGTATTGCTCCCAATCGTATCGAATGACGTCGTGTTTTCCCGATCGGATATGATACGCAACAAAATCACCCACGGGCGAGTTGAGCGGAGGCTGTTCCTTCACGCCGTACCCTTTTTTTTCATAAAGATCGTACACGGGCTGGCAGTGATAGCCGGAGAGAAATTCGCCCTTCGGATCCGCCCATCTGTCCTCCTCGGCGCTTGCGATATAAACGGCGCGCGGCGCGATGAGCGCGATGAGCATATGCTTGTCGATCGGACACGCGGACTCGTTGTTCGCATACGAGCGATAGGTTTGCGTGAACCAGTGCGGAAACGCCTTCGTGATGACCGCCGTGGTTTCACCAATGTTCCGGCGCATCAGGGCCGCGCCACCTTCGCCAGAATTATTCGAGATGACGACGCCGAAGCGCTTGTCCTGCGCACCCGCCCAGAGGGAGGTTTTGCCAAGCCGCGAATGACCGATGATGGCGAGTTTCTTTGCATCGACGCTGGGATCCGTTTCGAGGTAATCGGCGATGCGGCTTGCGCCCCAGGCCCACGCGCCGATGGCACCCCAGTCGCCGTCCTTCCACTCGGTGGCTGCGCCCTGCGGGCTGAGCACGGCGCGGAGTCCGTCCTTCCATCCGTCGGTGTGGTCGGGTTCGACGTCCCCATAGTAGTACGTTGCCACGCCGAAGCCGGCGTCCATGGCGAGCTCAAGCTGCCAGCGCTCCTTCTCCGTTCCGCGGCTCGCCTCGGTGGCGCGGTTATCCACGACGTAGCCGTCCTTGGAAGGGCGCATCCAGCGGGTGGAGATGGGCACATCCGCATCCGGGCTCACGCATTGGTTGCCCCCGAAACTGCATCCCACAAAGCACGGCACCGCGCCCTTGGCCTTCGCGGGGGTGTGCAGCATCATTTCGATGCCTTTCCACTGGGGAAACTTTGGAAGGGTGATCCGCACAAATTTGCGGACCGCCTTTCCATCGAGGGCATCGTGTTTTACGGAGATGGTTTCAAAGGCGACCTTCCCCCAGGTCTCGGGCGCGGGCGTGCGTCCGAAAACATGTTTTTCAAAAAGGGCCATCACTTCGGGACGACGCTCCTTTTCCCATTGCTGGCTCGTTTTGACGGCTGCGCCCGCCGTGGTTTTGAGCAGCTCCGGCAGGACGTACGCCGGGATGGCGGATTCGTCATAGTTGGCGGTATTTTGCTGTCCGAATCCGAACGGA
>CAMDSZ010000061.1 GCA_945906945.1 Akkermansia muciniphila
GGGGGGATTTGTCATTCGGAGACGATGACTGGGTTAAAAGCCACATGGGTGGCAGTCCGCCTCAGAAAGAGGATTTCAGTTGAACCGTATTTTTTGCTTTTGATTAGTTCCCAAAGTTCCAGCTGCGGGCATCGCCACGACGTTGCGACTTCAAGAACCAGAATGCCATCCAAGTGTAACATCTGTGGCAGCGATTTGTTCCGCAGCAGGTCCAAGGCAAAGTCGGTATCGCCTGGTTTTTTGGCATAAGGTGGGTCTGCGAAAATGACGTCCGCCTGAAGCATGTCGGTTTGTGTCTTCAAAAAACGGAATACGTCGGAGCAAATCACCGAAGCTTTCAGGCGGGTTTTTTCAAGGTTTTGCTCGATGCACGCGCAGGCTTTGCGGTCTGAGTCCACCAGAATCGCCGACGCCGCGCCGCGGCTGAGCGCTTCGATGGCAAGGGAGCCGCAGCCAGCAAAAAGATCGAGGATATGTTTGCCGGGAATCGCGTCTGCAAGGCTCGAAAAGATTGCGCCGCGAACCATGTCCATGGTGGGGCGAAGGTCAGTCTTTGGGAGACGTAGCGGGATTCCCCCGGCTGAACCGGCAATGACACGCATGAGCTATTTCGGTGTGCTCTCCGGCGGATTCGCGGCGGGAGACGCCTCGGGTTTTTTGTCCGCCTGGCGTGGTTTGAGAAAATTGCCGATCAATTGTTGAAAAAGATTGCCGACTCCATCACCAGCGATTTTTTCAAGAAGATTAGTGCGCGGTTTGTCGAGCGATCCGGTAATGGCGAAATTGATTGATCGGTTTCCAAGTTCGTCCGCAGGGGAGAAACGCGAATTGAAAGGCTGGATGTTTTTACCGTTTAGCATCCGTTCGGGCAGCGACAGGCTCGCATTCAGGGAGAGTTGTCTGTTAAATCCAATGACGCCGGGGGCGGAGAATGAGAGGTCTTCGCTTTGCATCGAGAGTTCGTTCAGCTGGATGTTGGAGTCCGCAATAGCCATGCGCGCGGTGGCGGTTTTGATCTTCAAATTCGAGAGCTCGTTGATTTGGAGGATTTGTCCGACGAGTTGCAGGAGGCTGAGGCCCTTGAAGAATCCATTCTCGATTTGAAGTTGAGCGTTTCCGGTGATCGAAGTTGCTTGAAGAGCGAGGCCGGCCAATTCGATATCACCGTTTGCAATACCGGCGAGTCTGAGTGAGGGCAGCTCCGGGGTCATGTTTGCAAGGTCGACTGCCTTGAGTGAGGCCTTCACGTTGATGGGCAATCCGGGTTGTCTGGTCTGCAGGCCGATGGAGGCCTCAATCTGCCCCTCCCCGCTCGTGGCGCGGATGTCAGGGAGCTTGATGAGTCCACCGTTGAGTTCGATGCGGGATTGCATGCCGTGGAAAGCGATGAGTTCGGCGATCGCTCCTTTGGCTATGGCGATGCGCCCTTTGCCAAGGCCGGTCGTGTCGGCGTTGAGCTCGAGTTGGACGCTCTCGACTTGAATGAGCGTGTGGCCTCGCGCATCAATCCAATCGAGGTCCCCGTTGTTTATTACGAGGCGGCGGACGGGCGAAACACCTTGGTTCGGCAGCAGTCTTTTTAAGAGGTGTGGTAGTTCGGATGGGGTTTCTTTTTTGATCGCAGAAGTGGCTGTCGAGTCCGCGGCTGGGGGTGCGGCGGGGGGCGTGGTTTGGTCCACCCAGGTCAGCCGGGGTTTGTCGATGCGCACCTCTGAAAGCACGAGTTGTCCCTTGAGCAGCGAAAGCAGACGGGGATTTATTTGCAACTCGTGGGCTGAAAAGCGCGCGCCACTGGCGTTTGAGCCTTTGACGCCGCTGATCCGGATTTTCCAGAAGAGGGAGGACCGGAGTTTTTCAAATTGCACGTCCATCCCGAGTGCAGAGGAGAGCGAGTTGCGGATACGAGTTTGGTTGCTCTCGAGCTTGAGAATGAGCTTGAGGGCGCTGAGCACGCAGAGACTTAACGCGAACGATAAGCCTAGCTTTAGAAAAATTCCCTTGGAAAGCCGCATGTAAGCCCGCAGTTTACGCGCAGTTTCGCGCATGAAAAGCGGGAAGCCATCGTCCATGAAGGATTACTGTATTGTTCTCAATCCCCAGGCCCGCGGCGCCCGGCAGCTGGAGGTACTCCACTTCATTGCGGACGTGGCTCGTGACGCAGAAATACGGGTGACAACCGCCCCCGGTGAGGCGGAAAGCTTTGCGAGGGAGGCCGCGGCAGAGGGGTTTGGAGCCGTCATCGCAGCCGGCGGTGATGGGACGGTGAACGAGGTATTGCGGGGATTGGCCGGGACCTCTGCGCGTTTGGGCGTGCTGCCTCTTGGCACGATGAACGTTTTTGCCCGGGAGCTCGGGTTGCCGCTTGATTGGGAGCATGCGTGGGCCTCTATCCTGCGCGGACGGACGCGGGAGGTCGATCTGGGGCTGGCAAACGGTCAGCCGTTTGCCCAGCTGGCTGGGGTCGGGTTTGACGCGGACGTCGTAGCGGGCGTGACGAGCGCTGCGAAACGGCAGTTCGGCGCCGGGGCTTATGTCTGGTCCGCGTTGAAGCAGATCGGACGCCCTGCGCAGCTGCTGGAGGTCCGCGCCGCAGGCCTTCCAGCGATGGAGGGCATCTGGGTCTTAGTGGGTAACGGGAGGTTTTATGGAGGGCCGTTCCCGGTTTTTCCGAGGGCGAAGAACAACGATGGATTGATGGATGTACTTGTTTTCCGTGACCTAAGGGCGGTCGAGGTAATGCAATACCTCCTCGGCGTGCCGCTCGGATGGCACACCCGGTTGGAAGGTGTGAGCTACCTGCAAACCGAGGCCTTAACGGTCAAGGGCACTGCGGCCTTGGAGTTGGATGGCGAGTTTGTCGGGCGAGGCGACGTCGAGTTTAAGCTCAAGCCCCGCGCAATTGGGCTCATCGTATAGCGGTGGGGCCTGAGGAAGGAGTGTGGTTTTTGTGAAAAGAGATGCCGTCGGCCCGATGGGAGGGTAGGGTTGGCAGATCTCATTAATTGTTTGGTGGTTTGCTATTAGAAAAAGTTATGAATTGGTTGGATAAAGCTGAGAGCCGTTTCGGAAATTTAGCAGTGCCTCACCTGCTTCGGTATGTGGCGGCGTTGAACGGTCTTGTTTTTGTGCTTTACCAGGTCAAGCCGCCTTTCATCAAGGCCTTGGAATTGGATCCCGCAGCGGTTTTACAGGGGGAGGTATGGAGGCTGGTGTCTCATTTGTTTATCCCGCTCTTTGGGGGGGTGCTGCCCAGCTGGCTGGGAGCCGTGTTCTACCTCCTTTTCTTAGTCTGGCTCGGGGATGGCCTGGAGGAGGCGATGGGGGTATTTCGCTTAAATGTCTATTATTTGCTGGGGGCTGTCGGCACTACGGCGGCCGGTTTTCTGGTCGGGGACGGAACCGGCGGCTTTTTACTGAACAACTCCCTGCTTTTCGCCTTCGCGTGGCATTACCCGGCGATGCAGGTTTACATGTTTTTTATTATCCCTTTAAGGGTTAAATGGTTGGCGATATTCGATGCGGTGATCTTGGCGCTGAGCTTTGTGCGCTCGGGCTGGGGCTACAGGGTCGGCGTGGTCGTGGCTCTTGCGAACTTCCTGATTTTCTTTGGCCCCGCGTGGATTGCCTCCCGGGGCCGCCAGCGCGTGGCGGCCAGCCGGCGCAAGCAGTTTACTGAGGCGATCGAGCCAGTGGAAACCCTTCACAAGTGCTATGTTTGCGGTCAGACCGAGGTGAGCTCCCCCGAGCTGGAGTTCCGCGTATCGGTTGATGGTAATACATACTGCGAGCGGCATTTGCAGGGACGGTCGGCATAGTGAATCCTTGGACGGGGCCGTCTGTCGAGGGTGGCGTCTTCGGTGGCAGAGCTTGGGCGGCGGGCCTTTGTTTTTGGGTTGGAAGACTCTGGGATGAGCGGGAAAGAGCTCGGTCGTGCGCGGACGCAGTTTTTTAACTGGGGCTCCCTCCGGAGTTTTTCTTTGATATTGAGCCGGTTGCCGAAACTTAGGCTGGGTCGGCTTGTGAAAAATTTCACAAACTCGCTTGATTGTGACGCCGCCGCCTATTTGAATCGGGGCCCATTTTCATAACAGCCGTATGGCAGTCTGTTGTCTTCGCCCTTCACTCATGAACTGATTTACCCAACGCATGGCGAATATTTTTCCAAGGTGGAGCAATTGGCTCCCAATCAAGATTGCAATCTGCGTTCTCGTCTTAGGGGGCGGAGTTTCCTCAGGCGTCTGGTACTACTTCACCCCGAAGTACACGAGGGTGGGTTATGAGCCAACGCAACCTGTGGCTTTCTCCCATCAGATCCACGCCGGACAGCTTGGGATGGATTGTCGGTACTGCCACTCGTACGTGGAGACTTCGGCCTACTCAAACATTCCGACGACTCAGGTGTGTATGAACTGTCACTCGCAGATCCAGCGTGACAACCCCAAACTGCAGCTGGTCAGGGATTCGTGGCAGACGGGCAATCCGATCGAATGGGTTCAAATTCACAAGACGCCGGATTACGCGTACTTCCATCACTCGGTTCATGTGAACCGTGGAGTGAGCTGCGTGAGCTGCCACGGGAAGGTGAACGAGATGGAAGTGGTTTACCATGCGGAGTCGCATTCAATGTCTTGGTGTTTGGACTGTCACCGGGATCCGGCCAGCTTCGTGCGTCCGGTTTCAGAAGTGACGAACTTGGACTGGCAGCCGCCAGCCGGTAAAACTCAGCGCGAAATTGGTTCGGCGCTGGTTGAGAAGTTGCATATCAATCCTCCGGTCAAAAACTGCGCCGGTTGCCATCGCTAACCCACATGAGCAAGCGCATTTTCCAGCATCCTCAAGAGTCCCAGACAGGCAAGCGTTACTGGCGCTCGCTAGGGCAATTACAAGATACGCCTGAATTCCGTGGCTGGCTGAATCGAGAGTTTCCCCAAGGCGCCTCCGAGTTGGAGGGAGGCGACGTGAGCCGCCGCAGCTTTTTGCAGTTGATGGGCGCCTCCGTGGCGATGGCGGGGATGAGCCTTTCCGCATGCCGCAGGCCGCTCAAGCAGTTGGTGCCGTTCACGAGAGGAGTGGAGTGGTCCGTGCCGGGTAAAGCCTTGTTCTTTACATCCGCGATGCCTTCGCGCCTTGGTGCGATGCCGCTGGTGGTTACGACCTTTGACGGACGACCCACCAAAATCGAGGGTAACCCGCTGCACCCTGTGAACAAGGGCGCGACGGATATTTGGGCCCAGTCTTCGATCTTGGACTTGTACGATCCTCAGCGCTCCAAGGAAGTGCGCCACGAGGGCAAGACTTCTGATCACGCCGCTTTTGAAAAAGAACTCGATGCAATTTTGTCCTCGGCGGGAAGCGGCGACGGGCTTGCTTTCTTGACGGACGGCGAGGTTTCGCCAACTCGTGAGCGCTTGAAGAAAGCGGTTCTTGCGAAGTTTCCGAGTGCAAAGTGGGCTTCCTACGAGGCGAACGGCAACAGTCCCGAGCTCGATGCTGCAGCCGTTGCTTTCGGCGCGGGCAGCGAGGTCGTGTACAAGCTCGAAGCGGCGGACATTTTGCTGACGGTGGATCGCGATATTCTCGGAGTCGAAGGCGATATCAGTTTGGTGCGTGGATTCGCAGCGCGCCGCAAGGTAGACAACGCCAACACGGCGATGAACCGGTTGTACGTGGTTGAAAACCGCTACACGTTGACGGGCGGGATGTCGGATCACCGGCTGCGGTTGGCGGCAAGCCGTTCCAGCAGTTTTCTGAAGGCGCTGGCGTTGCAGCTCTCTAAGAGCCTTTCGGATGGTGCTCTCGGCAAGCTTGCGGCGGACTTAAAGGCGCCTGAAACCAAGATCAAGGCTGGCTGGGTTGAAGAGTGTGCAGCTGATCTTGTCGCGCACAAAGGCAAGGCGCTCGTTCTGGTTGGCCAGAGGCAGCCTGCAGCAGTTCAGGCTTTGGGTTTCGCTATCAACAACGCGCTGGATGCAGTTGGCAAGGGTTTGCTGGTGCGCAAATCGCTTGTTTCGCCTTCGCTTGGAATCTCGGAGTTGGCAGCGAGCTTGCGTAATGGAAAGACGAACGCGTTGTTTATCTTGGGCGGGAACCCCGTTTTTAATGCGCCGGATGACGTGAAGTGGAGCGAGTCGCAGGCCGCCGTGAAAACGGTGGTGCATCTCTCGATTGATTTTAACGAAACTTCTGCGAAAGCGGCCTGGCATCTTCCCGCTGCACATTACCTCGAGCAATGGGGCGACTGCCGCGCGGTTGACGGCAGCTACATGGTAGTGCAACCGATGGTCCTTCCTCTCTACGGTGGCAGGTCAGATATCGAATTGCTTGCGCGGATTGCCAACGAGGCTGCTGACGCACAGAAACTCGTCCAAAAGACCTTTGCGGCAGTCTTGGGCGATCAGAAAGACGCCTCGGCCGAGTGGCCTAAAGCCCTCAAAAACGGATTTCTGGGGGGATCAACGCCCGCCGTGGGCGGCGCGGCTTTCCAAACCGATTCTGTGGCCAGAAAGATCTCAGCGGCGCCTGCGATTCGTCTGGCGGATAATGAATTCGAGTTGGTTTTCATTACGGATTCCAAAGTTGATGACGGACGATACGCCAACAATGGGTGGCTCCAGGAACTGCCTGATCCGGTCACGAAGCTCACTTGGGATAACGCGGCGCTGATCAGTCCTGCTGCTGCCAAAAAGCTTGGAGTTAGCACGGGGGACGTTCTGAAACTTACGCTTGGCGATAAGTCAGTGGAAATTGGAGCACTCGAGCTTCCAGGGCACGCGGATGATTCTATTTCGGTGGCGGTTGGTTACGGTCGCTCCGAGGTTGGCAATGTGGGGCGCAATGTTGGCGTTGATGTGTTTCCTCTTGTGACTTCTGCGGGGACTCGTTTTCGCGGCGGCGTGACGGTTGCGAAAACAGGCCGCAAGGTCGAGCTAGCGGTCACGCAGGAGCACGGCGCGCTTGAGGGGCGCGGTGCGGATATCCTGCGCCAGTCGACCTCAGAGGACTGGAAGAAAAACGCGTCAAACGCCGATTACTTCAAAAAGATGGGGATCGACGCCCATGCGCCGGAAAACTTTTCACTTTATACAAATCCGCCGCTTGATGATGTTCATGCTTGGGGCATGACTGTGGACCTCAATAGTTGCATTGGCTGCTCTGCATGCATGGTCGCATGCCAGTCCGAAAACAACATTCCTATCGTGGGCAAGGAGCAGGTCATCAAAGGCCGCGAGATGCACTGGATGCGCATGGACCGTTACTTTGCCAGCGAAGGTGGCGATGAAGACGAACCTGAAATGGTCAGTCAGCCGATGATGTGCCAGCAGTGCGAAAACGCACCCTGCGAAACAGTCTGTCCGGTGAACGCAACCGTTCATTCCGAGGACGGATTGAACGTGATGGCCTACAACCGCTGCATCGGGACCCGATATTGCGCGAACAACTGCCCGTTCAAGGTTCGTCGGTTTAATTTCTTTGATTACAACCAGCGCTCGATCACCAGCCTGTACAAATGGAATTTGCTCACGGAGAAAAGCACTCCTGAGACTATCCAGATGCAAAAAAATCCGAACGTCACAGTTCGCATGCGTGGTGTGATGGAAAAATGCACCTTCTGTGTCCAACGGATTCAGGAAGCGAAGATCACGGCTAAAGTGCACGCTCGCGACACAGAGGGCACACCGCAGGTACCCGCAGACGTGTTCACTTCCGCGTGCGCTCAGGTCTGCCCAACGGACGCGATCGTTTTTGGCGACATCAACAATCCAAAGAGTCGCATCGCTAAGCTCAAAGAGGACCAGCGCGGCTACCGCTTGCTTGAATATCTCAACACGCAGAACCGCGTCTGGTACCTTGCTCGGATTCGTAACCCTAATCCCAAGATGCCGGACGCACAGCGCGCGGGGTCAGCCTCACGCGATCTTCACGCGCACCATGCACATGATTCAGCTGCGCACGGTTCCGCCGGCAAAGCTTCAAACGGAGGCCAGCACTAATGGCTAAATCAAGCGTCACACTCGAAACACCCGCCGAATTGCGTCGGGAACCGCTGGTAACGAACAACCGGAGCTTGGCATGGATCACCGAAAAGGTGTCCACCATTGTTGAGTCTCCGACGCCGAAGTGGTGGTTGATCTCGCTTTGCATTACATCCCCGATTGCTCTGATGGGGCTTTGCTGCATCGTGTACCAAATCTCCAATGGCGTGGGCGTTTGGGGTGAAAACCATCCGAACGGTTGGGCGTGGGACATCACGAATTTCGTGTTTTGGATCGGCATCGGCCACGCCGGGACTTTGATCTCTGCGATCCTTTTCCTGACTCGCCAAAAGTGGAGAACTTCAATCAACCGCGCCGCCGAGGCTATGACGTTGTTTGCCGTGATGTGCGCGGGGATTTTCCCTGCAATCCACGTCGGAAGGTTTTGGAACGCCTACTTCCTCGCGCCCATTCCGAATGCGAACGGGATCTGGCCGAATTTCAGGTCCCCGCTGCTTTGGGATGTATTCGCTGTTTCCACTTACTTTTCGGTCTCCGTGCTGTTTTGGTTTGTGGGTTTGATTCCTGACTTGGCCACATTGCGTGACCGTGCGAAGTCGAGATTCGCCAAGTTTATCTACGGCGTATTCGCGCTTGGATGGCGCGGCTCGAATCGCCACTGGCGCCACTACGAAATGGCTTATCTGCTTCTGGCGGGCCTCTCCACTCCGTTGGTATTGTCGGTGCACTCCATCGTTTCATTCGATTTCGCGACCTCAATCCTGCCGGGCTGGCACACCACCATCTTCCCGCCTTACTTCGTCGCTGGGGCGATCTTCGGCGGGTTTGCAATGGTGCTCACGATCATGCTGCCGGCAGCGCGGATTTTCCCGCAGCTTAACGATCTGATCACTCGCCAGCATGTGGACAAGATGGCGAAGATCATTCTATTGACCGGCTCGATTGTGGGCTACGCGTACCTGATGGAGCTCTTTGTGGCCTGGTACAGCGGCAACAAATTCGAGGGATTCACATTCTTCACCGCTCGCGCAGCGGCGGATGGCAAGGGTTGGTACCAGTGGGCGTACTGGGCGATGATGTTCTGCAATGTGATTTCGCCCCAGATTTTCTGGTTTAAGGCGATGCGTAATAATTACATCGTCGTGTTCGTCATCTGTCAGTTCGTGAACATTGGAATGTGGTTCGAGCGCTTCGTGATCATCGTGACCTCACTGGCGCAGGATTATCTTCCGAGCAGCTGGGGTCACTACTCTCCTTCCACAACTGAAATTCTCACCTTCATTGGAACGTTCGGAATTTTCCTTTCGCTCTTCTTACTGTTTATGCGGTTCCTGCCCATGATCGCAATTTCGGAGGTGAAATTAGTCACCCCTGAAGCAGATCCACACCACGGCCACTCAAAACACTAATCAAACCATGTCTCAACATCGTAAGGTGTACGGCCTGGGGGCCGAATTTAATAGCGCGGCGGACCTCATGCACGCTGCGGAAAAAATAAGGGATGCTGGGTTCGCGAAGTGGGATGTCCACACTCCGTTTCCTGTGCACGGAATGGACAAGGCCATGGGCCTTGGAAAGTCCTGGCTGAGCGCTGCGGTCTTCTGCGGTGGATTCACCGGTGCCCTAACCGGGATCAGCTTGACCACCATTCCATCGTTTTTCCTCTATCCAATGATCGTCGATGGCAAGCCTTACAGCTGGCCTACAGTTCCGGCGTTTTTCCCGATTATCTTTGAGTTAACGGTGCTGTTCTCCGCGTTCACCGCTTTGTTCACGTTGCTTTTGCTCAATCAGCTGCCGAAGTGGTACCACCCCGTTTTCAACTGGGACCGGTTCAAGCGTGCAACCGACGACGGCTTTTTTCTCGTGATTGAAGCCCGCGACGCCAAGTTCTCGGAATCTCGGACCAAGGCGCTCATGGAGGAAATTGGAGGTCAGAACGTCACCCTCATTCACGACTGATTATGCTGCGCGCCTTCTTCATCATCTCCACTGTCTGCGTTGCCGGCGTACTATCGTTGGCTGGTTTTCGTGGTGACAAGTTTCACAACCCGCCGATCCAGCTGGTTCCTGACATGAAACACCAGCCAAAGGTTATTACCCAGCATGGGAGCCGTTTCTTTGCGGACAACCGCGGCGATCATATGCCGGTGGAAGGCACAATCCCTGTCGGCTACAACCTGAATGGCCGGTACTACCAGTCCGGCGCAAGCAATCTGCAGGGTGACTCGGGGTTCTCCAGCCAGCCCACCTACCGCGATACCGGCGTGATGGGTGAGTTCTACGGCGACGGCATTCCTGAGAAGGTCACTGAAATCTTTCTGCAAAGAGGTCATGAGCGTTACGAGATCCACTGTGTAGTTTGTCATGGTCGCGTGGGCGAAGGAAACGGAGTCGCAAAGTCCTTTGGTTTGGCGACGGTAGCCTCTTTAATGGACGACCGGATTCGCACGCAACCGGACGGTCAGATTTTCTCCACCATTACCCATGGAAAGAACACCATGGGCGCGTATGGGCCCAACATCTCCGTTTCGGACCGATGGGCAATCGTCGCTTACTTGCGCGCCCTTCAAAAGAGCCAAGGAGTGAAAGCATCTGAATTGTCTGCCGAGTTGCAGGCCAAATTAAACGCCAAGTAATGAGCCATTCCACGGAATCCCCAAACCTGTCTGTTGAGCGCTTCGATTCGGGCGTTGCGAAGAAATTTTCGTCCATGTGCTTCGCCGCTTCGGTGGTCGGATTGCTCGTGAGCGCAATTGGATTGTTCACCTCGAGGGAGCAGTTTGCGTTCTCCTGGCTGTTCGGATTCATGTTTGTACTGACTCTCTGTGTTGGATGTCTTTTCTGGACCATCCTTCACAGCGCTACCGACTCGGAGTGGGGGATTCTAGTCCGGCGCCAGATGGAGAATGTCGCGAGCGTCATTCCGTATCTTTCGGTCTTCTTCCTTCCACTGATATTGTTTTGCGCGCCGATCCTCTGGAAGTGGTGGGATCTGCCTCCCGGACAGGATGCCCTCCTGGACAACAAGGCGGCGTTTTTGAACCATAACTTTTTCTGGGTGCGATATGTCGCTTACTTTTTGGGTCTTGGAGGCTTCGCGGTTGCACTGCGTTCAACGTCCATGGCGCAGGATGAGGACGGGGCTTCGCGCCACACTTTCCGTCTCCGTAAGCTTGCAATCGGTGGGTTGCCAGTGATGGCGGTCTGCCTCACTTTCGCTGCAGTGGACTGGTTGATGGGACTGGATTACCACTGGTTCTCGACGATGTGGGGGGTATACATTTTCGCAGGTGCGGCCGGCAGTTCAATGGCGTTGCTCGTGCTGATAATCACCGGACTCAAGAAGGCTGGTTACCTTAAGGCTGTGAACCTTGAACACTACCACATCATGGGTAAGTTCATGTTGGCCTTCACTGTGTTCTGGGCCTACATCGCTTACTCACAGTATATGTTGATCTGGTACGCGAACATCCCCGAAGAAACAATTTATTTCAAGATCCGGAATACCGAGGGTTGGCACGCGTTAACCACCATCCTCGTGCTCGGCAGGTTCTTTATTCCGTTCCCGATCCTTTTGTTTCAGGGCACTAAGAAGAACCCGAAGTTCCTCTGCGCCGTTGCTTGCTGGATCATCGCGATGCAACTCCTGGACCATTACATCATCGTGCTGCCTTCATTGCATCAAACGGGCGTGAGTCCGAGCGTGTATGACTTCGCCTCGGTACTAGCCGTTGCTGGAGCCGCTGCAGGGTTTTTCTTCCGTCGTCTTGCCTCCGCAAATATCTTTCCGAATAGAGACCCGCGCCTCTCTGGATCTGTGGCGCTCACAAACTGAGTTATGTCTGACTCTAATTCTTCAAACGGAATGCCTTCGTTGAACTACTTCCTTTTCGGAGTGGCTAGTGTCATTGCGATCCTAGTGGTCTCCAAGCTGTCAATTGGCTCAACGCGACCTGAGGTCGATGTAGAAGCAAAGCGCGGTGCGCATCGGGCGGAGGTTCGCGCAAAGCTGCGAGCCGATGAGGATGCTAAGTTGACCGCAACAGAGTGGGTTAACAAGGGCGCCGATACTGCAAGGATACCTTTAGGCGACGCCATCAAGCTCACCGCAAAAGAACTCTCGCAGAAGGCGCCGAAGGCCTCCGCGGTGAAGGTTGATGCACCGATGCCAATGCCTGCCGGTGATGCGCCCGCGATGCCCTCCTCCCCCGGAGGTGCCCGGACCACACAGTTCCCGAAAATCTCAGCTTCCTCCGCCCAACAGGCCCACTAGGCCCACGCCCTCTTAGTCAGCTTCATTTTTACGGAGACCATTTCCATGACAGACGCCGTTGCCGACAAAGCGCAAATCCGCATTCCCGCTCCCGACAAAGCCGCTCAGCTCTCAGCAGTTGATCGTGCTCAGATCGACGCATCCGTGCGTCCCTTGGTTCTGTGGTTTTTCACGACAGGTCTGTTGTGGCTGCTTGTTTCCACTTCGCTCGCGGTAGTGAACGCGTTGCAGTTAGTCTTCCCAGATTTTCTGGGCTTCTCGTTTTCGAATTTTGGCAGGCTCTCGCCGGTGGCAAGCGTCACTTTCAGTTACGGGTGGTGCTCAATGGCGGCAATGGGGGTTGCGGCATGGCTCATCTCGAGGCTTTCGTCGCGCCCGTTGATTGGAAAGACCGTCGCAACGCTGGGAGCGGTTCTTTGGAATGTTGGCTTGTTACTCGGAGTAATCTCGATTCTCACGGGCAAGATGAGCGCGCTGACCGGACTTGAAATGCCCTCATCGGCGTATGCTGTTATGCTTTCCGGTCTAGGACTGATCGCAATGTGTTTTCTTCTGTCTTTCCGCAACACTGGCGAGAAGGTTTCGATTGCCGCGATGTTTGTGATCGCCGGGACTTGTTGGTTGGGTTGGAGCTTGTTTGCCGGTAACCTTCTTCTGGCGACAAATGGTGTAAACGGTGTAATCGCGCAGCTTGTGGCGGATTGGACTAACTCGGGCTTTGTTTGGATGTGGCTGGTTCCGGTTTCGTTAGGGTCAGCTTACTTCGTAATTCCGAAGGTGACCGGCGAGCCGATCTTTTCGGGGCCGCTCGGAAGAGGCTGCTTTTGGCTTTATATCTTCGTCGCAGGTCTAACCGGTAGTGCGCGGCTCGCAGGCGGCCCAATTCCCGTTTGGCTTTCTTCCTTGTCGGCGTCCGCTGCGATCCTTCTGCTGGTTCCAGTGTTCGGCTCGATTTATAATCTGATCGCCTCATGCAGAGGTTCTCGGAGGACTGCAAACTCACCTTCCGCGAGGTTCACACTTTTTGGTCTGGGCATTTTCTTTTCGGCGGTGCTCTTGAACGCAGTCGGATCGCTCCGGTCGGTACATTACATGGTGCAGTTCACGCTTTTTGACTCTGGCGTTGCGGCGTTAGTTTTGAATGGTTTCGTGACGATGGCGTTGTTCGGTGCAATCTACTTCATCATGCCGCGCATCTCGGGCTGCGAGTGGCTGTCTTCGACCCTGATTTCAATCCATTTTTTGGGTGCGGCGTACGGGACAACGATGGGCTCGCTGATGCTAGTATTTAGCGGTCTAGCATCGGGTGCCGCATTGGACGCGGCGAATACAAGCTTCCGCCAGGTATTGGAGGTGGGTTCGTCCTATTACTGGGGGCGGGTGATCTCTTTCATTCTCGTTGGTCTCGGCTACGCGGCCTTCACTCTCCATTTCCTGCTCATGGCACTTCGCGTCGGACAACCCGGGGGAGAGCCAACTTTATTCCGTGATGCTCACGAACACTAAACCGAACCTCTAATTTTCATGAGCCGCTCTGGATTCTTATTTCCAATTCTGTTGATAGCATTTGCAACCTCCTTGGGGGTGACGGTGCTTATTCCTCATGCCCAGCTGGGCGCGTTGACCCCAGACTTCAAAGAGGAGGACGGCCTTGTTTCCGATGTGTATCCGAACGTCCCGGGTGGGCTGGCTGAAGTGGGGCGTCAAGTTTACGTTTCGGAAGGCTGCCAGACCTGTCACACCCAAATCGTGCGTGGTGGTGACTCAGCGGATGTCGACCGCGGTTGGGGGTCCCGCCGCACAGTCGCGAGGGATCACGTCACGGAGCACACGCCGGTTTTAGGCGCCCTCAGGCTTGGGCCCGACCTCTCTAACGTGGGATCAGAGAAGTGGAGAAATGAGCCCTCGGACGATCCTTACAAGCCAGCGAAGCGGGACGCGTCGTGGCACCTCAAGCATCTCTACAACCCTCTGGCCATGGGCGAAGGTTCTATCATGCCCTCGTATAAACATCTCTTTCTTGTGCGGAAAATTACGGGCACTCCTTCACCGGACGCGCTCCAACTGCCGAAGGCAATGAGCGCTCCAACCGGCTCTGAGGTTGTGCCCACTCCCGAAGCAAAGGCGCTGGTGGCCTATTTGGGTTCTCTCGATCGCTCTCACCCATTGAAGGAGGCCGGCAAGGCAACCGCGGCGACCACCCCGAAGAAGTAAGCCCTCCCAACGGTTCCACAGCCATTCACGATGATGTCTCAGCAAAACGATTCTCAAAATCCCAGTGACTCCATTGAGTCGCTAAAGGTGACTGCCGCCGCCAAGCGTGAGCATGGCGATCCAGTGGAAAACAATCTTCCGATTCCCGGTTGGTTGCTCGCGGTCTTTGGCGCTGTAATCTGTTTTTCAGGCGTTTATTTTGGAATTTATCACGGCGGTTTTCAGGGGACCGTTTTCAACGAAGAACAGTCTTCACCGGAAATTCTTTTTGCCCGCAAGGGCGGTGCCGCCGTCCAGGTTGAAGCAGCCGCCGAGCAGACTATGGTCGAACTCGGCAAGGGCATTTACGCGAACTGCCAGCCGTGCCATCAAGCTAGCGGACTCGGGATCGCCGGCCAGTTCCCAACCTTGGCTGGAACGGATTGGGTGAATGGGTCGGAAAAAAGACTCGTAGCAATTCTTCTCAAGGGTTTGATGGGGCCGCTCAAGGTGGGCGATGCTACGTACAATGGAGCGATGCCTGCTTGGGAAAAGGCTTTGTCCGATAAAAAACTCGCTGCGGTGATGTCCTACGTGCGTGCAAGTTTTGGAAACAACTCTCCCGAGATTTCCGAGGCGAAGGTCGCGGCGGCCCGAAAGGAATTTGCGGCTCAAGTTGCCCCTTGGACCGAGGCGGACCTGCTCAAAATTCCTGCGGACGCCAAGATCGATGCTGGCGAGGGGCCAGCGCCAGCGCCGGCGTCCGGCACTGCAGCAACCCCCGCTGCAGCCGGAAGTCCTG